>DATIUT010000314.1:0-10568 GCA_035466615.1 Anaerolineales bacterium | reverse complement strand
CACGTTGCGCGAAATGCCTGTAAAACGCGGCGACAGCAGGCGTCCGCTGTGTTAGGCGGCATTCGTTTGTTACGTGATTCCAACACAAACACAGTTTTATCTTACTTGTCGTGTGACAGGGACGACTCTTCATTGGTCTTTGGAATAAAATATTTCAATTCATCGAATTGCCGCTTTATTTGTTCAAGATAAGTGAGGAGTTCCGCTTTTTCACTGCCTCGATTCACATACCCGATAATATTCAACAGGGTGAAATGGAAGAACTCATTAACGTTTTCCTCCCTGTTATACGCTTTTTGTATTTCTTCCTCAGCCTGTTGCTGCCCGATAAATTGTTGCTTGATCAGGTTGTCTGCCCGTCTGACAAGCAGGAACAGGATGGCATACAAAAGAGCCAAGATCAAAGTCACCCCGATGGCAATGTTCCTCTGGGCGGTTGAAATACTCTCCAACAAAGGTGTCACATCGTCATAAATTTCAAATACACCTTCCACGTCAGGGCCGCCATGTCGAATGGGAATATAACTTGAGATCACGTCACGGTCTTCAATCTCGCCCTCAAAAGCGCTGAAGGTATCCCGGTGGGTTAACTCGCTGGCTAAACCGCCGTTGAGCGCGGCGAGAAAACCGGCGTTTTCGCTTTTATCTTCACCGATCTGGCTTTCCTGGGTGGAAAAGACCGTCATCCCTTCCAGGTTGTATATCTTGACCTTTATTACCGAAAGCCCCTGCGTTTGCTCAAGGACAGCCTGGCGAAGTCGAGTTGTCTCGGGATGGGCACGGATGGCATCTGGGCTCAGATCAGATGCCGAACCAAGAAAAGACGCAAACTCGGGCCAGATGACATTTGAAAAAGTTTGGGTTAATGCCGCGTTCTTGGATTCCCCAATTTCCATCAGCTCATTGACGGCTATCTGACGATAGAATGTTACCAATGAAACCGCGACCAACACAAAGGCAATCAGACTCGTTATGGTAAAGTACCGCAGTAGTGGAAACGGCTTCTTTTTGTTCGTCTCTTGTCTTCCTTCTGATTTTGTGCTGTTGTTCACTTTCTGCCTCCAATAGCCCATAGTGGACCGGTCATCTCCAAATATACCACCTCGCAGGAGAATCGCCGTCCCGTATCCTGCCGACCGCCTGTGTCCCCGAAGCGCAGGTACTTTTTCCAATTCGGCTTCATGTCACCTCGCTTGTTGAATGGATTTTAGCCCGGTTCAATTTTTACATTCAGTCGGGGCGGGAGAGTATGTTGAGCCTGCGAAATCCCCGCAGGGGAAGCCTCCGATCTTGACGCTTGATGGTTGAGTAGAGCGGTGGTTTTCCGCTCGTATCGAAATCCAGCGCCACATGCACCAGCCGGGAAACAAAAAAGACTCCCTCTGGAGTCTCTTTTTTTGTCGGGGCGAGAGGATTTGAACCTCCGACCTCTTGCACCCCATGCAAGCGCGCTAGCCGGGCTGCGCCACGCCCCGATACACAAACGATGCTCATTTGTTAATTTGCAACCCAGCGCCACGCACTAGCCGGGCTGCGCCCCAATTGGCAGAGCAGGATTATAGTCGCATTTCAACATTCTGGCAACTCAACGCACATTCAGGATTGATTATGCTAAAATAAGACATCACCTTATGGAGTTTCCATGCCTGAAATGATCGAAGTTCAAATAGACAGCGTACGCGTACATTTGATGACCCCCCAGCGTCTCGTTGTTTTGAAACAGAAAAATTCCGAACGCTACCTCCCCATCTGGGTGGGACCGTACGAAGCGGAGGCGATCACGGTCGCATTGCAGGAAGTGGAAATGAGCCGTCCGCTCACACATGACCTGCTCAACAATGTCTTCGGCGCGTTCGATGCGCATGTATCACGGATCGAGATCGTCAAACTGCAAAACGATATTTTCTACGGCACCATCGTTGCCGAAGTGAACGGCAGGGAAGTCCATATTGATTCGCGTCCATCCGATGCGATCGCGCTGTCGGTGCGGGCGCACGTCCCGATCCTGGTGCATCCCAGCGTGATGGACGAGGCTGGCATCCTGCCTGACGAGAACCTGCCTGAGGGCGGTGAAAAGCCCGCTCGAAGCGAATCAGCCCCGCTGTCCGAGGAAGGAACCGAGCGTTTGTCCGTCTTCGAAGATTTTCTGGGCAAACTCGATCTCGACCAACTCGACGACAAGGACAAGCCGGATGACGAATCTCCCGGCAAACCCAAAAAGCCAAAGAAAAAATGACCGACTACCTGCCACCTGAAGAACTCACCGCCCCCTCCACATCAACGGCAGTCCCTCATAGCCGGGAAGCCGAAGAAGCCGTCGTGGGGGCGGTCTTCATTAACCCCGAAGTATATTACGACATCGCGCAGTTTTTGACCGCCGATGATTTTTACATTCACAGGCACAAATGGATCTGGGAGACGTTCAACAGCCTGCACGAGGGGCGCGTCCCCATTGACCTGTTGACTGTTGCAAACGAATTGGAGCGGCGCGGCCAATTGAGCGAGATCGGCGGACCTGCGTACCTGACGTCATTGGTGAATCAGGTGCCGTCGTCGCTCAATGCCGAATCCTACGGGCACATCGTGGAGGGACATTCCATCCGCCGCAAGATGATCAACGCCGCCAACCAGATTGCATCCATTGCGTACAACGAAAAATCAAGCGTTGAAGATGTGATGGATGAGGCGGAAAAGGCGGTTTTCAACGTCAGCGAACGGCGCCTCAAACATGACCTTCAACCGATCTCCGACGTATTGAGCGACTACTACGACCGCATCGATGACCTCGCCAAACGCCCCGACGACGTTCACGGCGTGCCAACCGGTTTCATTGACCTCGACAAAATGCTGACCGGCCTGCAACCCTCCGATTTGTTGATCATCGCCGGCCGCCCCGGTCAGGGTAAGACAGGTTTCCTGCTTTCGATTGCCAAGAACGCGGGCCTCACACACAAAAAGCATGTGGCGATCTTCTCGCTCGAAATGTCGAATGAGCAAGTCGTGCAACGTCTCATCGCGCAGGAAACAGGCATCGACTCGCAGCGTTTGCGCACGGGCCGGTTGCAGGAAAGTGAATGGCCCCTGTTCACACATGCCATTGAAGTATTCGGTGACACGCACATCTATCTCGATGACACTCCTGCCATCACACCGTTGCAACTCCGCACCAAATGCCGCCGCCTGCACATGGAGTTTGGACTCGACCTTGTCATCGTTGATTATCTTCAATTGATGGGCGGCGACACCCGCACCGATAACCGCGTGCAGGAAGTTTCGTATATTTCGCGCAATCTCAAAGTTCTGGCTCGCGAGTTGAACGTGCCGGTCCTTGCCGCGGCGCAATTATCGCGCGCCGTCGAACAACGCTCGGATAAGCGCCCAGTGCTCTCGGATTTGAGAGAATCAGGCTCGCTCGAACAGGACGCGGACATCGTGATGTTCATTTATCGCCCGGACCAGTACGAGAAGGATACGGTCAAGCAAAATGTCGCGGAGATCATCATCGCAAAGCATCGTAACGGCCCTGTGGGTAGCGTGGAATTGGTCTTCCGCAGCGCGCTGGCGAAGTTCGAGAACGCGGCGACGAGGGTGTTCAAACCGAATGAGTAACGTCATTGCGAGGGCGATAACCCTAAGCAATCCCAATCACAATGGTGGAGATTGCTGCGTTGGGCAAAGCCCTCCTCGCAATGACGGGAATGTATATGAATAAATTCAAAGGCTTTACCGACTCTGAAACCTTCACCCAACTCCCCGATGGATTCTTTCATCATCTCTTGAAAGACATCCAAAGCGCGGACGAGTTGAAAGTGACCATGTACTTCTTGTGGCGTGTCGAGCACATGGACGGTCCGTTCCGGGCGTTGTGTCAGACCGATTTCGATGCGAAGGATTTGGGGTTGAGCGTTGAGGAGACCCAGTCCGGGCTGGAGAAAGCAGTGAAGCGCGGGAGCATACTCAAGTCCGAGCATGAAGCGGATGAGTTCTACTTCCTGAACTCTCCTCGGGGTCGCGCCGCAGCAGAGGCGTTCGCGAAAGGTCAATGGCGGGAATCCGCAAGGATCTTATCAAGCCCGCCGATGGAACGCCCGAATGTGTTCAAGTTGTACGAGGAGAACATCGGCCCGCTCACGCCGTTGATCGCGGATGCGTTGAAGGACGCCGAAGAGTCGTACCCGGATGAATGGATTGCAGATGCAATCGGGTTGGCAGTAAAGAACAATAAGCGCAATTGGAAGTATGTGGAAGCGATTTTAAAGCGTTGGAAAGAAGAAGGAACGCATGGACAAAAAGATCAGCAAAACTCTGGAAAAGGTTCAGAGCGATACACAAAAAGCGAATTCGAAGAATATCTCAAACGGGATTAGTCCTTCTACGACCATGCCTGGCACCTCGCTCGGCAAGGCCGACTGCCCGCATTGCGGAGGCGTCGGTTTTTTACGTTTGGATGTGCCGGTGGGACATGAGAAATTCGGGCGCCTTGAACCATGCGTGTGCCGCGCCCACGAGATCACAGAAAACGCACGCCATCGATTGTATGAGTTAAGCAATCTAGAAAGATTAGGTCATTTAACGTTTGAAAATTTCAACGCTTCGGGCAACCCAAAGGCCAGGCATGCCATAACACAAGTTGAGAAAGACAGTTTAATAGATGCAAAGCAGGCTTGTGAGGATTTCGCTCAAGAATTGAAAGGTTGGATCTTACTGGAGGGCACTTATGGCTCTGGTAAAACACACCTCACCGCCGCAATTGCAAATGAAGCCGTCAATCAAAATGTACCGACTTTGTTCATCACGCCATCAGATCTGCTTGATCGGTTACGTTCAGGTTACAGTAGTTCCGAAATGGGTTTTGAGGAACGATTTGACGAGGTTAGAAATGTTAGATTGTTGGTAATAGATGATTTTGGAACACAAAATATCACATCTTGGGGTCAGGAAAAGCTGTTTCAACTATTAAACTATCGTTACATTAACAAACTTCCAACTGTGATTACCACCAATCTTATTTTGGATGAAATTGAAAGTCGCATCCGTTCACGGCTAATGGACGAGGAACTGGTAAGGCATATTCGTATACTAACTCTTGATTATCGTCATCCAACAGAGGCAAGCAATCCCGGACTTTCAATGCTTTCAATGCACGACATTCGAGAAATGACGTTCCATAACTGGGATCCTCGAGAAAATGAACTCGGGCAAGAAATTGTGACTGTAAAGATAACGGAACGAAAAAACACATATGGGTACAACGTTAAGGACAAGGAAATTCTGCGCGAAAAGGTAACCAAGGAACATATAAACAGATTGAGGGTTGCACATGACGCTTCTGCTCAGTTTGCCGATACTCCCAACGGATGGTTAGTTTTACTAGGTCCGTCACATTGTGGCAAGACCCACCTGGCAGCAGCTGTTGGACACTATCGGATGGGAAACGGCGGTCAGGCAATAATGACAGATGCGTCTGTGTTATTAGATTATTTGAAAGCAACTTTTCGGCCAAATACAGATGTATCGTTTGATAGGCGATTTTATGAAATTCGTATTGCCCCATTGTTAATTTTGGATGGATTTAAAGAAAGTAACATGAATTCCGCATGGGCTGAGGACAAATTACATCAATTATTGACCTATAGATACTATGAAGATTTACCAACTGTGATAACATCCAGTCTTGACCCGGATAGTTTCGCAACAAATTATCCTAGCCTGTTTTTCAAAATTCTTGACACTACTAAGTCTCGCGTCTGTACAATCGATATGCCTCCCTATCACAATGCTAGAAAGACAAAGAAGTCTGCGGCCAAGAAAAGTACAAACGGGTAAGACATAACTAAATATTTATGTTTACCTTCTCACACTTATGACAGCCTCCAATCACGGAGGTTGTTTCATTTTCGCCCAGATTTTTCAACATGGTTGAAAAGCCAACTCAACCCCATTTATGCTGATTTACACCCACCCATCTGGATTCATTCTCCAATTTTTGATATAAAAAGCGGCAAATACGATACCAAAACTCTGTTTAGGAGAAACAATGTTACCTACTTTTCTACTTTCCTTACGCGAGGGACTCGAAGCCGCCCTCATCATCGGCATTGTCCTCGGCGCAGTCAGCAAGATCCGCCGCAGTGACCTCGCCCCATCTGTGTGGCTGGGTACACTGAGCGCGGTCGGTGTCAGCATCCTCACCGCTATTGTGCTTACAAGTTTCGGCATGTCCCTTGAGGAGGAGGCCGAAGAGATCTTCGAAGGCATCACCATGCTCATCGCCGCCGGCATCCTTACATGGATGATTTTCTGGATGGGCAGGCAAGCCCGCTTCCTCAAAAGTGAACTCGAGGATGGTGTCAACAAAGCAGCCGCGTCCACCGGCAAACGTGCGGTTTTCTGGCTGGCGTTCGTGGCGGTCGTCCGTGAAGGCGTGGAACTCGCCATCTTCGTCACTGCCGCATTCTTCGCAGGCGATCCAAACCAGATCATGACCAACACCATTCAAACACTGGCTGGCACAATCCTTGGTCTTGGTACTGCCGCATTGCTCGGATACACCATCTTTGCCACCACTGTCCGCCTTGACCTGCGCCGCTTCTTCCAGGTGACGGGCATCCTGCTCATCCTGTTCGCGGCGGGACTTGTGGCACATGGCGTCCATGAATTCAATGAGGTCGGCTGGATCCCCGCCGTGATCGAACACGTTTGGGATGTCAACATGTTCCTCGACGAGAACTCGGTTGCCGGTCAATTGCTTAAGACACTATTCGGTTATAACGGCAATCCGTCATTGACTGAAATCATCGCGTATGTTATCTACATCGCTGTTGTTGCCATTTTCTGGAGACGGGAAAACGCAGCCCCTGCGAATGCAACAGCGACGGCAGAATCACGGGCATAGTCAAACACCCGCCTGAAAACTCAGGAAAGAAAAAGACCTCCTGATAAGTATCGTGTGAAAGCACGAACTTATCAGGAGGTTTGTTTGTTACAGGGTAACGGATATTGCAAGGTCCTCTTTATATCAATGGAGGCTGTGGTTCCGGCTTTTCGTCCGGAAGTTCCGCGCCCGCCTTCTTGAGGTCTTCTGCGGAAATCCGGGCAACGGACGCGACACTGTCGCCCGGTTGCGGTTTGATGAGATGTACGCCCTTCGTGGCGCGCCCCGCCTGTTTGACAGTTCTGTTCTTGATGCGGATTGCAACACCATTCGCGGTGATGATGGTCAGGTCATCGTCCTTTTGAACGACACGCGCGGCGACGATCTTTCCGATCTCTTTCAAAGCCTTATGGTCGATCGTGGCAATGCCATTTGTGGCGCGTCCCTTGGGGGAATATTCCTTGAGCGGGGTTTGTTTGCCGAAGCCGGTGGATGTTACAACGAGAAGCGAACCATCCTTCTCCACCACATCCATGCCTGTAACAGCATCATCCTTCTTGAGTTTGATGGCTTGCACGCCCGCCGCCTGCCGACCCATCGCGCGAACCTTGCTTTCGTTGAATCGCAGAGCCTGTCCGTTTTTGGTGACGAAGATCACCTCGTCCTTGCCGCTGGTGACGCGTGCCCAGCCCAACTGGTCGCCTTCCTCCAAATTCATGGCGATCAAGCCCGAAGGTCGGACAGAGGCGAATTCCTCCATCACCACGCGCTTGACTTTTCCGCGCACTGTGGACATGATGCAATATCCGTGCGCGGAAAAATCCGAAACAGCGATCGCGGCTGTGACGCGTTCGTTGGGTCCGAGCGCGAGAACGTTGACAAGTGGGATGCCTTTTGCTGTGCGGTCGGCATCGGGGATCTGATAGACCTTCTCGCTATAGACCTTGCCCTTATCCGAGAAGAACAGCATCGAATCCAGACTGCGGGCTGGGATGAGCGCAACGACCTCATCCTCCTCTTTTGTCTCGTGCCCCTTCACACCCCGTCCGCCGCGGCTCTGGGACCTGAAGACTGTCGCGGCGACTCGTTTGATATACCCGCGTTCCGTCAGGCTGATCAACACTGCCTCATCCGGGACAAGATCCTCCTGGCTGAGTTCCTCAGTCGCATCCGCGGCGATGCGTGTGCGGCGGTCGTCGCCGTATTTCTCTGCAAGTTCGCGCATGTCATCCTGAATGAGCGCAAGGATCTTTTTCGGGTGGGCAAGCAGATCTTCGAAATGAGCGATCTGTTCGGTGACCTGTTTGTGCTCCTCTTCGATCTTCCAGCGTTCCAGGGCGGCGAGTCGGCGCAACTGCATGTCGAGAATCGCCTGAGCCTGTAACTCGGAAAGTTTGAAGCGCTTTATCAAGTTGGTCTTGGCAACGTCAGCATCCTGCGACTCGCGGATCGTCTTGATGACCGCGTCGAGATTCGCGAGTGCGATCAGGTATCCATCAAGGATGTGTTGACGCGCCCGCGCCTTTGCCAGGTCAAAGTTCGTTCGGCGGACAATGACCGTCTGCCGGTGTTCGATGAAGATCTGCAAGGAACGCTTGAGAGGCAATGTGCGCGGCTCACCGTCCACCAGCGCAAGCATCTGTACGCCAAACGTGGTTTGGAGCGTCGTATATTTGTAAAGTTGATTGAGCACCTTCTTCGGCTGTGCGCCGCGTTTGAGCTCGATCACAATGCTCATGCCGCGCCGGTCAGACTCGTCGCGCAGATCGGAGATCTGGTCTATCTTGCCATCGCGCACGAGTTCGGCGATGCGCTCGATCATGGTTGTCTTGTTGACCTGATAGGGAATCTCCGTAATGACAATGTTGAACCTGCCGCTCTTCGTTTCCTCTATATGCGCCATCCCCCGCACGACGAGACGTCCCCTGCCCGTGCCATACGCAGAGTCGATCCCCTCACGCCCAACGATGATGCCGCCGGTCGGGAAGTCCGGTCCGTGGATGTATTTCATCAATTCATCAAGAGCAATATCATCCATCCTCTCGTAATTGTCGATCAGGAAGATGATGGCGCCTGTTAATTCACGGAGATTATGAGGCGGGATGTTGGTCGCCATGCCGACCGCGATGCCGGATGCACCATTGAGAAGCATGTTCGGTACACGCGCAGGCATGACAAGCGGTTCTTCAAGCGACTCGTCGAAATTGGGTCCAAAGTCCACCGTATCCTTCTCGAGGTCGGCAAGTAATTCCTCCGCCAGTTTCTGGAGGCGGGCTTCGGTATAACGCATCGCCGCGGGTGCATCGCCGTCAATTGAACCAAAGTTCCCCTGCCCATCCACGAGCATATAACGCATGGAAAAGTCCTGCGCCATGCGCGCCATCGTCTCATAGACTGCTGAATCGCCGTGCGGGTGATATTTACCCAGCACCTCACCCACGATGCGGGCGGATTTTTTGTAAGCCGAGTTCGAACGGATGCCCAACTCGTGCATGGCATATAAAATGCGGCGGTGGACAGGTTTTAATCCATCCCGGGCGTCTGGAAGGGCGCGGGCCACGATGACACTCATGGCGTAATCGAGATACGCATCACGCATCTGGGTATCGATGTCAACGAGTTGGATGTTTCCGGCTTGAATGTTGGTTTCTTCTGCCATTACTTCTCTCTACAATGGAATATTGGCATAAAAAAGACACGAAGAACGTGTTTTCGCGACTCCGCGTCTTAACTAATGAAGAATATGCCTGATTTTCTCTAATTATACCGCGCTATTTCCCCTTACAAAAGACGTAAAACCGCCTCCAAGATGCCTTTTTCAAGGTCAGGAATTTGGCACTTTTTGCATGTGTCAAGTGCAAAACTTAGCCGTTTTCGCAAAATTTCCCCCCGTGACGCCATGAACATCAAATCTTATCAAGCGACCTTGAGAAAACCATACCGCCTCCAATGGGACCCGGGCCTGATGCTGGACAAGTTTGCTTTTCCACTCCCAAGCCTCCCCACTGGCAGGGTGTGCAAACAAAAAACTCGCCTTTCAGCGAGTCCCATGTGTTTAGTGCCGAAGGTGGGACTTGAACCCACATGAGGGAACCCTCACTACGCCCTGAACGTAGCGCGTCTGCCAATTCCGCCACTTCGGCTTTTGTTTACTGCGGGTGAATTTTATCTCAAAGGGTGGTTTTGTCAACCTGAGCAAACGTTCACAGGAGGCGCATAATGGCTCCACCTTTATGCAACATTGCGGGCGTAAAATCGTATTAATGATTGGAACAAAAAATAAATTTTTGCGTCTTATATATGATCCTTTCAGTCTTGAAAACTTTATTGATACACACTTCATGACAGTACTGTTAGGGGATATAACTTTTCGAACAAGAAGCGGTTAATAGGAATATATCAAAAGAAAGGAGGCGCCCTATGTTCGTAGTTGCTGTCGTTATCTGTTTGCTCGTGTTCGCCGTCATCTCTGGCGCGGACCTGCTCGTTGCGAACCTCAATTCAGACGAGTTGAGCAACATGGGTGTCGAGAGAAAATCATGATAGGTGAGGCACCCATTCCCTAGCCCGATGCTGTTTTTTTAGCGTCGGGCATTTTTTTATTTAACGAGGAAAATAACACGGGGAGGAAAGGTTTTTGATCCGAATTACCCATCGGCTTGGCGCGAAGTGGCCCCCGAGCGGAGACAAAGGA
>DATIUT010000313.1:0-4093 GCA_035466615.1 Anaerolineales bacterium | reverse complement strand
TTCTTGGCAGGAGTCCTGGAGTAACGTTGATAGGCTTGATAACCGTCCCAGCCGATGATGAGCGCGGTAATGAATAACAACACAGCAATAATAATCATTGCCCACGCGCCTCCGGCAGCCGCACCGCCTTTCGGCACGATGGTCACGTATAGGTTGCGTGCGGTGACCAGGGTGGCGGCCAGTGTGGTGATGTACATGAACAAGGTTGGCCATAGAGCGAACGAGGGATTTTTCTTCTGTTCTCTCAGCCACACCGTCACGATGAGCAGGCTGAGCGCGGCCATAAGTTGGTTCGCGGCACCAAACAACTGCCACAGATACACCCAGGTGCCGGTCAGAACCAGCAGAATCGTGAGGAACATCGAAACGATGGTCGAGATGTGCATGTTCTTCAGTGCCGGGATGGCATCACCAGCCCACTCTGAGAGTGTTACACGCATGACACGGAAGACCAGTTGTGTTACGGTCAACACGATGACCATAAAGGCGCCAAAGCCGAGAGCCGTGCCGAATACCAGGAAGTTGCTGCCAAACAGGACGCTTAGCAGATTTCCAACTCCGGCCGCAAACCGGCCTGCACCGCCACCAGTGCCCACGATGGAAACAGCCACCAATGCCAGCAGGGCAAGTGTATTCTCGGTGAACATCGCGCCGCCGCCAACAGGCAGCCCGTCTGTCTCATACTCCAACTGGCGGGCGGTACCAATGGAACCGATCAGTGCATGCCAACCAGAAATTGAACCGCAGGCAATGGTCACGAAAAGCATTGGCCAGAGCGGTTGCCAGGCTTTGGTCGCATCGTAGGCAAACCCCCAGGTCTTGAGCGGTTCAAGTGCAAATGCACCAATCTCTGGTTTGATGAATGGTGCCAGAACTCCGCCAAGAGCACTAAGTCCAATGGTCAATAGGGTGACCCAAAAACCGATGTAGTTCACGGGTTGGGCAAAGCGCCAAATCGGCAATGTCGCGGCTAGATAGGAAAAAACCAGCAGGAACAGCGCCCAGAAGAGATATGCCGGCATGGTCTTGATGGCGCCAGTCGCCGAGTCATACACAGCCGTGGTCGGGCGTGTACCATCCGCGGCAGGAGCCGGGATGCGCGGGTCAGCATTGGTCGGATCGTAAACGGTCATGACCGAATTGCCGCCGCTGATTTTGTTTATGGCTCCGTTGAATGCCAATACCGCGGAACTGACCGGACCCTGGGTGAGATCCAATTTGCCTTCTGCGTTGATGGCGCGGAACGGGCCAAACATCATCGCCGCCAGAGTCACAACGACCACGATAGCCGTTACCAGGATCAGGTCCATCTTCCACTTATAAAGCATCTGGCCTGCCAGAAAGCCCATAACACCCAGCGTTACGATGCCTAGGGGGACATCCGCGCGGGCGGCCAGCAAGGCGGCCATAATGCCCATGAATGCTCCTGCCACCAGCATCAAATAAAAGAAAATGAAGGTGAACAGGATCGGGCGGGTCCGCGGCGAAATCAATTTATGGCTGACAGCGCTCAGGCTGTTCCCGTCGTTTCGGACAGCGACCATGATCGCGCTGTAGTCACTCACCCAACCGATGAATGAAACTCCGATCAACAACCAGGCAAGCGCCGGTGCCCAGCCCCAGATGTTCGCCGCCGTAATGGGACCCACGATGGGACCTGCCGCGGCAATGGATTTGAAGTGATAGCCATATAGCACGTTTCGGCTTGTGGGCATGAAGTCCACGCCATCCATGTACATTTTGGCTGGAGTTGCCTTTTTTGCATCCGACTTGATGATGTCACGGTCGATGCGCTTGGCATAGAAGTTATATGCCGAGTAAATGACAACAGCCGCTAGGACAACGATCCATAGTGTATTCATAAAAGATTCTCCTCCGTGTGAGAAATATCGATGGCATGTTGAAAAGCGGGGAACGCCTACGCCGCCATCTTTCGCAAGCGTTGCTCTGTTGAAGATATATTTCTCAAAAGTGGCGCCTCCTTTCAGTGTTGGGCAGGTTTTGCTTCTTCCTGACGATTTAATAAGCGATTAATCTCGTCCGCCGCCGATTGGAGAGATGTTTCTCCGATAAAGCGGGTTTTTTGACCGACGATCACAGCCGGGTAGCGCCGGGCATTGTAGATCAATGACTTGAAAACACCTTCCACAGACGCCGCGTCAATGACCTTGACCGTCAACTGGTCGCAATGCACCCGGAACATATCCTTCACCCAAACGGAAACTATTTGATATTCGCGTGCCAGATCCTCCGGCAGACTGCTCTCCAACTGTTCTTCACGTGTCCTGCTGGACTTGCCCATTTCATGCCAGGCAATCTCGCAATGTGTGCAATGATAAAAAGCCGTCGGCGCGTATGTGATGATTTCAACCAATAAAGGAACGGCCATATAGCTTCTCCAGAAAAAATATAACGTCACTGGGCATTTTATTGCCCAGGGACGTTATAAACAGCACCTGGCTGGGAAATCCCATATTGCCGGTGCAGGAAAATATTCCAGAAGCGGATGTTGATTGACGAGAGCGACATTTGAAAACCTCAAAACGATGTAAGTTGTCAGCAATTCGTCTAAATAAGGTGGTTGTTACGTATTTTACGAGGCTAAATAATGAAAGTCAACAAATTTTTGTAAATAATTTATAAAAACGTCACGGAGCGGAGGAAAGCCCCTTTCGTGCTTTCAACTCGATCGGTAATAATGATGCATAGATAAAATCTGCAATAGGGGTGGGGACACCAAGTTGACGTCCTTTGCGGCCGATCACGCCAATCATCGACTCCAGCTCCGTTCTGCGACCTGCATCCACATCGAGTTGCATGGAAGCCTTGATGTGCGGGGCGGCGTTATCCATGAAATCCAGCGATTTCTGGACGACATCCTCATCGAGGTCGATTCCCTGCGCACGCGCCACCACTTCAACCTCCCGCATCAGACCAACGATCATGGCGCGGGTTTCTGGGATGGAACGGTACTCTCCCATGGGCAGTCGAGTCAAGGAACCAAAACTGCTTGCCGAAGAAATGAAGACGAATTTCGTCCACAAGATCTTGAGTATGTTCTCAGAGACCTCAACGGTGACTCCAATATTTTTTAACACATCATAAATGGATTGGATGCGTTCTGAACGGACCCCATCCAACTCCCCAAAAACGATTCGACGAAACTGGGAAACTTGTTTGATGACCCCCGGTGCCTCCACCGCGGACGAAAGCCAGGTCGCGCCTCCGATGACATGCTCCAGGCCAACGATTTTCCCGATACGATCCGTCGCGTCGACGCCGTTTTGCAGACTCAGCACTGCCGTCTGTGGACGGATCGCAGGTTGGATCGCCCGGGCGGCTTCGTCTGTATTGTATGTTTTTGTGCAGAAAAGGATCAAGTCTACAGGACCGATCTCGGCAGGCTTGTCACTTGCTTTTGCGGGATGGACGGTGAAATCGCCGAAGATGCTTTTGACTTGCAACCCCTTCGTGCGGATGGCTTCCAAATGCGCGCCGCGCGCGATAAATGTCACATCGTTGCCCTGTTGCGCCAGTAACCCGCCGTAATATGCCCCAACGCCCCCGGTTCCCATGATCATGATTTTCACGATGGACCTCCTGAATTTGTTTGTCTACCTGAATTAACACCACTGTTTTTCAAACGATTTTAATCCTTTGCTCGATCACATCCCCATCCGTCCAGTGACCTTCCATCCATTTTGCCATATTTTGCAACGCCGACTGTAAAAAGGCAGGGTCGTTCCCGATCATCACACAACCGATGACCGCCTCATCCCATTTATCCTGCAAATCCATCTCTGCCGCAGAAACATTGAACTCGCGGTGCAAACGGGAAATCAACGGCTTGATCCGTCCGCGTTTTTCCTTGAGGGAGGTGCAGGCGGGAAGGTGGAGGTGAATAGTGAGGGTGGCAAGCATGGGGAATATACAGGTAAACAAGTGAACACGCGCTTTGTATACGTGTTTACCTGTATACCAAAGATTCTATCTCATCGCTCCACGTAAATATTCAACAAGTGCAATTGCGCCTGCTTCTTCGCATGAAATATCCTTTTGCCAGAGTTTCAGCCCTCTTTCAGGGACATCCCTG
>DATIUT010000312.1:0-2023 GCA_035466615.1 Anaerolineales bacterium | reverse complement strand
GATCTCCGTCGGCGCGCCGCGCAGTACATCCTGCAACATGGATGATGTGTTTGCAGCGGTCCTGCGAGCCACGTCCTCCGCTTTGGCGATGGGGTCATCGAACGGCAGGTTTATATCTTCAGCGTGAGCGACCTGGGCAGTCTCACGCGCCAACGCCTTCATCACTTCATGTGCAAATGGACGTTCCAACAATTCGCCGTTTTTCACCCGCAATAGTGCCGTCAATGGATTGATCGCCGCATTGATCACCAGTTTCCCCCAGATCAGGGATTGCACATCCTCCACCAACTGGATGTTGAATCCAGCCGATCGTAGCGCCTCTTCGATCGGACCGAGGGCCTGATTCCGTTCCATGGAAATGATTCCCTCTCCGCCCTCATTTACCAGACCCGGACCGAGCAGGGTGGCTCCAGTGGTGGTACTGCCCAGGGCAACACGATCCAGCTCGAGGCTTCGAATGAGCGTTTCGCGGTTGCCGAGTCCGTTTTGGAGGGTGAGTGCGAGTCCATCATCCGCGAGACATTCCTTGAGTTGACGCGCGACGCGTTCTGTCTGCCAGGCTTTGACCAGTACGATTGCATATTTCGACCCCATACACTCGCGCGGGTCATCTGTTGCGTGAACGGGAAATTGTCTTTCAGTCCCGTGAGAATCAACAAGCCGCGCGCCGCCTTTTTGCAACGCGTGAATCCCTTCCCGCCATGTGCCCAGCATCATGATCTGATGTCCCGCCTGAGTTAACCGCGCGGCAAAGAGAGTGGCTAACGCTCCCGTGCCAACGATGAGGAGGTTGTTCATGTTTTGTGTCATTCTCCCGAAGGATATCGGGACGATGTGAGCGTAGCGAAGAATCTCCGCTATTTGTGATAGAGACCCTTCGCTTACGCTCAGGTTGACAGGAATTGGTTATCCAATTTCTTTCAATAACTCTTCCCATTCTTCATCAGCCATTTCGACCGTATGCTCCGGCGCAGGGAAGCGCCTGGTCTCCACATCCTCGATGTAATCAGCGAAAGCCTTTTGCATCTCGTTATGAAAGTCGGCATATTTTCGGACGAACTTCGGCGTAAAACGGTCGAACAACCCAAGCAGGTCGTGCGTGACCAAAACCTGGCCGTCACATCCGTTGCCCGCGCCGATGCCAATGGTGGGAATGGACAGTTTCTTCGAGATCAATTCTGCAAGCCTCGCCGGGACCGATTCAAGCACAATGCTGAAACACCCTGCTTCTTCGAGGATCATTGCATCCTCCATGAGGCGTTTTGCGGCAGAGGCGGTTTTGCCCTGTGCGCGGAACCCGCCGAGTTGATGGACCGATTGCGGTGTGAGACCGATGTGCCCCATCACAGGAATGCCCGCGCCGGTGATGGCGCGGATGGCGTCGGCGCGTTCGCGTCCTCCCTCGAGTTTGACCGCGTCCATGCCGCCTTGTCCCAGGAAGCGGCCCGCATTGCGGACGGCTTCTTCAACAGAGACCTGATATGACATAAACGGCATATCGCCGACGAGGAGCGCGGTCTTTGCGCCTCGCGCGACCGCCCGGCAATGATGGAGCATCTCCTCCATCGTGACGGGGAGCGTGTTCTCATATCCGAGAACGACCATCGCAAGCGAATCGCCGACAAGGATGGAATCAACCCCAGCCTTGTCCATTGCCATGGCTGTAGGATAATCGTACGCTGTGAGCATCGTGATGATCTCACCGCGTGCCTTCTTCTGGCGACAGGCAAGTGTGGTCACTTTTTTGCGCGCCATGGAGGCGCTGGTGGAAATGGGAGCAGGTGTGGACATGGTATCCTCCGATTAATAGGTAGGAGCCGTTTTATTGTTGCGGTCGCCCCCTTCTCGCCGCACGTGGACAGCTTATGGATTTTTACCGTGGCGTTCATGCAGGGCAGATACGCCCGGTATGCTGATTATTCCACAAAATCGGAATTTCATCTATAATAATTTTAGTAGAATCCTGTCATTGCAAGAAGGGCATGGCCCGACGAAGCAACTCGCAATGACGTTATCTAGGAGA
>DATIUT010000311.1:0-4245 GCA_035466615.1 Anaerolineales bacterium | reverse complement strand
ACATCATACATCCCGCCCCGTGACATTGCACTCAATGCATGGGCGACAGCCTTAATTATTTGTTCACGTTGATTTGTATCAGTGGTTGCTCGGCGTAAAAGAAATTCGATGGTCATGGGTTGCGGAAACTTCGGCGCCGAGCCCCAACCTCCATATCCCCAATCGTAAGAATCAAGCAGATTCTTTATTGCCGCTTCGAGAGCTTCTGTGGTTATTTCATTCCTGTTCTCGGGCTTGTGAATGGGCGGACGGATATGTTCGAGTACCTGATTCCCAACCCGATCCACTTCCTGAACATCTTCACGCCATGCTTTGGCAATATTTGACAATACTTCCTTGAAGGAAGGCATGTTATAGCGCCGAACAGGTGGGAAGTATGTGCCGGCAAAAAAAGGGCGCAAATCAGGTGTGAGGAAGACGGACATGGGCCAGCCTCCAGAGCCTGTTATGGCGACTGTCGCCTGCATGTAAACAGAATCGATATCAGGTCGTTCCTCCCGATCCACTTTAATATTGACAAAATTTTCGTTCATGAATGAAGCAGTATCTGGATCTTCGAAGGATTCATGCTCCATCACATGACACCAATGGCAGGCAGCATAACCGATGCTGAGAAAGATGGGTTTGTTCTCATTCTTGGATTTATTTAATGCTTCTTCTCCCCACGGATACCAATCCACGGGATTATTTGCGTGTTGAAGCAGATAGGGGGAATTTTCTTTATTTAAGTGATTTGTCATGGAGACACCTTAAGTAAAAGGTTTGAGTAAATAGCCACTAAAATTATAGCCTATGCAATTGCTGCTCCGGGACTCATTAACCATCAGCAGGTTATGCCCCAAAAGCCATCGCATTTCATCTGGAATTTAGCCCGGAAACTGTGGAAAATACCCGATATGAAATGCGAACCCTATACAGTACGAAAAATCTCCGACTCGCAAATGAAGCTTTTGGTCGAACATAAATTGGCGAAGAGTAAAAAAAGTGAGGGAGTGGCAAAAAGACTGGGCTAAAATAGGAGCATGTTGAAATGCCGAAACTGTTTCCAAACCATTCCGCTCATGTGATGGACTTCGTCGGCCCACTGCTTTAGACACTCTCTTTGCTATTAGCAGTCAGCGTGTATTGCAGGTAAAATAGCACCGAATGTGCTCTCCTGGCATTTGCCAGATAAATTTCTTACTCTCTTTAAGGAGGAGACATGAAACTAAATCGCGTATTTCCGTTCGTTATGCTGGTGATTTTGTTGGCCGGCATTTTGGCGGGCTGTGGTTCTCCCGTCGCACCCGTCGCGCCTGTTGCAACAGAGCCCGCTGTCGCGGTTCCCACCGGGGCTCCTGTTACCGGCGGAACACTGGTCATCGCCATGAATTTGGATGATTTGGTGACGCTGGATCCCGCCTACGCTGGCGAGACCACCAACCTGTTCATCCATATCAACACCTACGACACGCTGGTTGATATCCGCCCCGATGATTTGAACACCATTGTCCCGCGCCTCGCGGAATCATGGGATGTCAACCCGGACTTCACCGAGTTTGTCTTCCACCTTCGCAAGGACGCCAAGTTTGCTTCCGGCAACCCTGTCACCGCCGCGGATGTAGTCTTTTCCTGGAACCGTCTGCTGAACGTGGCTGGCGCTCCCGCTTTCAACCTCGATGGCGTGGGCAAGGTCGAAGCCGTAGATGACTACACAGTGAAAGTTTCCACGACTGTCGGCGACGATGGCAAGGCCCAGCCTCTGCCTCAATTCCTCTCCAGCGCCTGCAATCCCAGCTTGGGCATTCAGGATTCCAAACTGGTCAAGGAACACGGCGGTACCGACGCTGCCGACGCTGCTACTACTGACAAGGCCAAGGAATGGCTCGATCAGAACTCCGCTGGTTCCGGTCCCTTCATCCTGACCAGGTGGTCGCCGAAATCGGATGTTGAATTGGTTGCCAACAAGAACTACTGGAAGGGCGCTCCCAAATTTGACAAAGTGGTCATCACCCACGTGTCTGACCCCACCACCCAACTGCAAATGCTCGAAAAGGGCGATGCGGATATGATTGGCAGTCTGTCAACAGACCTTGTTGACCAGGCAAAAGCCAATCCCGACATCAGCATTTCCGTTGACCAGTCCCTCGACGAAAACTACCTCGCCATGACCTACGCCTGTCCGGAAGACATTAAAGCGGCTGACCCGGCCAAATATGCCGAACTTCAAAGTGTCGATTCGTTTGCGATCCTGTGTAAGAAAAAAGTCCGCCAGGCGGTGGCGTTAGCCATTGATTACGAGGGAATCGCCAAGGCTGTCTTGAACGGCTATGCTGCCCGTGCACCAAGCATCATCCCGATCGGCATCCTCGGTGTTGACCCATCCAAGACTCAGGGGCGCGATGTTGCCAAAGCCAAGGAATTACTGACTGCTGCAGGCTATCCTGATGGCACGGCGTTCGACCTGTACTATGCATCCAACGCCACCCGCGATATCGTTGCCGCCAAGATCCAAAGCGATCTTGCTGAAGCGGGTATGACTGTGACCCTCAAGCCTCTGGAACAAAGTGTCTACCTCACCCAGATGCGCGCCCAGCAGCTCCCGATGGCTTTCGGCGGTTGGACCCCAGACTACCTCGATGTGACCATGTGGACCGACTACTTCGGCCTCGGTGATCGCTCGATTGCCTTCCGCATGAGGTTCGCGAACCCGGATGCCAACGCGCTGGCCACCACCATCCGCACCACCTCCGATCCCGCTGTTCGCAAGGATGCCGTGGAGAAGTTACAGGCGATCTTCATCGAAGAAATGCCGTTTACCATGCTCTACCAGTCACAGTATGTGCATGCTTTCCGTAGTGATTTGAAAGGTTTCAAATTCCACCCGGTCTGGTTCGTTGACCTGTTCGAACTGTCCAAATAGCTCGATTTTCACCAGGGGCGGGCGCAAAAGGTCCCGCCCCTGACTTTTATGGGCTGGAGGTTGATAGAAACCAATGAGTCTTATTCAAAACCTCATTAGGCGTTTGCTCCTGATCATCCCCATGGCCATTGGGATTACCCTGCTTCTTTTTGTGGTGACGCATATCGTACCGGTTAACCCCCTAGCTGTCATTTTGACCGAACGGTCCATGGACGACCCGGAGGCTGTCGCGGCTGCCACACAAAAATGGGGATTGGACAAGCCATTGCCGTTGCAATATGTGATCTACCTGAAAAACCTCCTTCAAGGCGATCTTGGCACATCCTTCAAGACAAAAAACCCGGTTGCCTCGGACCTGAAAACCTTCCTGCCCGCCACCATTGAACTCTCCATCTGTTCCTTTCTTTTCGCCATCCTGTTCGGCTTGCCCCTTGGAATCATTGCCGCTTATAAGGCCGATAGTTTTGCCGACCAGGTGACGCGGATCATCTCCCTGCTGGGCGCTTCCATGCCGCCTTTCTGGTCGGGTCTGTTGATCTTGTTCCTCTTTTATTACAAACTGGGTTGGGCGCCGGGACCGGGCCGCATCAATTCGCGCATCGGCGCCCCGGAATCTGTGACCGGCCTGTTTGTTTTTGACTCCCTGCTGAAGGGCAACATGCCGGCTTTCTGGAGTTCGCTCAGTCACCTTGTCTTGCCTTCAATCATCCTGGGCTGGTTTACCCTGGCCCTGATCTCGCGTATCACGCGTTCTTCAATGCTGGAAGTGCTCTCACAGGACTACATCCGCACGGCCCGTGCCAAGGGAGTGTCTGAAAAATGGGTCATACTAAAACATGCTTTGCGTAACGCACTCATCCCGCTGGTTACGTTGGTCGGTCTGGCTTTTGCTGGCCTGATGAGCGGAGCCATCATGACCGAGACAATTTTTTCATGGCCGGGGATTGGCCGTTATGCAGTGGAGTCCGCCGCCAACTTGGATTACCCTGCCATCACGGGTACGACCTTGCTGATTGCCATTATTTATATGTTGGTGAATATTTTTGTGGATATGCTCTATACCATCATTGATCCGCGCATTCGGGAAGGATAAGCCATGACTATGGCAGATTTGACCCAACCTTCCTTATCAAAAAATACTGAGAGTCCCCTCCAGCGCAGCTTGCGCTCTTTGCGCCGTAACCCGATGGCCATGCTCGGCTTCTTCATCATTCTGTTTTGGGCTGTCGCAGCGATTATTGTTCCCTTCACCTCTATGCGCGATCCTCTCGCCCAGACGATTGATGACCGGCTTCAACCGCCTTCCTCCCAGTATTGGTTCGGCACAGATGAACTGGGCCGCG
>DATIUT010000310.1:0-10012 GCA_035466615.1 Anaerolineales bacterium | reverse complement strand
GCCTGACCAACGGCGCCATCCTTGCGCTGGCCGCTCTCGGTTTTGTGCTCATCTACAAATCCAGCGACGTAATCAACTTTGCGCAGGGAGAATTCCTGCTGGTGGGCGCCTATGTCATCTTCGCCATGATTGCCCAGATCGGTCTCCACTGGACTTTGGGCATGACCCTGACCATTGTCGCTGCCATTGGCCTGGGAATTTTGGTCGAACGTCTGGTTTTGCGACCTATGATTGGCGAGCCCATCATCTCGGTGATCATGGTGACGATCGGTCTTAGCAGTCTGCTTAAGGCCATTGTCTTCACCATCTGGGGCAACCTGCCGAAAGCCTTTCCTCCGTTCATTCCCAGCCAGCCTGTCAAAATTCTGGGAGCCACAGTCGGAGCGGACCGCTTATGGGCCATTGTGATTGCCACACTGTTACTTGGCTTTTTCACATTTTTTTTCCGCCGTTCAAAGGAAGGTATCGCGATGCGCGCCGTGGCCGACGATCAGCAGGCGGCCTTGAGCATGGGTATCAGCGTCAAGAAAATTTTCGCCTGGGCATGGTCCATTGCCGCAGCCACAGCGGCCATTGGCGGCGCACTGGTTGCCAACATTGTTGGCGTTGGCCCAGAACTGGCTGGTTTTGGTCTGCGAGTCTTTCCTGTTGTCATCCTTGGCGGGCTGGACTCGATCCCCGGCGCCATCATTGGCGGCATCATCATTGGCTTGCTTGAACAATACACTGGCGGTTATATCGGTCAGGGCTTGAATCAGGTATTGCCGTTCATCATCCTGATCATTATCCTGATGGTACGTCCATATGGCTTGTTCGGTCAGGAAATCATCGAAAGGGTATAGGCAGGAAACCAACAATGATCTCTGGCATCTTCCACTCATCCTATGAAAAAGACATGGCGTTACGCCGCACGCACGCGCAAAAGATTCGCATTGTCATTGTCGTCGTTTTTATGCTGGTATTTCCTTTCCTGGCCAATCGCTATTATCTGACGTTGGCCAACCAGGTCGGAATTGCCGTTATCGGTGCAATCGGCTTGAACATCCTGGTCGGTTATACGGGGCAAATCAGCCTCGGTCAGGGTGGCTTTATGGCCGTGGGCGCATACACTGCCGGCATCCTGACCGCCAAGATGGGCCTGCCCTGGTGGGCTTCAACCATTGTGGCCTGCTTTGTCACTTCCCTGATTGGGGCGATTTTCGGCATCCCCTCCCTGCGCTTGAAGGGACTGTACCTTGCAATCGCCACTCTGGCAGCCCAAGTTATTATTTTATGGGTGGTGACGCATTGGGAAGCCTTGACCGGTGGTGTAGACGCATTGGTTGTACCCAACCCGATGTTGTTTGGTGTCCGCATAAACACCGATTTCAATTTCTATTGGATCATATGGGGGTTGGTAGTCATCGTAACTATTGCATCTGTTAATCTGTTTCGCACCCATTTTGGGCGGGCTTTCATCGCCATCCGTGACCAGGATATTGCCGCCTCGGTTATGGGTGTGGACCTGTTCAAGTACAAATTGCTGGCTTTCGCGGTCTCATCCTTTCTGGCAGGTTTAGCCGGGGCACTGACCGCCCACTACCGCAGCATCGTCACCTGGGAGCGTTTTACAGTGGATGTCTCGGTTACTTATCTTGCTATGATCATCATCGGTGGGTTGGGTTCCATTACCGGCTCTTACCTGGGCGCGGCATTTATGACCCTGTTGCCAGTTGTGCTAACCAACCTGGGACGGGCGGTCAAATCATCGTTCCCGATCATTGATAACATCATCCCCTTTATCCAGCAGGGTATGTTTGGTCTGGTTATCATCTTGTTTCTCGTTTTCGAACCAGAAGGCTTGAACAAGATGTGGAAAAACCTGAAAGACTACTTCCGCCTATGGCCATTCAGTTATTGACCTGCCTAGATTGAGAAGGAAAAATTTTCACGCGCGAGGAGGTGTGTCTCATTCAATTAACAATTTAATACACCATATCGGTCGTAATTCATATATGAACCTTTTCCAAGGAGGAACAGAAATGTCTCGTAAATTCAAAAGCGTTTTTTTTGCCCTGGTCATTGCCAGTCTGGTACTGACAGCTTGTGGCAGCGGGGGCGGCGGGGATACAGCAACCCCCATAAAGATTGGCGCCATTTTCGACCTGACCGGTGCCACTGGTGATGTCGGCACGCCTTACTCAGAAGGTGTGAAAGGCTATGTAGAATGGCTGAATGCCCAGGGTGGCGTCGAAGGCCATCCGATTGAACTGATTTCTGCCGACTATGCCTATAAGGTGGATGTGGCCGAACAGTTATACACCCAGTATGTTTCCGAGGGTGTTGTGGCCTTCATGGGTTGGGGCACGGGTGATACCGAAGCCCTGCGCACCAAGATCGCCGAGGACAAGATCCCATTCATGTCCGCGTCCTACTCTGCCGCCCTGCTTGATATGAACGCTGCGCCTTACAACTTCCTGATTGGTACATCTTACTCCGACCAGGCCATCATTGCCATACTTTGGGCCATGGACGATTGGGCTGCGAAAGGCAATACTGACAAACCCAAGGTTGCTCTGATCCATCACGACAGCCCCTTCGGTACCTCTCCGGTCGAGGACGCAAAAGCCTTTGCCGAAGCAAATGGTGTTGGATTCACCAGCCTGCCGATGCCCAAAGGCGTGACGGATTATGTTGCTGAACTGGCTCAGATGACCAACTTCGGTGCCAATTATGTTGTTGTTCACACCGTTTCCAGCCCCGCTGCGGTGCTACTCAAGGACGCCAAGAGCCAGGGCTTTGGCGCACAGTTCATTTGTCTGAACTGGTGCGCGGATGAAATTCTGGTCAACCTGGCCGGTGACGCCGCCGAAGGCGTGATGGGTGCTATTCCCTTTGCCCCGCCCACATCTCCTGTTGCCGGGCATAAAGATGCCGAAGAATTCCTGAAAGGACAGGGCAAGACCCTCGAATCTGCAACCTTGCATTACACCCAGGGTTGGTGGACCATGGCCACCATGGTCGAAGGCATCCGAATGGTGCTCAAGGATGGCAAGGAAGTCAACGGCGAAAATATCAAAACCGCACTCGAATCCTTGAAGGATTTCAACACTGGTGATGTGACCACCAATATCTCCTTCTCCGCAGACAGCCATAAAGGCAATGACGCCCTGAAACTGTTCAAGGTCGAAGGCGGTAAGTGGGTGCAGGTCAGCGAGTTTATCTCGGCCAAGTAATAAATAGTAATCGGTAATCAGTTACCAGTGGGCAGTGGGCTCCTACCCGCTCACTGCCCACCCCACCGATCACTGGCTATTGATCACGGACAACTGGAACTGTTATGCTTATACTCAACAACATTGAAGTTATTTATAACGATGTCATTCTGGTGCTCAAAGGCATGTCCATCCAGGTGCCTGAAGGCAAAATTGTCGGTCTGCTCGGCTCGAACGGGGCAGGGAAATCCACCACGCTCAAGGCCATCTCCGGCCTGCTCAAGCCTGAAAATGGCGAAGTCACCGACGGTTCGATCGAGTTTCTGGGTGAGACCATTCACCTCAAGGACGCGGCGGAGATAGTTTCCAAAGGCGTCTTCCAGGTCATGGAAGGCAGGCGGGTTTTCGAACATCTTACTACCGAAGAGAATCTGATTGTTGGTGGTTACACTCGCCGGGACAGCAATTACCATCAAGACATCGAAACGGTATACCATTACTTTCCGCGCCTTAAGGAGCGACGCCATCAGACAGCAGGTTACCTTTCCGGCGGCGAACAGCAAATGCTAGCCATTGGGCGCGCCTTGATGGCGAAACCAAAGTTGATGATGCTGGATGAACCATCGCTTGGCCTGGCTCCTATGCTCGTCATGGAAATTTTCGATATCATCAAACGCATCAACCAGGAACACGGAACCACGATTCTGATTGTCGAACAAAATGCAAACCAGACCCTTGGTATGGCCGATTACGCTTATATTATGGAAAGCGGTCGTATTGTCCTGGAAGGTTATCCCGCTGATTTGCGTGAGAATGCCGATGTACGCGAGTTCTACCTCGGTCTGACCGAGGTCGGACACCGCAAATCCTATCGTGATGTAAAACACTACAAGCGTCGAAAACGCTGGCTTTCCTGATACAGGAGAGACACATGACCTTGAATGAACTCATCCAGCACCTCGCTTCGGGCTCCCCCGGATTTGCCCGTCGTCTAAGAGAGGCAAACCTCAGCCCTGATTCAATCCACACACCTCAGGACTTGAATGCCCTGCCTGTCATCCGTAAAGACAACCTGGTGGAACTTCAAGCCGCCGAACCGCCCTTTGGAGGATTCCTGGCCTGCGCACCCGGGGAACTTAAGCGGATTTTCCAATCTCCGGGCCCCATTTATGACCCTGAACCTTGCACATCTGATTACTGGCGCTGGAAAACTGCTTTACAAGCGGCGGGCTTTGAAGCCCATGATGTGGTGATGAACTGCTTTGGCTATCATCTCACACCTGCAGGAGCCATGTTCGAGGAGGGACTATGGGCTGTTGGTTGCGCGGTCATTCCAGGCGGCATTGGCAATCAGGAGCAACAGGCGCGCCTGTTGCATGACCTGAAAGTAGCTGGTTATGTGGGCCTGCCCTCTTATCTTAAGTCATTGATCGAGAAAGCGGCGGAAAACAGACTTGAAATTTTTGTCCGCAAAGCATTCTTCACTGCCGAGCCATTGCCATCTTCCCTGCGCGCCTGGCTTCATGAACATGGTGTGACCATTGCCCGTCAGGGATATGGCACTGCTGAATGCGGCAACCTTGGTTACGAATGTGAAAAGGAAAATGGCTGGCATCTGCCTGATGATGCGATTATTGATATTTGTGATATTAACAGCGGACAGCCCTTACCGCCCGGTGAGACAGGCGAAATTGTTGTCACTCTGTTTAATAAGGATTATGCTTTGGTTCGTTTTGGGACGGGGGACCTCTCGTCCCTCAACCCCGATTCTTGTCCCTGCGGGCGGACATCTGCGCGGCTGATGGGTTGGCAGGGACGCATCGGCGACGCGGTCAAAGTGCGGGGCATGTTCCTGCATCCGCGTCAGATCGCGGATTTTATAGCGCGTTTCCCAGAGGTGACCCGTTGGCAGGCTGTCATCACGCGGGATGAACATAAGGACCATCTGGCATTGCATGTCGTGGCAAGCCCGGACGCCGCCGACTCAACTTCTTTAACGGTCAGCCTGACCCAGGTCGCACGTGAGGCGATCAAGTTTCATCTTGAAGTAAAAATTGTTTCAGATGAGAGTCTGCCTCCTTCATCTCCGCCCATCCGTGATGATCGGACTTGGGAGTAACGCCGGGCTCATCAGCCTCCGGCCAGGAAATTGATGTTGGGGTTAATCAAAAGCCGGCAGGTAAAAATCCATCATATCAGGCTGATACTGCATATCTAAACTTGTATCTGTATATTGGATGTATGAGTGGGAAACTCTTGGTGGAGTTTTGAACATTCACCCCACATACCCAAACCTCCACAATCCCGGCAACATTCGGCGCATCACTGGATTGAAACACAATTCCGAGGATCACATCCGTGACGACCTGTCCGAAATTGCCCTCCCGCTATTCTCTGATTCCTCGGCCTCTTGTTTGATGAGGCGCAGCCACTCCTTGCGGATCATGCCGCTGAATGGCCCAATGAGCAACCAGTACAGACGGAAATTGCGTCGGCTTACATAATCGAGGCAGTGGACACGTGTCTCTGTCGTGACCTGGACAATTCCAGAGTCCCGAGGAAAGAAAGCTATATTTCCAACTACTTTTGCATATCCTGGTTGATGAAAATCAACAAAAGTATCCGCCGTGATGGACTGAATTTGGGCGGAAGGAGTCCAAAAGCGGCCGATCAACCCAAAGACAAGTTCCTGCGCGTGGTTATCGGCGAGGAGAACAAATCCCCATTTCAACATACCGTCAAGGGTCAGGCTGGATGTGGGCAGGCCGCGCAAACGATACAGCCAGCGGACGATCCAGGACTCACTCATATCCAAATGACGTGCCGCGGAATAAGCTTTCGCAATGGGCGCATGAATGTCAATTTGATATCGTGCGCTCACGTCGTGACCCGGCGAGAATTGATCGATTAACATATCGTGTTTTCCTCATGGTGTGTCTTTGACAGCAATGCTGCCAGATTATCCTTTGTGACCGTTAATGGGAAACCGGCGGGACGAGACAACAGTCTTTTGTGACGCGCGACCCACTCAATGCAGGCAGAGGCAGTCTTCGGCCCATCGGTTTGATCAATCGCTTCTTTCAGGCAAGATACCCTTTCCTGAAATTTGGGATTGCTTCTAATATATTTTACTTTCTGAGTGATCTCATCTTCGCCAAAGCTCGCGATGTTCACTCGAAGCCCAGCTTTCAGATATTCGATCCGGCGGGCATTATCGCCTTGTTCTCCTCCTACCGGCATCGCAATCAACGGTTTGCCGGCGGCCAGGGTCTCGTTCGTGCTGTTGTTGCCTCCATGCCCGATGACCAGATCCACCTTTGGGAGCAGGTCAACCTGTGGGACGCTTTGAAATAACAACACATTCTCAGGCATTTTGTTCTGTAAAAGCTTCTTGTATGCACCGCCGGCGCTGATAATCACCTGATACTCAGGACTGTTGAGAGCGGATATTATCCGTTCAAATACTTTGGGCTTGTTATTGAAGACCGTTCCAAGTGAGACGTAAATCTTGTATTTATCGCTCCTCAACTTCTCAAAAGGGAAGTGGCCCTCGGGCGAATTCTTCCTTTTGGCAAAACAGGGTCCAATGAACAGAGAATTGCCGGTCAGATTATCGCGCGGTGCTTCAATAGCCTCGACGCTTGTAATCAAATTCAGCCATTTTGAGTATGGAGTATGCAGTATGCCCGCCGGGAAGACAGGCAGGCCAAACTTTTTTCTGGCGGCATTGAAGCGCGCATCCAATCGGCTGGAAATTATTTGTTCCCGCCGTATATACTGCTGATCCCATGCTTCATTCCCCTGTGCGATCGGCAGTCCACTGCCGAAAGGTGGAATGCCTTTTCCTGTAAAAGGCAAGCCGCTATGGTAGATGACGATGCACGGTATGCCTGCCAATTCGGCGGCCAGGTGCCCCCCAAAGAAAGCAAAGTCCGCGACCAGAACGTCCGGCTTGACGCGTTCGACGACCCTCAAAATTTTACGTGTGTAGTACTCGATTCCCTGCGAAAACATACTCATCGAAAGGGCAACTTCGTTTTGTCCGGTTGCGGAAGGGAGCAAAACGGCAATCAAACCGGTTGAGAGCACCGGCCTGATGGTATCCATCGGGATGTTGTGGCTTGCAATAACCTTCGGAACCGAAGCCGCTGTTTCAAAAACTTTATTTCCCAACCTCTCATTGATGCTGGGCACAAGGAAATGAACCTGATGCCCATCTTCCTTCATCTGCAGGGCAATTGTCAATAGGGTATTAAGATGCCCAATGGCGGGCTGATTCAAAAACAATACTTTGCTCACTGTCAACTCCTGCTCAAAAGATTCTTCTCAGACTTTTCCCGTCTTTCCATCAATCTGTGAGCAGTAGAACTGCGTTAGTTTGTCCGTCCATCTCAGTTCTTTGTGCTTGCAGCTATAACCCATGTTGAATTGCAATGACCGCAGCTTGCGTTCTATCGGAGACCCCGAGCTTTCCCAAAATCGCGCTGATGTGGTTGCGGACCGTTCCCTCTGATAAATGCAATTGCTTCGCGATTTCACCATTGTTGAGTCCTTTTGCGACGAGGCGCAACACGTCCACTTCACGCAAAGTGAGCTTCTCCATGAGCAGGGACGCAGGTTGGGTCTGGTTGCTGGCGACCTGGTTGAGGAGTTTACCCGCCACGGCGGGGTCAACGAAGGAACGGCCTGCGATTGTCCCGCGGATGGCTTCGACGATTTTTTCGCGCGGTGTATCCTTGAGCAGGTAGCCCGACGCGCCTGCGCGGATGGCATCGAAGATCCATTCATCGTCATCGTAAGTTGTGAGGACCAGAACCTTGATGCCCGGGAAGTTGGCGCGGATCTGGCGCGTCGCTTCGATGCCGTTGGTGCCTGGCATTTTCAGATCCATGAGGATCAGGTCGGGTTGCTTTTGGGCAGCGAGTTCCACGGCTTCGGCACCATCCTGCGCGGTGGCAACGATTTGAATATCCCTTTCAAGGCTGAGGAGCATTTCAAGCCCGTCGCGGATGACCGCCTGATCGTCACAAAGAAGGATTTTCATCGATATTTATCCAGACCTGACAGGTCTTTCGAGAATTTATATTGTCAACATAACTTTGGTCCCCTTGCCCCTTTCACTCTCAACCATCAGTTGCCCGCCTGCGAGTTGGGCGCGTTCTTTCATGCCAACCAGGCCGAAGTGTTCCGTGGGGGTTTTCGAATTGACATCGAAGCCGATGCCATCATCTTGAATTATAAGCATTGTGCCTTGACCATTTTGCGAAAGATGGACGCGGAGTCTCTTTGCATGCGCGTGGTGTGAGACGTTTTCGATTGATTCCTGCGCGATGCGGTAAATGGTCTGCTCGATGTCCGGGATGAGGGACGGCATGGGATTTTGCAGATCAAGTTCGAGGTCCAGTTTGAAGCGGTTGGCGGCAGATTCGGCTGAGCGTTGGATGGCAAGCCCAAGCCCCATATCCTCAAGTGTTGAGGAGCGCAAGGCTTTGAGAGCGCGACGCGTCTCGTCTGCCCCCGAACGGGTCGCTTCGAGGGATTTGTCGAGGAGTTCGCGCGCCTTGCCTTTGTCAAGGTCGAAATAGGCTTTCGCAGTTTCAAGGGATACAGAGACTGCAGTGAGCGAATGCGCCAGGGTATCATGAAGTTCGCGGGCGAGACGATTGCGTTCGCGGCTGATCGCGAGCTGTTCAAGGGTGGACGTGTAATGCGTGAGTCTGACATTTGCCTGCATCAGAGAGTCTTGTTGTTCATGGAGGCGTGTGACCAGCAGGTTAATAAAAATACCAAGCGCGATAAAACTGATTGTGCGAATAATGGCGATGAAGGCAAGCACAAACAGGCCCTGAGTCGGAATGGGAAGGGCGAGGATCAAAGCAAGTTCCAGCCCCATGGTTGCAAGGCTGAAGAGAATAACCTGGGACAATTCATATTGCCACGCCACAAGCGCGAGCGCCAGGAACAGAACGGGAAGTTGGCGAAGCGCCATGCCTTCCGCGCCTGAGAGGGGACCGTTGGGAAAACGCGGCACAACCAGTACGTTGATGATGATGGGTGCGGTTGAAATGGCAATGAGCAGGAGGGGGTAGAATGCGCGGCCGAGTCGTTCCTGCACCGAGTCCCAGTAGGCAAAGATAAGGAATGAAAATGCCACAAACCCGTTTGTGGCGTAATAAAGAAACACCGCGAAAAGTGAGCTGGCTGGCACAGGTTGTGGATTGATTGGCAGGAGTGGATTTGGCAGGTTGGGCGGAGGCAGGAGCCTCACCCGCGTGTATAGGACAAGGTCCATGATGCCCATCGCAAGCAGGTAGCCAATCCAAATCCACGCTGCGAGGCGAAGAATGCGGGTTGCGTCTTGTTGCGTGCGGGCTTGCATATCCAAATCATATCACGGTGGGCACAGGTGAGCGCATGTCTGGTGTCATGATTTGCTGCCGCGGCCCATGACGCGTGTCATGAGCGGGGATGATGGATTGCAGGAGCCTTGCATGGAAATAATGACACGGGACACTCCCGGTTTTTGAAGCTAAAACATAGAATGGGACGCGCGGTGTGTATAACAAGAAATATGCAAGAACCTCCATAGAAAGGGATTTTTCATGACAACCGAGACTCTTCCTTTCTGCGACCGGGAACGAAGTAACTGCGCTGGAATTCTTCGATCCGAATCGAGAGACAATGTCACAGACGCCGCGGCCTCCTCTGCAGAAAATCCAAGGAAGTTGCGGGGATGGCGTGTGCGGTCCTGTCGAGAAAGAAAATGGCGTATGCCCGGAAGATTGCAAATAAGGAACTCTCTACCGTACAAATACGGG
>DATIUT010000309.1:0-3820 GCA_035466615.1 Anaerolineales bacterium | reverse complement strand
AGGAAGGGTGGCTGTTTCTGAAGAGACAGTTTTTGAAGGCTGTGCAAACAAATTCCACAGCCCAAGCGTTGTGACGACGGCGACGGCTGCAAGCGCGGTCTGCACGTCGTTCCAGTTGCGGGAGTTGGGTTTGGCAGGCATTCCTATCCTCTAGTCATCGTGATCTTCATGATTATCATCACCACCGCCATCACTTCGATTATTACTTTGATTGCTGTTTTTGATGGGCACCATCACATTGACGACCACAGGCGCAACCTGTACTGACAATATTTGCCCATCCAGCCCAACATAAACCATATCCCTGTTGGTGAAGGTGATGAGATAGGCGTCCATGCCGTTGAAGTTCGATGTCTCCGCGCTCAAAAGATCGTTATGCCCGAGAATTTGTGCCGCCAATTGCGCCGCCTCTTCAGGTGTGATGACGGTTAGTGTCGTGGTGGGGGCATCCGTTGGTACTACTGCTACGGTGGTATTTGGCTGGATCGCGGTTTCTGCGGTCTGATTCACCACATAACTCTGATACGCCCTGGCAACCCCATATAAAATGACTAGGGCAAATGTGGTGAGAATGGAAGAGATGAAAACAGTGCTTTTTCGCATAAGAACTCCTTTGTAATTATTCTAGTGAAAATGTCGTTTTTATCCCCATGAAGTTGCTGTCTGTCATATTAGAGTTTGCTGAGAATACCCGAACACGCTTGTTTACATTGCATTGAGCGGGCAGTATAATTTTCATATGAAAAATCGCTTTAACCGTAAATGGATTATCCCAATCGTCCTTGTATTGGGTGTTGGCATTTTCTTTTTGCCCCCTGTCTATTCACGCCTCATGCCGCGGCTTGAAGGGTTGCAATCCAGCATCAAGTATTGGATCAATCCGCCTGAAGACGCAGTCTTCCAACCTGCAGGTCAAGCCCCAACAGAAACTGTTGTCAGCGGGACATCTTCGACCCCAATGCCGTCGCCTACCCTCACGCGGACTCCGACTCCCACAGAGGGTCCAACACTCACGCCGACGGTCACATCCACGCCCCTGCCTGCTTCTGTTATTCTGAAAGACTTTCGCTACGAGGACCAAAAGAACCGCTGGAATTATTGCGGTCCCGCGAACTTAAGCATGGCATTGAATTACGTCGGCTGGGACGGCAATCGCGATATTATCGCAAAAGCCATCAAACCCGGCGTACAGGATCCCAAACTGGATTTCATCCAGCAGGGTAGAAGTGACGTCAACGTCATGCCATATGAGATGGTGGATTTCGTCAATGACGAGACCGAGTTCCGCGCGTTATCACGGCTTGGCGGAAATATCGAATTGGGTGAGAAGTTGCTTGCGGCCGGTTTTCCCTTCATTGCAGAAAAAGGTTATTACGAAAAAGATTATGCAGGCAAGGTTGCCTGGCTGGGGCATTACCAGTTTGTCACTGGCTATGATGGTGAACGACAGGAAGTGATCGTTCAAGATACCTGGAATGACGGTCCCAACTTCCGCATCAAATATGATGAATTTATGGCTGAGGAGGCCTGGCTCTCTTTCGATAATCTATTCATCGTTGTATATCAACCTGAACGTGAAGCCGAGCTGATGCAGGTACTCGGTCCATATGCGGACCCGCAATGGGCGGCACAGAGCGCGCTCACAGTGGCGGAGGAACATATCCTCACCGCAAGCGGCATTGACCAATTCTTCGCCTGGTACGCCAAAGGGACAAGCCATGTTGATCTGTATCAATATGTGGATGCGGCAACCGCCTACGATCAGGCATTTACAATCTACAATGCGATTGGCGAGGGAGATGTCCAGCGCCCTTATCGCATGATGTGGTATCAAACAGGTCCTTACAAGGCATATTTCTATTCAGGCCGCTATATGGATGTCATCAATCTCGCGGACATCACGCTGACCGAGACCATCTCCAGGCCAACCCTCGAAGAGAGCATCTATTGGCGCGGACGTGCCAAGTACATGATTGGCGACACCCCCGGTGCCATTGATGACTTCCGCGAAGCGCTCCGATTGCATCCCAATTGGGGCCCCGCGATTCAGGCATTACAGGATTTAGGTGTACAACCATAACAAAAGCAACCCTGGTGGTTGAGTAGCCGCGAGGCATATCGAAACCACCGGGTGTTATTGGACTATGAAGATCCTCCACTTTGCCGACGCCCACATAGACATGGCAAACTACGGACGCCATGACCCCGAAACGGGATTGCCCCTGCGCGTCCTCGATTTTCTCAAATCGCTGGATACCATCGTCGACGCGGCGATTGACGAAAAAGTCGACATGGTCATTTTTGCGGGTGACGCCTACAAGGACCGTTCCCCTGCGCCGACGTTCCAACGCGAGTGGGGCAGACGCATTATTCGATTGTCGCAGGCGAAAATTCCAACCTTGCTTCTGGTTGGCAATCACGATCTCTCTCCTGCGGCGGGACGTGCTCACGCGATACAAGAGTTTGATACATTGCAGGTGCCTTTCGTCAAAGTTCTGCAAAAACCTGAGTTGCTGACCTCGCAAGATTTATGGAACGTGCCGGTCCAGGTCATTGCCATGCCGTGGATATCACGCTCTGGCCTGATGGCTTCGATGGAATCAACTGCGAGCGACACGAAAGAACTTTTCTCGAATATCGAATCCCGGATATCGGAACTTGTAGAAACCTGGATCGAAGAAGCCGATAAAGACCTGCCGTTGATCCTCACTGCACACGCCTCTATTGAAGGCGCAATGTTTGGCGCGGAGAGAATGGTCATGCTGGGGAGTGATTTGGTATTGCCAACATCGCTCGTCAAAGACAAACGCCTCGATTACGTTGCGATGGGGCACATCCACAAACCGCAGGATGTGAATGTTGGACATCATCCGCCGGTCATTTATCCCGGTTCAATAGAACGAGTCGATTTTGGTGAAGCGAAAGATGACAAGTTCTACATCATCGCAGAAGTCGCGCGCGGGGACACGAAGGTTGAGTGGAAAAAAATCGAAGGGACGCGTCCGTTCATTGAGCGCAGGGCAGTTTTACGGTCCAGTGAGAACGTGACTGAGGTTTTGAAGTCTGCGTTGCCGGAGGATATGTCCGATGCGATCGTCAAGTTGATCGTCGAATATCCACGGGAATTGGATACGTTGATCGATGAGTCCGCTTTGCGCAAATACGCGGAGAAGGCGTTTGAGTTTCACCTGGTCAAACGACCGCAGATCGAATCGCGCGCGCGCATCCCTGAGGGACAGGTGGTCAGCAGTATGAGTCCGCTTGACCTGCTGATGCAATATTTCGATTCTGCGAAAATAGAAGATTCTGATGAACTCCAAAAGCTCGCACAGGAGATCATTTCCAAGCCGGAAGAATATTAACTTTAGAAAGGACGAACCAACATGAAACTGAATAAAAATCTTGCCTTCCTCCTGCTGGCTGTTTATTTGATACTGGCTGGCGCCCAGGAACTGTTTGGGTTGGGCTTTTCCTTCATGGGGGTGGTCATGGGAATCTGCGCTTTGGGCGCGGGGATATTGTTTTTGCTCAAAAGATAACACGGGCAACGCCCCTCCATTCCGAGAGGTCGTTTGTTTTGACATTTTACGGCGCAGTGCATCCGTATTTTGCCAATACCTGACACTTGACACCTTGAACTCCAAACCTGATACTTGGACAAATCCTTCTTTGTGAGGTTGCCATGTCCAAGGAACATTCGCGTTATCGCTGGTTTGTAGTGGGTGTTTTCTTTTTCTTCATGCTTCTGCACCAGACCGACAAGTTGATGATCGGTTCGCTGCAAGTTCAGATCACCGACGATTTCAAGATCAGCAACACA
>DATIUT010000308.1:0-8927 GCA_035466615.1 Anaerolineales bacterium | reverse complement strand
GGAAATTTACGCGACTTTACGATTACACAATTGCTCAATCTGATCAATCTTGCTCACAAGACCGGCACACTTGTTGTGGATGGTCCGAGTGAGCAGGCTTATATTTCCTTCCGCGAGGGGAAACTGGCTTATGCGCGTGTGGGCCAGGAGGATGGAACGCTGGCAACGGTCCTGCATAAGGCAAACAGGTTGACTGCGACCCAATACCGTGCCATTGTGGAACGTGCGGGCAATATCTCGGACAAGGAACTAGGTCTTTTGTTGATCAACTCCGGGTATCTTACACAGGAGGAGATCCTTGCCAATCTCCAGGGATACTTTACCGAGGTGGTACGCCGCCTGTTCACATGGGTGGAAGGTCTCTTCCGTTTTGAAGCAGAAATGATGCCGCCCACCGACCGCATCAATGTGCGGCTCGATCTTGAAAATATTATTATCGAAGGCTCCCGCCAGTTGCGGGAATGGGAGCAGCTTTCGGATGAAATTCCCAGCCTAGAGATGGCTTTGAAGTTCACAGATCGCCCGCTTAAAAATGTGAACCTGAGCGTGGAAGAATGGCGCGTGGTCTCCTTCATCAACCCCAGGAATACGATGAAGCAGATCGCGCAGACGAATAAGATGAACGATCTCGAGATCCGCCGGATCGTTTATGGCCTATTGCAGGCAGGTCTTGTGGAGATCATCCGCCCGGAGGGCGTTGTTATTCAACAGAGTCCAAAGATGTTCCCGACGCAGGTCAAAGAGGAACAGAAATCATTGGTCAATAAATTAATCGGGCGTATTAAGACGCTATAGTTATTCAGGCGGAAGGATAAGAAATCATGCAAACTGTAAAAATGGTTGTCACAGGCCCATTTAGCGCAGGCAAGACGGAGTTCATTCAGTCCGTCAGCGAGATCGATGTTGTCTCAACTGAGCGCAAGATCTCCAATAAGGCGGAAGCGGCGGTAAAGGAAGCCACGACCGTCGCGATGGACTTCGGTCGTATCACCGTTGATGAGGACCTGGTCCTTTACCTGTTTGGTACGCCGGGCCAGAAGCGCTTCGATTTCATGTGGGAGATCCTTTCGGAAGGCATGCTTGGTTTTATCGTCATGGTGGATAGCACCCGTCCCGAAACTTTTCGTGAAGCGCGTTCAATTCTTGAGACCTTCCGCGCATATGCGCCCACCCCTTATGTCGTCGCGGCAAACAAACAGGATATGGCTGATGCCTGGGATATGGAAGACATGCGCCATGCCTTGCGGCTCGAGAACAAAGTCAGGTTCCTTCCCTGTGTTGCCACAGACAAGGATACTGTAAAATCCGTCCTTCTCGAACTGCTGTACAGCATTCTTGCTGAAATGGAATAGGGGAGACCCGTTGGCGGGAAGTCGTGTCCTCAATCACCACTGATCAAGGTATTGTTCATTACGAAGTATACGGGCGCGGGAAACCTGTTATTCTTTTGCATGGCTGGCTCGGCTCATGGGGCCTGTGGCAGGAAACGATGGGTTTTCTAGGTCGGTATTACCGCACCTACGCATTGGACTTTTGGGGCTTTGGGGAATCAGGCAAGAAACGCGAAACCTATGCTGTGCAGGATTTCGTCAGCCTCGTTAATCAGTTCATGGAACAACTGGGCATCATGCATGCGCCGCTTGTTGGTCATAGCATGGGAGGCACAGTCAGTCTTTCGGTAGCCATCCGTTATCCTGAACGTGTGAGCAAGGTTGTCGTCGTTGGGTCGCCCATTGCCGGCTCGTCGCTGGCATTCCCTCTCAAACTTGCAGGGATGCGTCCAATTGCCTTCCTTTTGTTTAATATGATGAGCGTGTTTCGCTTTGGTGTCAGGGTGGCGTCTCCATTTATTTGTCGCGATGAACGTTTTGCGGACATGATGGACCGTGACCTCTCACGGACGACCATCGAATCATTCCTGCTTTCGATTGCCTCGCTCCGAAGGACCGATCTGCGCCCGATGCTTGACCGGATCAAGATCCCAGCCATGGGCATGTACGGCGATCGCGATGTAATTGTCCATCCAAAACAATGGCAGCCCATGTTGAAGGGAATTCCCCAAACGCAGGTTGAGCGTTTCCCGCTGGCAGGTCATTTCATCATGCTGGAAGAGCCCGAGGATTTTGCCAAGAGACTCAAAGCCTTTCTTGATGAGGAAGTGCCGATCCGGTCGACTGCACAGGTCCAGCCTTCGCCTCTAAATACCACCACAACATCTGTAACACTGGCCCCATGACAGACCAACAGTCATTTTTCTACCCGAATCGAATGGGGAGGATCATTCTACTTTCCATGGAAGAGGTGATGGGACGGAATGGGGTGCATGTCATTCTTAAACTGGCATCGTTAGCTTCCCTTTTGGATAATTATCCGACCGACAACACAGAACGGGCATTCCCCTTTTCCGCCATCAGCAATATGACGGATACGTTGGAACAGGTCTATGGTCCTCATGGCGGACGCGGACTGGCCATGCGTATTGGACGTGTCTGCTTCAATAACGGTATTCGTCAATATGGAACACAGATGGGGATTACAAAGATGGCGTTCCGTCTTTTGCCACTCCCTGCAAAGGTAAGCGCAGGCGCAAAAGCATTTGCGGATTTGTTTAATAATTTCACCGATCAAAAGGTGCGCATCGAGGAGGAGGGCGATAAACTGCTCTGGCACATCGAGAGATGTCCCTTGTGCTGGGAGAGGCATGCGCAGGAGCCGGTTTGTCACCTTGCAGTGGGGTTGTTGCAGGAAGCCCTGTATTGGTTGAGCGGCGGGAAAGTGTTCAATGTGGAAGAGGAAACCTGTATTGCAGCCGGGGATGAAACATGCACGATTGTGATTGACAAATCCCCGATCTTTTAAGGATATCGCAAACAAAAATGCAGATGTTGTTTTCAGGGGCTGTTGTCCCTGTTTTTTCGATTTTGTGGAATAATAAAGCAGATTATGTATAAGATCATCATTCCGGACACCCGCTTAATTCCGCCCTTCAATGAACCTGCGCGCGACCTGCGCATACAAAACAATCCCCTATGGCTCCATCAGAGGAATGTTCTTGCCCCTCATACCACCCGCGAGAAGGAACTCAAGCCAAAAGAACATCTCCCGAATGACCGGGTGGAAATGATCGCCTATCGTAACAACTTGTTTTTTGATGAAGAGTATATAAAAGCCTTTATGTCGATCGCACGCAGGAAAAAACGGGCGGTGCGTGCGGCGTTCTCTTCAGAGGATCCGGCTTTCAAGGAACATGCCCTGCCATTATCCACATCTTATACTGCGGCAGGCGGCTTGTATCTTGCAGATCTTTGGTATTACCCGAACGGTCCCGTCGCTGACGTGGAGCCTCTGGTCATTGACTTGCAGTCGCGTGAGGTTGGCTATTATCACGTGCCTACGTACATGGCAGACCAAAGTGGTGATCTGACTTTTCAGCTACCTCTCTCGGCTGCTTTGATTGCAATTGATAGCTGGGTCCATGTTTTTATTGCTGATATCGTTTTTGGATTATTTACACGCGGGGAACGATTTCAAAGACGGTCGAATGAGGACTTGGCCTTCAAATTGGGACTCCTTGGCAAAGCCTTATATGAAGGCCGTCAACTCTTAGAGTGCTCTGAACTTGTAAAGATCGGGAAGAATTGTGTGATCGATCCGAGCGCCATCATTCATGGACCTACAACCATTGGCGATAATGTGACGATCAACGCCGGCTCGGTCATTGAGAATTGCATCATTGGGAACAACGTGAACATCTCGCAGGATGTCCAGTTGATGCTATCCGTGGTGGGGGACGGTACGTTCCTGCCGTTCCGCGCTTCCCTGTTCATGACCACTGTGATGGAAAACAGCATGATCGCGCAAAACACCTGTTTGCAGATGTGTGTTGTTGGACGCAACACTTTCATTGGCGCAGGTTCGACATTTACCGACTATAACCTTATCCCCGCTCCGATCCGGGCCATGGATGGTCATGGCAACCTGAGCCATGCCAACCGCCCAGTGATCGGCAGTGCTGTTGGCCATAATTGCCGGCTTGGCTCTGGCATGATCGTATACCCTGCGCGTATGATTGAATCGGATGTCGTGCTTGCCGCGTCAAGGGAACGACGCGTGATCAACAAAAATGTAGGATACGAGGATAGCGACCATCATAAGTTCAAGAATCCCGGTTTGCATAAGCGGTTATACCCGCCCCGGCATGAGGAATCACAAGAACTGGAATCATGGTAACGTGTGGATACTTTTGCTTTCATCATCCATCCCATTGATCCGAAACGGGATGTCAGCCGGAAATTTCCGCTTTTGGGGCGCGTCCTCAATGAGAAGCAGATTGATTTCTTCTCCACATTCTTTCCGCCCGTTTATATTTCCGAGATCGAAGGGATTCGTTCGGAATCCACGGGTAAAGAGATTAAAGGCTGGTTCATTGCCTGCCCTTATACTCCAAGACGGATGATGGAGTTGCCAGAGCGGACGGTTTATCGTAAGATTACCCAAACGGGCAGACTGGCGGAAAAACTTGGCGCTCAGATTTTGGGATTGGGTGCATTCACCTCGGTGGTTGGGGATGCTGGTGTCACCATCGCCAAATCTTTGGATGTGCCTGTGACGACCGGTGACTCGTATACGGTGATCATTGCAGTGGATGCCATTCGGGAGGCGGCTTGTCTCATGAATATTCCGCTCCGAAGCGCGACTGCCGCCGTGGTGGGAGCCACAGGCACGATCGGACAAGTCTGCGCCGACCTTCTGGCTGATGATGTGGAACGGCTGTATTTGATCGGTCGAAGGCGGGATGCGCTCGAAGAACTGCGCGACAGGCTCAAGGTCCACGCGCGAGCCGAATTGATCGTCAGCACGACAATGGACGTTCTGGCGGAGTCGCAGTTGATTTTGACGGTGACCAGCGCTGTCCATGATGTCATCCGCCCGGAGTTTCTACAACCAGGCAGTGTGATTTGCGATGTTGCCCGCCCTCGTGATGTTTCTGCAATGGTGGCGAGGGTGAGAGATGATATATTAGTGATTGACGGCGGAATGGTGGATGTGCCAGGTCCCGTTGATTTCCACTTTAACTTCGGTTTTCCGCCCGGCAAGGCATATGCCTGCATGGCGGAGACCATTGCACTGGCCTTGGAAGGACGTTTCGAGGATTATACACTTGGAAAACGCATTACCAGAGAACGTGTTGATGAGATTGGTTCGATAGCAAAGAAACATGGTTTTCGCCTGAGCGGGTTTCGTTCGTTCGAGCGGGAAGTGACACCCCAGCAAATTGAGGCAGTGCGGCGCAGCGCAGAAAAGGCAAGATCGGTGCGAACTGCGCACACGAAGTAATCGGAGGTTGTGTATGGGAAAATCGCGATTGTTGGTTGTGGAAGATGATCTTGACATCGGAAACATGCTGAAGATCTATTTTGGAGGCATGGATTTCGATGTTGATGTTGCCGTGCGCGGGTCGGATGCGCTGGAGAAGACCAAACAGGTTCTTCCGCATTTGATCGTTCTGGATATTATGTTGCCCGATATTGACGGTTATGAGGTGTGCCGGAATTTGCGCACGAACATGCGCACCAGCCATATCCCGGTGATCTTCCTCACCCAAAAGGATGAGCGCAGTGACAAACTACAGGGATTGGAATTGGGTGCGGACGATTACATCACAAAGCCGTTCGATATCGAGGAACTCAAACTGCGTGTGCAGGGCGCGATCAGACGCGCGGAACGCGAAAGCCTCACCGATCCCCGCTCCGGGCTTCCTGCAGGGCGCTTGATCGAGGAGCAATTGCGCCGCATCATCCGTGAAAAGGGCTGGGCGCTGATCGACGCGCGTGTCAACCACTTTGAGCCTTTTAAGGATGTATATGGCTTTGTGGCTGGCGATGATGTTCTGCGTTTTACCGCCATGTTGATCGGTGAAGTGGTGGATGAACTTGGGACAACATCAGACTTCATTGGGCATGCCGGCGGAGACAACTTCATAATTATCACTACTGCAGACAAAGCCCCCGCCATTAGAGATCGCCTCAGGACACGGTTCGATGAGGAAGTGCAGACCCACTACAACTTCATGGATCGCCAGCAGGGATTTATGCAGGCTCCCGCCGCGAATGAAACGACCACCAAGGTGCCTTTCATGACCATATCCATCGGTATGGTTTCGCCAGTCGAACATTCCTTTGCCGATATTCGTGAGATTACTGAACTTGCAGCTGAGGCTCGCCGTCAGGATGCCCCCTCGGCTGGCAAAACAGGTTGATATAAGAGGATGTTTGCCGGGCTGGGAGTTGGTCATTATTTAATATTGCTGGCGCTGGCGTTGTTGACGCCGGTGCTGGCAGTTGTCGCGTCCCGGCGTGTTTTCCGAAAAACTTTGGTTGTCCCTCAAAACGACCCTTCGTTTCCCCCTCCTGATTCATCAAAAGTAAATGAGGCGATTCTGCTCATCCAATCCGGTGGACGGGTGGAATTTGTCAACGACCTGGCAAAGGAATGGTTTGGCCTGCGACCGGGTGATGTGCCGGATCTTGAACGTTTAATACGCCGTACCCGTCCTGCTGAGGAATTTCTTATCCTTTGTGCCAAGCCTGGCCAAAAACGACTTTCCGTGGGCAGTCAATTGGTGGAAGTCACCTCTTATCAGATACCTGGAGGTCATGCCCAGATGCTTGTGGCAATGAAGCCGGTGGAGTTTTCGAAAAACCTGCCTGAAACAGATTCGGGATCACCAATCCTGCGCTTGATATCAGATTTTGGCAGGGATGTCTCATCCAGTCTTGATTTGAAAGATGTATTACATGCGGTTCTGATAAATGTATCGCAGTTGATCTCCTCCGACCTCCTCGAGATCAAAACCCTGGACTCTTCCTCCCAAAAATTGACGCCCTTCACTTTGGATCCAGTGGGGGGCGGCGGCATTCAACGTGTATCCCTTTCCCAATTTGGTGGGTTGACAGATTACACCTTGCAACAGCGCAAACCTGTTCTTGTGGCTGATATCCGTATGTCACCACCCGCAATCGAGAATGTGAACGGAAGTTTTCCCATCCAATCCTATCTTGGATTGCCTCTGATTGCAGATGAGCAATTGATCGGAACATTGGAATTCGGCCACTTCACTCCGGGTGTGTTTGGTCAACAGGACCTTAATTTGATCCAGTTGATCTCATCCCATATTGCCTATAGCGTCCGCAACGCCCTGCTCTATGAAACCGAACAAAGACGTTTATCTGAATTAAGTGGACTTGCCAGCCTCGCACAAGCCATTGGCGCTTCGCACGATTACGGCAACCTGATTCAGCGCTTGCTCGAGAGCATTGCGCCGCTTTTTTCGGTTGATATTCTCGGTTTCCTCTTGTATGACGAGGGCAAAAGGACTCTGGAAGCCCAATCCCCGTTTCAGGGATTGCCTTCACATATTGTAAATATTTACCGCGCCTCCATCCCTCTGAACAGTCCGGCCGAGGCGATCATTCTCGGAAAGATGTTGATCGCCACGCGCAATGCCGCAAGCGACCAGAACTGGCGCGGTCTTGGATTGCAAACCCTTGCTCAAGCTGCCAGCCTCCGCGAATCCGTGCTTGCCCCAATGATCTCCGGCGACCGGCTGGTGGGATATGTTCAGATTTCCAACCATAAGGGATCTTCTGTTGAATTTTCAGAATCCGAGATTCGCTTGATCGAAACAGTTGCCCAACAGGCCGCGGGTATCATTGAGAACTCGGTCATTGTAGAGCAGACCCGTCAACGCGCATTGCGTTCTGATGCCTTGCGCCGCATTGCCAGCCTCGCCGCATCTACCGCCACCATTGACGAGATCCTGCGCTTCTCTATACAGGAACTTGCACGCCTCTTCCAGGGAGAAATTGCCGCCATCTTTTTGCGCGATGAACAGCTTGGTGAACTGCACCTGCATGAAGACTCGGTATTCGGCGCCACAACTGAAACGATCAACACCCTCGGTCGTTTGCATATGGATGCCTCGCAATACCGCTTTACGGTATCAGGAAGCCAAAAGTCATTTCTGTCAGGCCGACTTAGTTCAGACCGGCGCGTCCTCTCCGCGTATCATCCACTGGCCACAACCCTGCAAGTTGAGTCTGCTGTAATTGTCCCGCTCATCCTTCGCGACCACAGTTTGGGTGAACTCATGCTTGGAAGCCGCAAAGCCGAGTTCTTCAATAATTACGATCTTCAACTCATCTCAACGGCTGCCGGTCAACTGGCATCGGCAATAGATGGCGCGGCCCGCGCCACATTGACCGATGAGACACTCCGCCGGCGCGTCGAGCAACTCACCTCCGTTTCACGCGTCGGCCGCGAACTCAACACCATGACGGATTTGCGTTCCCTGCTGGAAGTGGTGCGCGAAGAAAGCCTGCGGACAACCCACGCAGAGTGCGGCACAATCCTGCTTTTTGACATGGACGCTTCATCCGACCCGTTGCCTGTTTCACTTTCGACTGGCTGCCCCCCGCCTGAAACATTCTCACCTCTTGAACAGAGGGTCGTTCGCACTGGTGAACCGCTGGTGGTTGCGGACATTACGCAGACGGACTCACATCCGATTCACGGTGGAGTCCGCTCCTTTATGATCGTGCCAATCATCGGTCAGGGAAGAACCACAGGGCTAATTTATCTGCATTCCAATCAGACAGGTTCCTTTGACGAATCCTCCCTTGATGTTGTGCGTACCCTTGCATCCCAGGCCGCGGTTGCAATTGTCAATGTTCAGCGTTATCAGGAACAACTCCAGCGCTCCGAACTCCTGCGAAGACGGACGGGTGTTCTTTCACATTTGTCTGAGAGCAGCGGTGTTTTGAATTTTGAACAGCCACTGGAACAATCATTGCGCGGTATTGCCGCGAACATCAGCGAATTAACGCCTTTTAAAGAAGTGCTTATCAGCGTTTTTGAAAAGGAAAGCG
>DATIUT010000307.1:0-3692 GCA_035466615.1 Anaerolineales bacterium | reverse complement strand
CAACGAGATGTGCCCGATCTTTGCCCCGGGGTGGATGGAAAATCCGGTTTTGGTCTCATTCAGCGCTTGTGTCATTTCTTTTCCTTGTAAGTAAATCCATAAAGCTGATGCAGTATAGACTACACCAACTTTATCTGCCTTTCGTGCAACTGATTATGAAAACAATGTCCAGCGCCCAATGACAACGAACATGGACAACACCAGCGCTACAATATTCACCGGAATGATTTGATATTCCTTCCTCGGCAAATGCACGGTGAAAATGGCAAGTACCTGAATGATCGAAAGCCCCACAGCGGCAAGCGGCGTCAGCCAGGGCAGGATGCCCGTCAGCATTGGCAGGATCATGCCCAATGCGCCGAGCGCCTCTGGAATGCCCACCGAGCGGATGTAGCCATCACTCTGACCATGCGCCCAGCCCATCTGCGGATTTTCGCGAACCTTGTTCGGCGTAAACGTCTTCATGCCGCCCACCATTCCATACAAACCAGCCAGCAAAACCTGCGCGATCCATAATGCAATATTCATTCTTGACTCTCCTTGAAATAGTTGATAATATACAGTTGTTGAATAAACAACAGATGTTGCCCAATTTACCAATCCCCCCTTTGAAAGTCAACCAACAAAGACTTGAGAATGTTGACTAAGCAACAAAGGAGTAAAAATGTTGCCTAACCCCGATGAAAAACTAGACCCCCGCGTCAAACGGACCCGTAACCTGATTCTGACATCCTTTGAATCCCTCCTCGCCGAAAAGGGATTCGAATCCGTCTCCGTACAGGATGTGACCGACCAAGCTGAGATCAACCGCGCCACGTTCTATGCCCACTTCTCCGACAAATACGCATTGCTCGATTACGCCGTCCAAAAAGCGTTCATGGCAGAGATCGAAAAGCGCAAATTGAATATGTGCAGTTACTCCCCTGATAACCTGCGCAACCTGATCCTTATCGTGTGCGAGTTTCTTGTCACCATCCATAGCGGATGCGCCCAACCACACCAGCAATTCGAGTCGTTGGTGGAAGGCACCATCAAAAAACAGATATTCGAACTGTTATCGTACTGGTTGAAAAAATCGAAACTCCCCACCGAAATTCCCGCCACCGTTGCCACCTGGGCAATTTACGGACTTGCATCCCATTACAGTCACCTCAAAAAACGTCCGTCGCTTGAGAAATTCGTTGATGAAGCGCTGCCACTGGTGGCGGTCAATCTGGAACAGTTTGCATAGTTTCAAGTGGTGGTCGAGTTGTTCTGAGCGGTAGCGAGGAGCGTATCGAGTCACACCACGCAATTCCGTCTTCACCTGTAATTGGTGGTCTCGATATGACGGCAGAAGAAGCCGCCGTCTACTCGACCACCGTTTTCTTTTTCCCCGTTTGACAGCCCCTCATTCTGGGTTATAATTCAGTGACTGAATTTTGAATTGAAAAGATTGTATGGAAACCGCAAACGAAGAACTCCGTGAACTTACCCTGCTCGAAAAGATCGAAAATGACCCCGATGTAAATCAGTCTGCTTTGGCTACGCAACTCGGTGTGGCTGTTGGCACGGTCAATTGGCATCTCAAGCGTCTCATTGCAAAAGGTTATGTCAAGGTCATGCGCGCAGAACGCAAGAAATTGCGTTACATCATCACACCCGAAGGCATTGCCCTGCGCGCGCGCCTTGCCATTGATTATGTCGAGCGTTCATTCTCGATCTATCGCAAGACCCGCCAGCGCGTGAAGGAGCATCTCGCCAAAGTGCAGGAGGCGGGTTATGACCGTGTCCGCATTCTCGGAAAGGGCGATGTGGTGGATATCTGCCGCCTCACATGCATCGAACAAGGCATCGAGGTTGTGACCGATAAAGATGCCCCCGCATTGCAGGTGGATGGATTCAAGGTCCAGTTACGGATGGAGGAATAAATGATGGATCGCCACATTCTGATCACTGGAGGCGCGGGATACATCGGCTCACTTCTGACCTCGGAACTGCTCCGCCTTAATTACCGCGTCACCGTCGTTGACACTCTCCTCTTCGGCGGGGAATCGCTGGTGCCTTTCCTTCATCACCCCAACTTCCACTTTGTCAAAGCGGATGTGACCGAAAAACGCGCCATCAAAGATGCCGTCAAGGACAATTGGCAGAAGCCCGATGCCGTGATCCACCTCGCCGCTATTGTAGGCTTCCCCGCATGTCAGGCCGTCGGCAAACAGGTTGCCTGGAAGTACAACGTCGAGGCTACGAAAATGGTCTTCGAACAGGCATCAGACTTGGGCGTGGAACGATTCGTGTTCGCGTCCACATACAGCAACTACGGCTTGTCTGAAAATGGCAGGCCGGTCACCGAAGAATCCCCGTTGAATCCACAATCGTTGTATGCAGAGACCAAAATCGCGAGTGAGGAGTATTTGCTCTCGCGGAAGGACGCACCAACCGCGCCGTTGTTGTTCCGCTTCGCGACGTTGTATGGCTTGTCCCCGCGCACGCGCTTTGACCTGATCGTGAATCAATTCGTGCTGGAGGCGTTCACAAAACGTGAGTTGATCATTTACCAGCGCGGTTATTCGCGCTCGTTCGTGCATATCCGCGACGTGGCGCGCGGCGTCATCATGGGACTTGAAGCGGAGCAATCGAAAATTTGCGGACAGGTTTTTAATCTTGGCACGGATAACGGCAATTATTCAAAGGACGATATTGTGCGGCTCGTGCTTAAACGCATGCCGCAAACGATTGTTGAATACAAGGATCTGACCTTCGGCGGCGACATGCGCGATATCACCGTGTCGTTCGCAAAGATCAAGAACGTGCTTGGCTTTGACACCACACTCGATGTGGACGACGGCATCCGTGAACTGTTGTTTGCCCTGAAAACGGGGATCATTCAAAACCCAACCGATGCGCACTATCGCAACGCGCAGTTTATTGTGCAATAATCGAATTTCCCGTCATTGCGAGGGTTGAGATGCGAAGCATCGAAATCCCGAAGCAATCCCCATGGAAGATGAGATTGCTTCGTCGCAACGAACGCTCCTCGCAATGACGGAACTTAAGGAGAACCATGTCTGAAAATTTCTGGCAAAACAAACGTGTTATCGTCACCGGCGGCGCGGGCTTTCTGGGTTCGTTCGTCATCGAGAAACTCAAAGGACGCGGCGCAACGGATATCTTCATTCCGCGCATCGAGAATTTCAATCTCGTTGACCCGAACGACATCCGCCGTTTGTATGCCGACACCTTGAAAGACGTTGACCCGAAGAACGTAGTCATCATCCATCTTGCCGCGAACGTGGGCGGCATCGGCGCCAACCGTGAACATCCCGCTGACTTCTTCTACGACAACCTGATGATGGGCGTGGAGTTGATGCACCAGGCATACAAGAATGGCGTTGGCAAGTTCGTTGCGATTGGAACGGTTTGTGCCTACCCCAAGTTCACGCCTGTTCCTTTCAAGGAAGAAGATCTCTGGATCGGCTACCCCGAAGAGACCAATGCTCCGTATGGACTCGCCAAGAAGATGATGCTCGTGCAGGCGCAGGCGTATCGTCAGCAATATGGTTTCAATGCCATCTTCCTGTTGCCCGTCAATCTCTATGGTCCGCGTGACAACTTTAATCTTGCTTCATCGCATGTTATCCCTGCGTTGATCCGCAAGGCTGTAGAAGCAAACGAACGCGGCGACAAGGAGCTTCCCGTTTGGGGTAATG
>DATIUT010000306.1:0-14452 GCA_035466615.1 Anaerolineales bacterium | reverse complement strand
TGGGATGACAAAAGAGATATTGCAGGATGAAAAATTCCTGAACGAACATGGGTTGGAGAAACCGTGAGGGGAGCGAAGAAGAAACAGTGACCAATGTGAGTGGCTCGGGCACAACCTACACCGTCACAGTCAACACCGGTTCGGGCGATGGCACGATTCGGTTGGACGTAGTGGATGATGATTCGATTGTGAACGCCGCTTTCATTCCGTTGGGAGGTGTGGGTATTGCCAATGGTAACTTTACACTGGGTGAAATCTATACGGTGCCAAATATCTTGATTCTCAATCTGAATTCCATTGATGCCAATGATGGCTGGGTGCTTGAATCGAGCGAAACCAGCAATGTGGGAGGAACTTTGAATGTGAACACCAACACTTTCAACCTCGGTGACGACAGGGCAGGCAGGCAATATCTGGGTGTTTTGCATTTCGACACATCCGGCCTGCCCGATACGGCTGTCATCACATCTGTCACACTCAAGATCCAGAGAAAGGGATTAATGGGAACAGACCCATTCACTACACATGGCGGCCTCCTGGTGGATATTCAAATGCCATACTTCGGCACAACGGCGGAATTGGAAATTAGCGACTTCCAGGCTGCTCCGGGGCAGTTGGCGGTTTCCACGTTTGACCCTGTGTCTGCCAGCGACTGGTACAACGCCGTGATGGATACTGCGGGATATGCCTACATCAACCTGACAGGGACAACACAATTTCGTCTGCGTTTTGCTTTCGATGACAACGCTGATATGGATGCCGATTATGTGAAGTTTTACAGCGGGGATGCCGCCGTGGCAGATCGTCCACTGTTGATTGTTCAATACTATATCCCATAGTAATCCCCGCTAATACTGATGGAAAACCGCCTCCAGGTTTCTTGTGAGTCTGGAGGCGGTTGTTTATTTCTGAGGTCTTCAATCTGCCGGGAGAAGTTTGGAAGTAGTTGAATGGAGAAAGTATGTAGTCATGACAGTTTTCCTGGCGACCTGTGACAATTATCGGATCATGTGCTCCAAACGTTATAAAGGTGAAGTCCGGTGTGGATATCAAGCCAGCAAGAAGCGCTATTTCCACGGATTGGAACTCTATTTGATGATCACAGCCCAAGGACAGCCTGTGGAGTTCTTCCTGACACCTTGTTTGTGGAGCGACACCAGAGCCTTGAAGCGGTATCCCTTTGATTTACCCAAGGGTGGGCTGGTCACAGTTGCTAAAGCCTGCAACGATTACTCCTATGAAGGCCTGCTGGCAGTTGCAGAACTTGACGTGCAACCTTCGTGAAAGAAAAACTCGAAACGTCCCCTGCCGCCTTGGTTTCAGTATCTGATTGCTTGTTATCGTAAATTCATCGAAACCACTGGCAGCCTGATCGTACAATTACTGCCAGAACATATTCATGCTGTCACTGCTTGTGGCTTTGAATTCAAACTGGCCATCTTTGTTTTAGTTGCTTCCTTCAAGTAATTGAAAGCCCGTAACTTAGGTTGATTTATACCACGGAGTTAACTTCGTAATGAATTGATAAGGAATATCCAGTAACATTTATGAGCAATGGATGGTCTTATCAGTATCATGCTTGATATAATTTCGACGAGGAGTTGCCATGTTTTCATCATTTGAAGGACCAGACCGCCGCAGGGAGGAAGACCGCATCCGCAATGAGGGGCGTCTCCCGCCTGGGCAGGCGTTGACGTTCAAGTTTCCCGTCCTGCATTACGGGCCTGTGCCGCATTTTAATCCCGCCACATGGGATTTCCGTGTTTGGGGTGAAGTGGAGGAGGAAAGACGCTGGACGTGGGATGGGTTCAACAAACTACCGCGTGCGAAGATCCAAATGGATATTCATTGCGTGACCCGTTGGAGCAAGTTCGATACCACGTGGGAGGGTGTCTCCGTCCGCGCGATGGTGGAGAACGGGTTGTTCAAGATCAAGCCTAATGTGACTCATGTGATGCAACACGCCGAATATGGGTTTACGGTCAACCTTCCGCTCGAAGTTGTCCTGCAGGATAATTTTTTGCTCGCCACCCATTTCAACGGCGAACCAATCACACCCGACCACGGTTACCCATTGCGCGGAGTGGTGGGATTCATTCCTGGCCGTGAAGATATGGAGACGCCCTATCTTTGGAAAGGCGCCAAATGGCTGAGGTCATTGGAATTCATGCCACATGACCGGCGCGGATTCTGGGAACAGGCGGGGTATCACAACCGCGCAGACGTTTGGAAGGAAGAACGTTTCGGATAATGAAAATCGGATGGCAGGAATGCCATCCGATTTTCATTTTGGATTCGATCCGCTTGTTTGATTGACTATGGTCTTGCATCCAGTTTCACTGTGACATCAATTGTCTTGCCGTCGCGCAGAACCGTCAGGACAACCGTATCTCCCGGGGATTTGGTTGTGATGAGATAGCTCAATAACTTGTCGAACGTGGTGACTGTCTTGCCGTCGAACGCGACGATCAGGTCGCCTCCAGCATTCAAACCTTGGAGTCTGGAAGGGGTGTCACCAGCTTGTATGCCAGCAAGATCTGCAGGACTACCTGGCGTCACTTCGAAGACGTAGGCGCCGTTGTAAGTTTCCAATCCCAGGGCTTCGATCTCTGCCAGACTCAGGTCGCTTGAGGAGGTAATGCCCAGATATGGATATTCATACTTCCCGTCACGGATCAGGACAGGCACGATGCGTTTGAGTAGATTGATAGAGATCGAAAACCCCACGCCGGAGTTGACGGCATTGCCTGTCACCTGATTGAAACTGTCTGTTCGAATCGATTGGTTGATGCCGACCACTTCACCGTTCATGTTGAACAACGGACCGCCCGAGTTGCCGGGGTTGATGGCCGCGTCGGTTTGGATGATATCGGCGGTGCTGAAGAATCCGCCGCCAGCCGCCTGGGATGAAGGTTGTGTGCGCCCGAGTCCGGAGACGATGCCCAATGTCATTGTGCCGCTCAAGCCGAACGGATTGCCAATGGCAACGACGGTCTGACCGACCTGAAGCGCGTCCGAATCACCAATGGTCAATGGGTGCAACTCCTCCACCGGCGCGTCCACTTTGACAACAGCTATATCTGCGTCGCTGTCCGAGCCAATAACCGTGCCATACTCCTTGAAGCCGGAGGAGAATGCAACCTCCACAGTGCTTGCGCCCTCGACGACATGCTGGTTTGTAACGATGTTTCCCTTGGTATCGAATACGAAACCGGAGCCTTGACCCGTATCCGTGCGGATGGAGACAACACCGGGGATGACCTGTTCATACAGCGAAGTGAGCGAACCATCGAGTAGGACCGAGTTGACGGTGACAGGCTGCGGGGAGGCAACTGCCGGAACTTGTGAATCAGGTCCCGTCGTGGAAAGAGGCGTGAGTCCCGGTAACTGGCATGCCAGCATTGCGAGAGTCAAAATCAGTAATGAAAGAAAAACCCGTTTCATTTGTTGTATTGCTCCTAAAACTTGATCTTTGAAACTTCCTCAAGAAGTTCCCTTTGCTTTGACGATAAATACTTTGGGATTTGTACCTTGATTTTAACGAAGAGATCGCCCTTATCTTTCTGGTCGCGCACGTGCGGCATGCCGCGTCCAGCAAGACGGAAGACCTGCTCCGGCTGTGTGCCGGCGGGGATATTGAGTTTGATCCTGCCGCCGAACGTTTCCACATCCGCTTCGCCGCCCAGGATGGCTGTGAAGACATCCACATTGGCAGACGTGTGCAGATCGTTGCCGCGTCGTTCGAAGCGATTGTCTTCGGCCACCTGGACGATCAAATACAGGTCAAGCCCATTCGGACCCGCCCCCGCCACGCGCACCTTCGAACCCGTGCGGACGCCTCCGGGAATTCGGACGCGTTTTTGTTTGCCGTTGCTTTCGATCAGGCGGGTGGTCCCCTTGTATGCATCTTCGAGTGTTATATCAATTTCCTGTTGATAGCCTTGCGATTGGCTGCGCCCGGACGATCTGCCTCCCATGCCGAATATGGTCTGAAAGAAATCGGAGAACCCGCCACCGCCAAACATTTCATTGAGGTCATCCATGTTCACGTGTGTGCCGCCGGGGAAACCACCGTATTGGTCCCAATTGAAATTACCGGGTCCGCCGCGACGTTGCCATTGCGAATAATCGGAACCAAGCCGGTCATAGTGCGAACGCTTTTTAGAGTCGCTCAACACTTCATAGGCTTCATTGATCTCCTTGAAGCGTTCCTCGGCTTGTTTGTTGTTTGGGTTGTAATCCGGGTGATATTGCTTTGCCAGTTTGCGGTATGCCTTGCGGATGTCTTCCTCGCTGGCTTTGCGCTCCACACCCAGGATCTTGTAATAATCCTTATAGTCCATCCTTCAATTGTTATCACCGCGTTCGATGCAAGTCAAGCACCCAGCCGGATGATTAACATAACTCTAATCCATATGGTGTCCGCTAATCTTCGCGAATTGATGCTAATCGCCTGATCATTCGTGAGGATTTGCGTAGATTGGCGGATGGATGCAATTCTATGGAGGAAGACCCGCTTCACTTTTACCTCCCCTCGGTCGTCAGCGCGGCGCTTTCTAAACCGGAACCTGATTCTGCTCAACCAAGCTTCTTCACAAGATAATATTCTCCCCGCTCAAACCCGCGCCCGAGATAATATCCGCGCGTGCCGATTGCCGAAATGACAGCCATGCGCTCGAAGCCGTTTGCCATGGCGATCCGTTCTGCTTCCTCGAGCAGACGCGTTCCCAGTCCCACATGCTGTGCTGCGCCATCCTTCTCCGCACCCACCGGCAGAGACTGTCCATACACATGCACTTCACGGATTAACGCCGCACCGTTGAGGTCGGATATGCCTGTTTGTGGCGAATCCTTGCCCGGCAAGGATAACCGCACGAATCCCGCCAGCTTATCCTCCGGCGTGACAAATGAAACGAAATGCTCCTCCGCCGCGCCTGCCTGATAGACGAGATCGTTCAGTTCCAACGCTTCTGTCTTCACAGATTTTCCACGCACTTCCCGGCAACGCACACACTGACATTGCGTGCCGCGTTGCTTCATCTCATCCTGAACATCCTGCCGCAAACTTGTTCGGCGATTTCCCTCCACAACATTCGTGGACGGAATGTCACGAATGACCCGGTTCACACGACAATATCTTGGGATGGTCGGTTTGATGTCTGCGATCAGGTCAATGAGCTCTTGTGTCGTATATGGCTTGAACTCACCGCGTTGCCAGTATTCATACAACTCGGCGTTTGCCAGCAATTGATTCGGGTAGATCTTGATTTCATCCGGGCAGAAGTCGTTCCACAAACGTGCAAAATCTTTGCGGTCTGATTCGGGGGTCGCACCATGCAGGTTGGGCATCCAGTGGAGGACGATCTTGAATCCCGCCGCGCGCAGCAGGGACACGGCCTGCCGTGTCCGCTCTACAGTATGCCCGCGCTTGTTCATCTCAAGGATGTGGTCGTCCAAACTTTGTGCGCCCATTTGCACCTTGGTCACGCCTAAATGTCTCAGCCAGCGGATCTCTTCCGGCGTGATCTCATCTGGTCGTGTCTCTATGACCAATCCCACATTGCGATGGTGGGTGTTTTCATTTATTGTATGAACTTCGGATAGGTTCACCACAGAGTTCACAGGGATTTCTTTTTGATTTTCTCTGTGGTCTCCGTGGTAAGTATTGTTCATCGCGTCAAAACAGCGTTTGACAAACCACTCCTGATAATCGCGCTTATACGATGACCACGTCCCGCCGAGGATCAACAACTCAATCTTGTCTGTAGGGTGCCCCAATCCCTGCAGTTGATTGATTCGAGACATCACCTGGTCATAGGGGTCAAATTGGTGTTCCACCGCGCGCATTGCGCCGGGTTCGTCTGGTAAATACGATTTGGGCATGCGGACGTCAGTGGGGCAGAAGATGCATTTGCCGGGACACGGATACGGCTTGGTCAGAACCGTGACTGTCGTCACGCCAGAGAGAGTCCGCATGGGCTTCATGCGGATCCGTTCGAGCAGGCGCGCGTCCTCTTCCATTTCCCCCGCCGCGACCATTTCGTTGTAGATCGAAACCAGCATGGACTTATTGAGGTAGCCGCCGCCCTCCAATGGATGACTGCGCAGGGTTTTTGTCACATCGCGCCCGCGTCGAATTTGCTCCAGCACGGTGCGTGCCAATGCCTTTTTATCGGGCGTGAGGAGATGTGTCTCTCTCCAAAGTTCTCGTCGTTCGGGGTGCATAAATATTGATTCAACTCGGTGGTTGAGTAGCCTTGATTGTTCGTTGCGAAGGTTGTATCGAAACCACCTGCAAGCAAGGTCACTCTTGTAACTCGCTTACCTGTCTGCTCGTCTTCTTTCCATGATCGAAACATCCATCTGAAAGTCACTCTTCAACTTCGAAAAATCCTTATGCTTGAACATTTCGGTATGCAGACCGCATTCGGTTTTGCCGCGTCCCTTCCAGCGACCGGCGCGTTCATCTTCGTTGACGCCGACCGCAACCGTGCAGGGTGCACAGCCCACGCTTCGATACCCTTTCTCAAACAATGGATGTGATGGCAGGTTATGTTCTTCCGCATACCGTTTCACATCCGCCTTCGTCCAGTTCAACATCGGGTTGATCTTCAACAACCCGTCTTCCTGCAGTTCCAAAATCTTTGCCTGCGCGCGTGTGGCGGTCTGGTCACGGCGGATGCCGCTGATCCATGCCAGCATATCTCTCATGGCTGATTGCATCGGCTGGACCTTGTGGATAAAACAGCACAGGTTCGGGTCATCGAGCGGTAACTTGCGGATGTTCTGGCGCGCGAACGAATCCCAGCGTGTATCGCGATACAGGTCCAAAACGTTCAAATGCCATTCCGATGCCAATTGCTCGCGGAAGATCGCCGTCTCCCAAAAGTGATAACCGGTATCGATAAAGAAGATCAACAGATTCCGATTGATCTGCGAAACCATGTGCAACAACGGCACGCTTTGTGTTTGAAAGGATGAACTCATTGCAATCTGGGGCCAGAACGTATCGATTGCCCATTCGATGATCTCCTGCGGAGTCCTGGTCTCAAATTCGTTCGAGAGTTTTTCGACCTCAAGCGGTGTAAGCATGGCGGGATTATAACCGTTATAATCATCGCATGGATTCTGACATCGCCGCGCGCCTCCTTGAGATCAACCGCGAGTTTTACACGCGTTTTGGAGACTCCTTTTCTGCGACACGTCATCGGATTCAGCCGGGAGTTCGGCGTGTGCTCGAAATGGTGAAAGGGGATGAGGACATCCTGGACTTGGGGTGCGGCAACGGATGGTTCGCGCGCGAACTGGCGGAGCGCGGCCATCGCGGCTCGTATCTTGGTGTGGACTTCAGCCGGCCTCTACTCCGAGATGCCGAGTCTCGGCCGATGAATTTCTCTGCCAAATTCATGCAGGTTGATCTTACACAGCTATCAATGTTCAGCGATCAACTATCAGTAACTGGCAAATGGTCACTGGTTACTTCTTTTGCCGCGCTCCATCACATCCCACCCCGCGAACTGCGCTTGAATGTTTTGGAAACTATCCATCAATTACTAAAACCCGATGGACTCTTCATCCACTCCAATTGGCAGTTCCTGAACAGCGAAAAACTCAAATCCCGAATACAGGATTGGTCGAAGGCGGGCCTTTCATCAGACGATGTTGACCCGAACGATTATCTGCTAGACTGGCGAGGCGGGGGGGAGGGCCTGCGGTATGTCCATCACTTCGATGAAGGCGAGTTGTCAGGGTTGGCTCAGGCGACAGGTTTTCAAGTCAGGGATGTGTTTTATTCGGACGGGAAAACCGGAGACCTTGGATTATATGGGATTTGGCAGCCGATATGGTAAGAATCCCCGGCTTGGTGAGTCTAAACAAATGTTCTAATTATTGGCTGTGTCCGGAATGGAGAATGCAATGGCAACCGATATCTTCCAGCGCATACAGGTCAGCCTGGATGAAAAACGCCAGCAGGTGGCCGGGTTTCTTGAGACGGCTTCCGAGGCCGAAAAGGACGCCTGTCTGTGCAATGATGAGACGTGCGTTCAGGAACATTTGCAGGTGATAGAGGCAAGCCTCGGGAAAATAGAGACCAGCACCCTGGGGCTTTGCGAAGTATGTCACGGCGCTGTCGATACCAGCCTGCTTGAAATGGATTACACCTCCTGTGTTTGTCTCGACCATTATTCGGAGGATGAGCGGCGCAGACTGGAATCGGAACTGGAACTTTCGCAGATAGTCCAGCGCGCGTTACTGCCCCAGAGAGTGCCTGTGATTTCAGGTGTGGAGATTGCCGCGTTCAGCCGTCCCGCCGAGATCATTGGCGGCGATTACTTCGATTTTTTCAAATTCCGCGATGGCTCACATGGATTGGTGATCGCAGATGTGAGTGGGCACGGCGTTTCGGCAGGCATATTGATGAGCAGTTTGCAGACCGCCATCCAGACCATGGCTCCAGATGCGGAATTGCCTGCCGAAATCCTCGAGCGGATTAACCGTTTCTATATTCATAACATCAACTTCACCACTTTTGTGACAGTCTTCCTGGCCCGCTATGATTTTAATAGCCGCACCTTGACCTATGTCAATTCTGGTCACAATCCACCTGTCATATTTCGCAGGAATGGGAATACAATCGACTGGTTGACGCGCACCGCGCCAGCAATCGGATTGGATGAGCATTATTACCCGAGGACAGAAACAGTTCACCTGTCAAGCGGTGATGTGCTTTTGCTCTATACCGATGGCTTGACGGAGGTGTTCAATAACGAAATGCAAGAGTTCGGCGCCAAACGACTGGCTGAGTTCCTTCAAAAAGCCGCAGACCTTTCCCCGACTGATATGCTGCAAATCATTCGTCGCGGCGTGGATGCCCATAGTGGTGATGCGCGCCTGTCCGACGATTTGACATTGGTGGCTTTGAAGGTTTCGGATTAGTAAGCGGACCTCGGAGGTTTTCAAAATCTCCGAGGTCTTTTATGGTGCGACATTATTCGGGTCGGCTATATACTGCCACCAGTTATTGTGGATCCCGTTCTTTCGTCCCGTTGTTTTGGGGAAGTGTTTCATCCACCAGACGTGGTGTTGGCGGGTATCTCCGTTACCCCATTCCGCCGCGGTGACTTCGCGGACAACGCCTTTGAAATCAGGAAAGTTATACAGCCAGTCATCACATTCGCTTAACACAGTGGATGGGTTGTTCCAATCGTAGTCGCGGACGCTGTTGGGCGCAAAATGGACGTTGCCCAGCGCGGCTTTGCCCGGATGAGTCTTGTTGTAACGGATGAAACGCTTCCACAGGTTTTCATTTTCAGGGATTCTTTCAAAGGTCTTTTCCATGATGGATTCGGCGCGATGGCCCATGTTCTCTAGCATTTCACCGATGCCGCGTTCGCAGGAAAAACCCATGATGACAAACCGCCGTTTGGAAGCATCGGTGTTTTTAAGTGGGGGAGCATTACACCAAAATGCGTCTGGTCCGCCCATGATGGATTCGTAGAAGCCTGCGTGAGGGAAATTGAAGACCCAGACCTCGTCAATTTCTTCTTTTGCCACGCGTTGCAGGATGTTGAAACGTTCGATGATCGCGTGGTAATCTGCCTCCTGCGGCATGTAGGGACGTGACGTACCGCGCACGACGTTGAGATAAGCCTGCGCATCATATTTATAACCATCCACTTTGGGAGGAAAGTCGTCCACGTCAAGGCGTTCGATAATCTGATAACGGACAAGCTCTCCGCTGGCGAACAGGATGTCGGACATGAATCCTGTGGCCAGGTCTTCGATTTTGTTCCACTTCATGTATTCCAAAAGTTTTTTGCCGGATGCCTGATCCACCACCGGATCGTAGACGATGACCAGCGTTTTGAGGATCGTTATCAGTGGGGGCTCGATTGAATTGTCAGAATCAATTGCCGGCTTTGGAGGAGGCGGTGGTTGTCTCTTAAAGTACTTGAAGCTGGAGAGGATGTTCATGTCCAATTTTGGATTTGTGAATGGTTACGGGAGATTGATTGCGAAGTAGACCTGATTGCCTATGGCGAGATATAAGACATAATTGGGGCTGATCGCCATGGCGCTGACGGGTCCCTGTTGAAATGGACTGGCATTGCCGGAATATCCGCCGACCTGGTTTTGCAATTCGAGCGAACGCGGCGTGAGACGGAAGACGCTTTGGTTCTCGGAATCCAGCAAAAGGACAACAGGGTTGGGCGGATTGGTGAGCGACATTTGCGTGAAGTGCGCCTGAGTAAAGATGTCGATGTCCTGATGCGCGGGGTAATTATCAATGCGCGGCGCGGGGTCCACACAACGCGTGGGCACTTCATTGATGCGGCTGTAGGTGCAGGTGGAGAGATGTCCATCTGTGTGAAGCAGGTAGAGGTCATCGCCGCTCACGGCGAGATCAATGGCGTTTTCGATGTTGGGGATCTGATTGCTGAAGAAGAAATACGGCGGGTCGAGAAAGGTGCTGTCCTTGCCGCGATACACCCACACTGCCCGAGACTCGGCATCCAAAATATAGAGATTGTTGTTGTCCAACACGAATGAAGTGATGCGACCCCAATCGATGTTAGGAAGCGGCGGCAATGGGAAAACTTGGGGCACCTGTCCCGGCGAACAGTAGAGGAGATTGCCGGTTGTATCAATGCCGAGAACGGTTGCACCAACCGCATTGACCTTTGGCAGCGCGAGAATATCCACGAGGGTGCCAACCTGATACCCTCCATAGGTGCCGGGCTGACAGTTGAACGCGCTGTCAGGTTCGAGGCTTCGACCCGTAAAGGTCGCATGCAGAATATTCCCGCGTTCGGCGTCAAGCATGTACAAATCGCTTTCGCTTGCCGCCATGCGGCTGATCTGTGTGGAGCCGCCGAGTCCGTTTGTGAAGGCTGGGATGAATTCAAGGCGGATGACTCCCATCAGGTTGTCGAGTTTCGCCTGTGTTTCATTGCGTAACAATTCGGTTTCATCGGTTTCGCGATATTGTTCTGCCTGATCGAGATAACCGAGAACTCTACCAAACGCATCGCGCTGACGTGAAGGGTCTGTTTCGCTTGTTGCCTGTGCGTTTTCCACAAGTGCTTTCTGATACAGTTCGTAATATGTTTCGCTCAAACCGTATTTGTTGTAGACGATCCACGAGACCACAGCGACCATCGCCGGGATGATGACCGCAATGAACACCATGACATACGTTGGCACGATAAGCGGTTTGTTGGAATCGGTTCCGGGCAGGAGTTTTGGGATAAAGTTTCGCAGGAAGTCACCCAGGCGCTCGTTCACGCGCCGCCCGGTCTTGATGCCTCCGACCATAACTTTTGCCATCTGACGCGCGGCTTCAGCGTGGGCGGTGGGCTTGTTTGGTTTCAGAAGATCGGACTCGACATCTTCTTTTGATGGTTCTTCCTCGTCCGTTTCAATTTCCAATTCCTGGCCTTCTTCGAATTCATCTTCGATTTTTGGTTCAGCAGGTCTGGCTCGCGGAATGGATGGTGGGAAATTACGTGATCCGCCTGGCGCCGGCGCGGCCGCAGGGGTCTCTTCTTTTGTATGCAAATAGGTTTTATCTGGATGCGGCGGAATTGCGTACGCGGATGGCTGTATCAAATGCGCGCCAAGGTCCGCTAATGCATCGAGTTCTTCTTCCGTGACCTCTGGTTCTTCAAGCGGCGGCTGTGTTTCTTCGGCTGAAAAACCAGGTTCGAATTCAACCTGTTGTTTCTGCGCTTCTATATTTTGCGGTTCAAAGACCCCGGGTTCCGCAGGTTCTTGGATGACAGGAACAGGTTTATGCTGAGCGGAGGTGAAGGGAGGCTGAATGCGTGATGTGCTGATGTCGGGTCGTAGAACCGTGATGATGCCGCGTCCAGTTTGGGGTTGGATGAGCGTCGCGTTCAAGTCACCTTTGGTGAAGGTCAACTTGCGGTAACTGGCATCCAGCGATGCGGGCGGACGTTCGTTTAACAGGTCTGCTTCCCAATCCTTGGGGAATTTTCCGCACAACGCGATCAGGTCGTTCGATTTGAACTCGATTTGCGAAAGATACATATGGATGTTCTGACCCGAACCCAGTCCCTTGCCCGAAAGCGCCGGGTCATGGATGTGACGTTGTCCTCCGTCGGTCACCCAAACTACATGGGCTGGCCCGCTGAGCGAAAGTGTGCATTGATTCTCGCGCACAACTGCCAGCACAAGCGAGCCGAGCGCATACTGTCCGCGGCCTGTAGTGGACAGGTTTCGTTCGAGCAATGCAATATTGATGCTTTCAGTTGTCTTGCGCATTGCAGATGTCAATGAACCTGGTGTTTGAAAGAACAAATTCGCCGCGCTGCTGGTGAGTTGCTTGATTTCCGCCGCGGAGAAATCTGCATTGCCCGAAAGCATGAGATACAGGACCAGGCTGTCCTTATCGCGTCCGCGTGCAACCTTGCGTGGCGGAGCAATAGCCAGCAGGCCGGGCAGGTCTGCGAACTCTTGTCCGTTTTGTCTATGAATGGGAAGGATGTTCAGATCGAATGTGGCCACAGCGTAAGATTATTAAAAGGATGGCTATCATTATACTGGTAAAATTTGAATAAAGGATGAAGGATGAAGGCGGAAAAATGACCAGGAAGTAATTCCCCAGGCCTTCATAGTGAAATGTATTATGATTTTCAAATTGCACAAAGATTTTTCTGAAATTGATCCCGCAGTATGGAATGCGCTCGTCGAACAAAGCATCGCAGATACGCCGTTCTCGCGTTACGAATACCTTACTGAATGGTGGAAAACCCTCGGCGGCGGTGAGTGGGGAAATGCCCAATTGGTTCTTGTCTCTGCCAGCGAAAACGGTCAACTTTTTGGAATTGCGCCTCTCTTCATTCATGAACACGACGGTCAACCCGCCATGCTTCTCGTTGGGAGCATCGAGATCTCTGACTATCTGGATTTGATCGTACGCGAATCGGATTTGTCTCGTTTCCTATCTGGACTCATTGACTTCCTCGCTTCATCCCTCGTCTCCGCTCAGGGCGATACCGATGACTGGTCTGTCCTCGATTGGTATAACCTCCCCGACAACTCTCCCACCCTCGCCGCCCTCCAAGCCGAATCCAAAAAACGCGGCTGGAGTTATCATGAAGAAATCTATCGTCCCACGCCGCGCATCGCATTGAACGGATCGTTCGAAGATTACCTTGCTGGTATTGACAAGAAGCAGCGTCACGAGATTCGCCGCAAAATGCGCCGCGCCGCCGAAAGCGGACGCGTCCATTTTTATGTGGTGGATAAAAATGTCGAAATCGAACCCGAACTGGAATCCTTCTTTCATTTGATGGTGCAGGATCCCGGCAAAACCGAATTTCTGCACGAGGTGATGCGCGACCAGATGTCAAAATCCATCCGCGCCGCGCATGAGTATGGTTATCTCTGGCTCGGCTTCCTCGAAGTGGATGGCGTCAAAGCCGCGGCATCGCTCAACTTTGATTACAAAAACAAACTATGGGGTTATAACTCCGGCGTCAGCCGCGACCACATGGAATTCTCCCCCGGTTGGGTCCTGCTCGGTCATGTCATACAATGGTGCTGTGAAAACGGCCGCCATGAATTCGACTTCATGCGCGGCGATGAGGAGTATAAGTATCGTTTTGGAGGAGTGAATCGGTTTGTGATGCGGGCGAGGGTGACAAGATAATCAACCGGTTTTCCTTCGAAACAAATCGGTAATTACAAAACCACATAGCGCGAAACCCAAAAGGGTAAATGGCATTTGCCAGGCCATTGTGTTGACATGCGTATGAATGATGGAGTGTGGCCTAAATAATATATACCAGGATAGCGGAGCTAAAAGCGAATACCATGTTGCGGCAATTAGGGCAACTGCCTTGCGAGGATATCCCCCTTGCTTTTTATGGAATAAAAAAAACAGTACCGTGCAAACAGCAAATAGAGTCACAAGGTGCCAGTATAAGATTTGTGTGTCTGGACCTGGTAATCGGACATTGATCGCGGGCATGACAAGGTATTTCCCAATCACTTCGAAAATACCTATTCTGGTTGCTTCGATATTTCCGCTTGTGTAATATTCGGAATTTCCGGCAAAGTGACTGCCAAACCTGTTCTCAATATACGAGAAGACGTTTGCAGCATTTCCCTCTGCGCTGGCAATTTGAAAAGACATGATCGTCAAACCCGCCGCTGTTGCTGCGGAAAGCATGATGCTAATTTTTATAAAACGTTCAATAAATGTTTTCCAACCCCATTTTTCATGAATACCGTAATAAACAATCGGGACCGTCGACATGATCAGGACTGTTGTCATGAGATCAAAGCCGCTTAATAAGATCCTTGCTAGGATAGCAGCAAAAAGAGTTGCATAAATCTTGCCAGCATGATATCTACTTGCCGCAACAGAGTTCACAAGAAGATGTGTGCTCATTACGAATGGCAGATAGAACGCCCAAAGATTCCA
>DATIUT010000305.1:0-3230 GCA_035466615.1 Anaerolineales bacterium | reverse complement strand
ACAACCGAATTTAGTTCCATCCCCATCCCCTCCTCAAACGATAAGGGTCTAAACCCAAAATCCCTCTGTGCTTCGGCGTAACTGAAATCCTTGTTCTCGTTCAGCCGCAAGACCTGCTCGGCTTTGATGGGGAACGGGATGCATATCCGCTCGAGGAGTCCCAGGAGGGAGACGACAGGCGTCGATGGGACGCGGAGTTTCCAGATGCGTTTGTTCATCGCTTTGGCAATCGTATCAATGACATCGTTATATGTCAGTGGATGCTTGCCTGCGATGTTGTAACTCTTGCCAATGGTGATGTCCGATTTCAGGCAAGCAAGAATCGCCGCCGCGACATCGTCCACATGGATGGGCTGTTGTAAATATTTGCCATCTCCAAAAATTGGGACAATCGGGGAAACCCGCATGAAACGAACCAGCCGCCACATATTGCGGTCGCGTGGACTGCCGTAGACCATCGTCGGGCGCAGGATGGTGTATTTCAGTCCGCTCGTTTCGATGGTGAGTTCCGCCGCCACGCGGACTTTCCTGCTCTTCGCGTTCAACTGCGTGAAGATGGCAGTCGTGCTGATGAAGACGGCACGTTTGATTCCCGCGTTTTGCGCGGCGCGGATGATCGAGTCTGCGTGACCGAAGCCGAGCGAGGCAATGTTGATCAAGGCGTCTGCACCTTGCATGGCGGAGGTCAAGGTTCGGGTGTCAGACACGTCTCCCAACGCCCAGTCAATTTCGGGCTGAAGAAGAAGCGAGCGGTCGCTGGAGGCGCGATAGAGACAGCGGACTTCGAATCCGTTTTTGAGGAGGAGCGGGACGACGCGCGAGCCTGTGAAGCCTGTTGCACCTGTAACAAATACTTTCATGAATACCCATCTGCCAACGAGACAAGGAGAACACGGAGAAGAATTTTTTAAAAAATCTCTGCGAACTCGGTGTCTCTATGGCTAATTCTTTTTCACCAAGGACTCAAGCAGTCCTAGTGTTTCATTCAACTTGTCGCGGCGGTCGAGATGCTTGACCAGATAGCCACGGGCGTTTCGTCCCATTTGCTGAACATGTTTCGGGTCTTTCGAGAGTTCGAGAATTTTTTTGGCAAGCATTTCATCGTCACCAGGCTGGACAAACACTCCCCCATTGGACGTTTCGATCAAATGCCGCGAGACCCCGTCAATGACCAGCACGGTGGCGCGTCCTGACGCCATGTAATCGAAGACCTTGTTCGGGTACGTGGTGCGGAACATCGGAATATCCTGCAAGATGGCGAGACACACATCCGCGGAAGCGACAACGCGCGGCATCTCCTTTTTGGCGCGCACACCTGCAAAAATCACGTTCGATAACTTCATCCGCGCCGCTTCGGATTGCAACCGCGCCCGTTCCTTCCCGTCACCGAACAACATAAAATTGATTTTGTCTTGGCTGTTCAATCGCTGAGCTGCCCGCAGAATCGTGTCAATATCATTTGCCTGTCCCAGCGCCCCCGCATACAATACGACGAATTTATCCTGCAATCCCAACTCACCCCGTATCGACGAGCCATCCACCTGCGGATTGAACATGTCCACGTCCGTGCCGTAGGCGATATATGTCACTTTGCGCTCGGGCACAGCCTTTGCGATCATATACTCGCGATACGCAGGCGAGTTTACCAGAAGGTGTGTCGCGCGCGCATACAAAAATTTCTCCAGCCAGCGCGCCAGCGCAATCACCACAGGATTCTTCAACACACCCATGCTCACGCCGAACTCGGGCCACAGGTCACGCACTTCGAGCAAAAAAGGTTTGCGCCGCATCCACGCCACGAACCACGCCGAAACCGCCTGAAAGATCGGCGGCGTCGTGCCCATCACCAAATCCACATCTCGCACCTGCAACGCGGTCCACACCGAACTGAACATAAAACTAAAGAACGAAACGATGCGCCAAAAATAACTGCGATGCAACGCGGGATAAATATAAGAACGCAGCACGCGCACACCTTCAAAATTCTGCTCGGCAAAGAGTCCCTTGCGCGCCACCGTGCGCTGACCCGTTTGATAATTCAAATCGCTGGCAATGATGACCAGTTCATGTCCACGCGACTGCAAAAATTTCGCCATCTCAAAATGACGCGTGTGCCCCGGCTCCTCGGGTGAAACGAACGCTTGATTCAGTAACAGTATTTTCATCGGGGAGGATTATAGCATTGGGATGTGAATCCGCTTCGGGCTTGACCGATGGTTGGTCCGCTTCAAAAAACATTTTCCTCCCCCATGCAGGGTCAACCCATCAGGGCATCATTATCACATATCCAGACAATTCAACTCCGCTTAACAAACGCCAAGAAAGGCATTGGCGGGTTTCCGCGACTTCATGACAGTTCCGTAAAGAGGCGATCTTGAGAGTCTTTGAGAGTCCCGCCAGATAGAATTAGGCTCACAGAAAGTAAATTACACAAGTTTGCTCTTAATAGCAACTTGAGCAAATATCTCGAAAGGAATTGGAACAAAATGGAAATCCCGCGACACTGGAGACTCAAGAAACAACGCTACGGGTTGGTCGGCGAAATCTGCCCGCATTGCGATCACAAGATCTTCCCCCCGCGCGACGTCTGCCCCAACTGCGGTGACGAAGCCAAGGAACTCTATACATTTAGCGGCAAAGGCGAAGTTTATTCGTACACCACCGTCTACGAAGCTCCCAGTGGATATGAGGCCAATGCCCCTTATACTGTGGCTTTGGTCAAACTCGATGAAGGTCCCATGATCACAGCCCAACTCACCGACGTGGATAACTCCGCCGTTGAGATCGGCATGCCCGTCGAAATGGTCACCCGCAAAATGCGCAATGATGGTGACGAGCGAGGGTTGATCGTATACGGGTATAAATTCCGGAAACGAGCGTAGGCGGCAACGTAGGCGGCGGAGAGAATTCTCCTCTGCTTTTGATTTGTGTGCTTCATAATTTTTATGTTATGGCTCTCTAGTTGAACTATCTGAGTAGGCTATGAAAAATTGGTTCATGAGTATGCCGTCCGTAGGTGAATGCAAGTCACAAGAGACGTCCAACAAGAAAGCTCTACAAAATGGAAATCAAATATTGCTCCTAGTCTTGAGAAGAAGCACAGAACAAAATCCTTTGCCAAAACAGGCACGTTTGATTTTGATGGAGATTCCTGTAGATTTCGGCTGATTTAATAGTCAAGCCACAATTTTTTCCGTGCTTTCGCCTTTTTCCACAAAGCGCAACGCGAC
>DATIUT010000304.1:0-11427 GCA_035466615.1 Anaerolineales bacterium | reverse complement strand
GTTCGTAAAAGTAAAGGGATCACTGACAAACATATCAAGGTGCTGGAATTTGTGAACGATTACCAGACTCGATATGGACGTCCGCCTTCAATTCGCGAGATCGGCGAAAAGGTCAAAATTTCCTCGACATCTGTTGTCAATTACTATCTCCTGCAACTGGAAAAAATGGGGTATTTGGAACGCGATAATCGCGTCTCACGCGGTATGAGGTTGACAGACAAGGTCAATCAGATTGTGCAGGCAGGGAATACACTCCATATTCCTATCCTGGGTCCCATTGCTGCAGGTATTCCACTCCCTGAACTTCAACCCGGTGTCAGCTACACCACAGACAGTGAGGCGGATGCCGTGGATATTGCACGCAGTCTCCTCCCACCCAAGGAAAAGGGTGATGGCCTTTATGCGCTTCAAGTCAAGGGAGACTCCATGATCGATGCAATGATCAACGATGGGGACATTGTTGTGATAAAGCAGGCAACAGAGGCGCGGAACGGCGAAATGGTGGCCATCTGGCTTCCAAATAATAACGAGGCAACACTCAAGTACTTTTTCAAGGAAAAGGATCGTTATCGCCTCCAGCCTGCAAACCCGGCCATGAAACCCATTTTCATCAAAAAGACCGAACCCCTTGAGATCAAAGGTAAAGTGGTCATGGTCATCCGCAAGATGGAAAAATCTCTCGCCGCATAGGCAAAAATCTTGAATACAAAAAGACGGCCGGGCGGGCCGTCTTTTTGTATTCAAGATCCAATTTCGTTTGGTCACATTATTTCATTTTCACGCGTCCTTTTGCTGAGGACGTATGGACTTGACCCAATTTGATGTTTCCTTTTTTATTTCTATTATTACCAATGGAACCCATCAATTCCAACCCGCGATTAACCAACCACGGCAAAACGAGAAGAGCGAGCAAACCCAGTAGAATCACGGTGAATAAGTTCCATGATTGGGTACCTACTTCAGGCAGGACACCGCCCGGGTTGTAGTGAGTATCTGCAGTAACAGCACTGTTACTAAGGGATACGGATAACCCACGGTTCACACCATCACGCAGTGTAGATGGAGAAACGTATGTCAACGCGTACTCGCTTTGTAACGTCTCGCCATATTGCTGGTAAATCGAGCTGAGGGTCTGAACATCGGCAAAACTATACAAACCACCAGTCTGCTCAGCCAGTGATTTTAGACCTGCCTCATCGAGGCCCACCTGCCCGCTGGAGGTGGCATCCCCGAAGCCGATCGCTGAAATCGTAAGTCCGCCTTCACTAATTGCCGAGACCACCTCTTCACCGGTGCTTTGACTGCTATTGTCCAATCCATCAGTCAATACAATGATCGCCTTTCGGCCCGGGATGGATTCCAAATTCTTTTCCGCCTCAAGCAGGGCATCATACATTGCCGTATCGCCGCCGGTCTTCAAACCATCGATGGCACTGGTCAGTGCGGCAATATCAGCGGTCACCGGCTGAACATAGAAAGTTTGTGTATCGTATGCGATCAAGCCAGCCTGATCACCGGGGCGCATCTGGCTCACGTATGTTTTGGCCGCATCCTTGGCAGTGGTGAGTTTCCCATTTTTATCCATGCTTCCAGAAATATCCATGACCAGCATGGTCGTGATCGGAACAATTTCCGTCGAATCACCGCCGCCACGAACATCCGTAATCTGCATCAACTGACCATTTTCAGAGATTTGTATCGTGTCCGGGTCAACCCCAACAGGCTGGCCATTTTCATCCACGGCCGACACATAAACGGTTACCTGGGGGAATTGAGATTTATCCACTTGCGTGATTCGAAGCTGAGGGCCGCTTTCCTGAGCAAAAGCATTCGGTGCAAACCAAAACGTCAATGCCGGGAGCAGGCTCAAGCCAAGAATGATGCGAACTATTCTTTGCATCATCTTTACCTCTTTTCGTGATAGACCATCTCAGTATTCCCCATGCGTATTTTTTGTCCATTGGCAAGCTGAATGCGTTCGACTTTTCTGTTGTCAATGAAAGTTCCGGCCATGCTCACATCCTTTAGGGCAAAGTGCGTCCCATCGCCTGATAACATGGCGTGTTGAGGCGCGATATCGGGATCAGGCAGAACGATCTCGGATTTCAACGGTGAACTTCCAATTGCAATCGAAGGGAAGCCCTTGGCCATGAACTTGTCAAGAATAAATTCAGTACCCTTCAACTTACCCGATTTGACCTCAAGCCAGGCGCGGGAAAGCAGGACGACGATCAGGGAAATGAACGCACCCACTGAAGCTCCGAGCAGAACCAGGCCGGCGGCTTTGCCTGTGAGCGGATTTTGGAGCGAATTTTTAATTGTCTCGAGCAGGATGCCGCCAATCACGCCTCCGATCAGACCGCCGAGCATGCCCTTCCATGCCTGCGATTTCCCTACAACCCCTTCTGCGAGGCCAAGCAACATGCCAAACACACCCCAACCAAGTGTACGCCCCAACGTGCCTGCGCCAACAACCTGGAATAGAAATTCACTGAGAGGCAGGCCAATCCCGCCGGCAATCAGGCCAAGAAAACCGCTAAACATTCCTGCCCTGCCTGCCTGTATCCAATTGCCAGTCATCAAGCCTTCGGTGATGCCAATCAATAAGCCGATGCTCAGGCCAACCAGTGCGCCAACAACCAATTCGCTCAAATAGAGGTTGGTTATGAATGACAGGCCAAGCAAACCACTGACCTGCCAGCCAATCAATCCACCGATCGCGCCAAGTACGGCATAAAAGTATGTTCGCCTATATCTACTCATGGTGAAGCACCTCCTTCTTTTTGCGGTTCTTCATATTGATAAAGGTTCTTCCAATAAACCATGCTGCGGCCAAAACTGCCATCCAATTCGTAAAAGCCAAAGTAACGGCTTGGGTCAAGCACACCAGCCCTTTGCCTCACGAAAAATCCACCAAGGGATGTGTGAGGCTCCACTACAAGTGCCACCTGCCAGGGCTCAGGGAAGAAATTATTATGCAGCCAGGTATCGTAATGTGAGAGAAAGATTCCCATGCGTGGGTGCGTATGATACCAGCCAACAATTTTCTTTCCTTTGTGGTGTGTGTCGATCTGCTCGTGGATATCTACCAAACTATCCTGCGTGAAGGTCAGATATATACTACCCTGTCGTGTATGACGTGCAGGCAAAGCGTGTTCAACAATGATGAACTGCTCGCCTTCCTTCCCATTCACACACCATTCCCCAACCAGGATGCCTCCCACTTCATTTTGCATATCGCTCGCAGAATGAACACAGATACGGCTGTATGCCGGCTGCGTCATAAAAACAGAAACCAGCGGCTCTAATTTACCCTCGTCGTATGGAGAATTCCAACGACTGGCTCTATCTACGGGTAAAGGGGTGGCGATCGGGTGTGTCATTTCGGGAGGTGAAACAGTGATACGAATTTTGGAGGGCATAAAGACTCCCTGTTCCTCACCCCGCACGACGCGCGGGGCGAGGAAGGGGTGACGCTGACTTATCCAGCCGTAACGTCGGCTGTCATCATCAGTCGGTCGTTCTGCGGAATGCCGGCTTGTGAAAGCGTCTCTTCCTCTTTCAACTCGCGGCCCAGTGCCTTGCTATCGATTCGATAGGACATGGCGCGTCCATCTGGACCTGTTACTGGCAGTTCCAACGATGTGGTCAACTCGGGGATGAGTTCCTTCACGGGCACATCATCGGGAACCTCTGCATTACGAGTTCCCCCAGATGGAAGCACAAGCGTGACTGGTACATCTGACATTTCGGTCTCCTTTCTGGAATAGAACGTACTTAGTTCTGCAAAACCGGTTTGCGCAACGCGGGAAAATAGCTACTTGATTTTGACCTTTGGTTTTACGGCCGTTTTCAACAAATTGATTTTCGGTTTTTTGACGCTTTCATCGGAATTCAATTTGACGCGTTCAGGACGCATCAATTCACGATTATCAACCGGGAAGGCATTTGGATGGGTCTTGCGATATTCCCGGCTCCAGCGCGCAGCATCCGCATCCCATGGGAAGGGCGGTTTGGTCGGGTCATCGTGGAAGTTCTTCCATTGCAACATCTCGCCAAGCATGATGACAAGGCGATCCAGTGAACGGCTGGCTGTCCACCAGGCTGCATCAATACATACACTTCCATTGAGGTGGTTAATATTCGGGTGCCAGATCGACGTGAGCCATTTCATGCCAGGCCATCTCTGTGGATACTGGTTGTGAAGATAAATTTCAACCTGATGATGGCCGCCAAATTTCGGGTCGCCCTTACTATCCACACCCACGATACTTTTACATTTGAATGTTACGATATACCGCTCCGGGGGAAGGTTTGGACGCGGCGATTGAGCCACAACTGAGATCAAATCTGTACGCGCAGAGAGTTCCTGCATGAGTTCGTAATCTGCACGCAAGCGGCGCATGCGTGGACTGTCGCTCACCATATTTGTGCCTGCGCCTGCAGTGATGTCCGCCGTCAAAATCAGGCGGTCACCATCAGGCACGATCGCAGATGCGAGGGTCTCATCTTCTCTCAACTCCCGTCCCAGAGCCTTGCTATCAAGTCTATACGACATCGGGCGTCCATCGGGTCCTACCGTTGGCAACTGCAGGAGCGATGCAAATTCTGAGAGCAGGTCGCGGACGATGACATCATCCGGCACCTCAGCAGCGCGGGCACCTCCACTCGGCAGAACAATCGTGACATTCAAATCGGGCATGGCATTTTCCTCTTCAAGGTTATGTATTGAGATGCGGTACCTGACAGGAGCCGGTGATATCCCAGCAATCCTTATGATGAAGGGTGTGACAAACCTTGCATTCCATCACTCCATGCGGATCAGAGCGGCTGACCAGCTCCAGGCAATAAGGGCAACGATGTTCCTCCACCAAAGCAAGCTGGATCCGCGCCCTTCCCCGGTGTTGGCGGCGTCTTGGTGGAACCATGGGTTTTACTCTTGCGGACCGGATCCTTCCGCCATTCGAACGCTGATCAGAATGGGAGGGGAAGAAACCCAACCATGAGTTCCTGGGTAGGGAAATACGCGGTGTGTTACCTGAATCCAAAGGTTCGATTTGAATCTCCGGTTCTCTTTCCGGAGAGGGAACCTGCACAGGCTCCGGGATGACAACGATCTTTGTTCGTCTGAAAAGGAGCGACATAAAGAGTGTGATAGCAAATCCGATGCCAACCAGATTCAAGCCATCGTAATCAACAGCCTTTGGCAACCAACCGAATTTGCTGATCCCATATTTGCCTGCTGAAAGAAAACCGAGCAGATAAATGCCTGCCACATTCCCGGTCATGGCTGCCACAAACCGAAAAAAGCCGTTTCGTTTGCTCAAAACGAGTTGCGCACCCAACCCAGCGACAAGTGCAAGACCGACGCCTGTACCGATTTCCTCAACTGTCGTTCCAAACGACAGCCGCTCTTCATCGAACAGAATGAACAGCCACAAAGTAGCGGATCCAACCAGCAACAGCAATATTGCCAGTTTGCGAAGCAGGTGATATTGCTCGGGACCCTGTTCTTCGTGGATCGGATCGGAAAAAGGCATGTTCATCGCCGTTGTACGCAGAGACATGAGGTTATTCTCTAGCCACTCAGTTTCACGCGACCACTCGCGGAATGTACTGGTACATCATCATCCAGTTTCACATGGTCTTTTAGCCGCACCCGGGTGGTTTTATCTTCATTCATGATGCTTATTTTTGTTTTTTCAAAATGATGGAAATGCAGGGCGTCCTGCAGATCACCTGTCAACTCATAAAAACGATATTCAATGCCATTATTTACGCGCAAAATATGCAGAGGGGGCACTCCAACACTTGCAAGAGTGCGGTGAAGGAAATTCTCTTCACCTGAGATTCCATGAGTCAAGCTCGCCTCGCGAAGAACGCCGCAAGTTGGGCAATGCCCAGCTTCAAAACTAACCTCACTCAACGGCTTCAATACCTGCTCCCTGGTATGGCAATTGGGGCATTCCAAGGATGTAATCAGCTCCTGGTCCAGTTCGATCATGGCATCCGGACCCAGGTCAGCGCGGGCAATGCGCAAGAGGTCTGCAAGGGTGGTATGTTCGGCCCGCGCAGGAAGTTCCGTGATCTCGCCATATGTCCAATGACTCTGGCAATCTTCGCGCGGCGCATACGCCGTGGTGTGCATCTCATTGACCATCCCATTGAAATGCGTCACCCTGCCCGGTTGGATCGGCATGTCATTGATCACCTTGAGCGCCTCCTGCGACTGCATCGCTCCAATAATGGATGCAATGGTAGGCGTGGTGGGTACCTTGCCGAGTAAAATATTTTGTCGTGCCAACAATGGACACGAATACCGTAACGATAGATCGCGCAATGCCTGTTCCGTTAATGTGCATTCATAACACGCACCGTCTCCAGGCTTGAACAGACGCACCAATCCCAACAGTTCCTGGATCGCGCCGTCCACCCAGGGTCTATTCACCCAGTAACAAAAGCGGTTGACAGCCAGCCGCGCCTCACGATTATCAAGACAACCGATGATGACATCCATTCGACGGAAGACACCAAGCCCTAACTGTGTAGTCACATCCCCATTCATATACTGGACACGCAGCTGTGGATTTACGGACTTTGCCCGCGCTGCCGCGACCTCCGCCTTGCTTCGGTTATTATCCGTCTCCCGAAACAAAACCGAACGACTTAGATTTGCAGCCTCGATCTTGTCAAAGTCAACAATGAACAGGTGTCCGACCCCCATAAGTGAAAGGTTCTTGATCACTTCGTTACCAAGCGCGCCGGCGCCAATCACCAGGACTTTTGCATTCTGAACCTTTTCACGGTCCCACCAGGAAATAAATTCGAACGTACCCAGACGATCCTTCCGCAGATTTGGGATGTGGACCGGCTTTTCCGGTGCGATGGGAATTCGAAGCGGAGTAGTTTTCGGCTCTTTTGAAGCGGACCGTGAGACTGGTTCCACATCCCGGGCCAATTCCTTCGCCTGGGTCCAGTTCGATTCATCCAATTTTCGGACGAACCACCCCACCCCTCGTTTGGATTCGATGAGCTTATTCTCCTCCAAAGATTTGAGCGCCTCACGCAAAGAGGAACGACTGATCCCAAACTGACTCATTAACTCGCGTTCAGGAGGCAATTGGGAGCCAGCGGGCAAGCTGCCGTCCAGCAAAGAAGCGGCCAGCTTACCGGCAGCAGTTTCGGGAAGCGATTTGTGACTGAGTGGTTGAATCTTTACGATCATGATTTTTATATCCAGTGGTATGGAAGTCTGACCAGTAGTATTCTTCATTATAGGCATTATCATTCTCGAGTCACTAGGAAAAAAGTACTGTAAATCATTAATTCAGGCTAAAAGAATCAAAAAAGACGGCCTTTTGGACCGTCTTTTTTGATTATCCGAATGAATCTTACTCAAGGACGACAGACGCGCCGGCTTCTTCGAGTTTCTTCTTGGCTTCGTTCGCGGCATCCTTGCCCACGCCGGTGAGAACTTTGGAACCGGCGGTCTCAGCCATGGTCTTGGCTTCGCCGAGACCCAGACTGGTCAACTGGCGGATGACTTTGATCACATCGATCTTCTTGGCACCGGCATCCTTGATGACCACATCGAACTCGGTCTTCTCTTCGACAGGTTCAGCAGCCACGGCCGCACCAGCAGGCATGGCCGCCATCGCAACAGGAGCGGCGGCGGAAACGCCCCACTTCTCTTCGAGTTTCTTTACCAATTCAGCCGCCTCAAGGACGGAAAGTGTGGAAAGTTCTTCCACAATTTTTACAAGTTTTTCAGACATCGCTTAACACTCCATTACATGATGAGATAGATTTTTTAATTGCGTAATAAAAAACCGATTACGCCGCGGCAGGGGCTTTCTCGGAGAAAGCCTTGATGACAGCCGCCAAACCGCGTGCGGGCTCGGCGATCGTGCGGACCAGTTTTCCGGCAGGCGCCTGTATAACGCCCAACAACTGGGCACGGACAACAGGCAATGGCGGCATATCAGCCAGAGCTTTGACCTGGGACGCGCTCAATACCTGTCCGCTCATGAATCCGCCTTTGACCTTGACGAACTCATTGCCTTTTGTGGCTTCATTCAGTGCCTTTGCTGTGAAAGCCGGGTCAGAAAATACAAACGAGACTGCCGTACTTTTCACAAGGAATTCTGCGGGAAGGCTCATTCCGTTGTCGGCAAACGCACGGCGTGCAAGTGTGTTCTTCAATACATGGAACTCACCACCAGCTTCACGGATCTTGGCACGGATGTTATCCAAATCCTTCATCTTTACGCCGGTATATTCCACGAGTATCACAGCCTGACTCTTCTTGAGCCATTCGGCATATGTGGCCAGCACTTCCTCTTTACGTTCTTTTGAAACTGCCAAAGGGTATCACCTCCTTTCAATTAAAAAGTCTTTGCCACTTAACAGGCAAAGACTTTCAGCAAACTCCAAAGGAGGAATTTTTGCTTTTGTCTTCACCTGAGCAGGATATTAAGTCCCATTCATGGGACACCCGCCTTCATCGGCGAAGTGGCTTACAGGATGATCGGGTTATATTTTACCCGGTTACCTCGAGTTTGTGGGTCTCAGCGGGGTTAACCTTGATTCCAGGACCCATTGTGGTGGCGAGGGTAATGCGCTTGATATATTCGCCTTTTGCACCTGCGGGGCGCGCCTTGTGAACAGCATCCATCAGTGCAGAGAAATTATCAAACAACTGGTCCACACTGAAGGAGGTCTTTCCCACCGATACGTGAATGTTCGCTGTCTTGTCAAGGCGGAATTCAACACGACCAGCCTTCGCTTCCTTGATCGCCCGCGGCAGGTCATTGGCATTGACAACAGTGCCAGCCTTCGGGTTTGGCATGAGGCCGCGCGGACCAAGCACGCGCCCCAAACGACCGACCTTGCCCATCGCATCTGGTGTGGCAATCGCAACATCGAAGTCAAGCATACCGCCTTCGATCTTCTTCAAAGATTCATCATCATCGGCAACCATATCGGCGCCAGCCGAGCGTGCCGCCGCCGCGCCTTCACCCTGGGCAAAGACGAGCACGCGGACAGTCTTGCCCAACCCATGCGGCAAGACCACTACATCACGCACCTGTTGGTCAGATTGGCGCGGATCAAGCGCAGTGCGCATGTGAACTTCCACTGTCGAGTCAAACTTGGTGATGCTCGTCTCTTTCGCAAGCGCAATTGCTTCGCGGACAGGATATTCTTTATCCAGATCAACCTTAGCCAGAGCGGCTCTATATTTTTTTCCGTGTTTAGCCATTGTATCCTCCGTGGTTCAAGCGGGACGCATTGAACGACCCTCCCACAAAATTATTCTACGATTGTGATGCCCATCGAGCGGGCTGTACCTTCAACCTGCTTCATCGCGCCTTCGAGATCAATCGCGTTCAGGTCTTTCATCTTCAACTCGGCGATTTCCTTCACCTGCGCACGCGTCACCTTGCCGACCTTGTCTTTGTTCGGCACACTGGAACCCTTTTCGACTTTTGCCGCTTTGCGCAACAAGACCGAAGCAGGGGATGTCTTCAATACGAAAGTGAACGAGCCATCGGTGAAAACCGTGATCTCTGCAGGAAGGATCTCACCCTGCCTGCCCGACGTGCGGGCATTGTATTCCTTACAAAAAGCCATGATATTGATCCCATGACCTGCCAGTGCCGGACCCACTGGGGGCGCCGGGTTGGCTTTTCCAGCCTCAAGCTGGAGACGAACGATTGCCTTAAACTTCTTTGCCATTTTTACTCCTTTGCCTGCACCTGCGACGCAGGAACAGGTGTGGTTTTAACGGGCGATTTTATGGGACGCCCTCCCACCGATTCTGACTGTGGACCCGGATACACTTCCTTCCAGGCCTCAGCCTGTTACCGTTTCATTAAGCTTTCTCTACCTGCAAGAAATCCAATTCAACAGGCGTTTCACGCCCAAAGAACGATACATTCACACGGACTTTTGTGCGCTCCATGTCGATCTCCGCCACCACGCCGCGAAAATCATTGAACGGACCATCAATAATGCGGACGCGTTCTCCAACCTTGTAGGTAACCTTGACGGTTGGTGCATCAGCTTCCATGCGTTTGATGATCTGCGCAACTTCTTCAGGGCGCAGGGGGGTCGGGTTATTTCCCATTCCCACGAAGCCTGTCACCCCAGGGGTATTGCGCACCACATACCAGGATTCTTCCGTCAACAGCAAGTTGACAAGAACGTATCCCGGGAAGATATGCCGCTCGACCGAACGCCGCTTTCCATCCTTGACTTCGATCTCTTCCTGTGTGGGAATGACAACGTCGAAGATCTTGTCCTTCATTCCCATGGTCTCGATACGTTGTTCAAGGTTATGACGCACTTTATTCTCATAACCCGAATAACAATGGATCACATACCAGGCGGGGCCTTCCACTTCGGAAACAGATAAAGCATCCGGGGATGTGGAAGGTTCAGGAGCACGAGCAGGTTTGGGTTCATCCTGATCTGCCGCGTTCAGATCATCCGAATCTGTTGAAGAGGTCTCTTTCACAGGATCGTTTAAAGAGTCAATTGCCTCCAATGGGCCATTCTCATTAGAAGCTGTTGACTGGGATTCGAGTGGCCCGTCCGGCAATTCAGCCGTTTCTTCGGGTTCACGTTCGATCGGATCAGGCGATTCCTGTAAAGCCATTCGTCCTCAAATTCCTTGTTTTGTCGTTAACCGAGCAACAACCCCAACAAGCCGCGCGCGGCGCCATCGGTCATTCCCAAAATGACGCCTACAACAACCATCACCACAATGACGAGACCTGTCAACTGCAGGGCTTCACGTCGTGTGGGCCAGGATACCTTGCGGAGTTCGCCAATGGTCTCGCGAAAATACGCCTGGACCGGATTGGACTTCTTGCCTTTTGCTTTCTCAGCCAAGATTGCGTCTCCTTACTTTATCTTTATCATGCTCGCCGCTAAAATGCCGCCTTTCGCAAAGCGGCATTAGCAATACAGGCAGGCCAGGCAGGACTTGAACCCACAACCGCTCGTTTTGGAGACGAGTGCTCTACCAATTGAGCTACTGGCCTACATAGCAGGGGCATAAATGAGGCTCATGTCCCTGCGCCAACTACTAGGTTACTTTGTTTCGCGATGCGCGGTGTGCTTCTTGCAACGCCGACAATATTTGTTGAACTCAAGACGGTTCGGGTCATTACGACGGTTCTTCTCGGTTGTGTAATTACGTTCCTTGCAGTCGTTACACTGAAGCGTGATGACCGGTCGAACGTCCTTCTTTTTGGATGCCATACGAACTTACCAACTTTCTCTTATTCAATGATTTTGGTGACGACACCCGCACCGACGGTCAGACCGCCTTCACGGATGGCGAACTTCGAACCCTGTTCCAATGCCACAGGCACAATCAACTCCACCGTCAGGTTCACGTTGTCACCCGGCATCACCATCTCG
>DATIUT010000303.1:0-6421 GCA_035466615.1 Anaerolineales bacterium | reverse complement strand
GGATGGAAGCGACAGCCCGAAGGCAGGTCAATGGGGTTGGGCGTTTCTCCCTGCAGGATCAAACGCTTCTTGCGCAAGCGCGGGTTGGGGACGGGGACGACCGAGAGCAACGCCTGTGTATAGGGATGTTGTGGCTGCTTCAGCACTTCGCGCATGGCGCCGACCTCAACAATGCGGCCCAGGTACATCACCGCGACACGGTCCGCAAAATAACCGACCGTGCCCAGGTCGTGCGTGATGAATATGACCGAGATGCCGCGCGTGCGGCGCAGGTCCGCCAGCAGGTTGATGATCTCGGCGCGGATGGAGACATCCAGCATCGAGACCGGCTCATCCGCAAGCAACAGATGCGGCTCGAGCACAAGCGCGCCGGCAATGACCACACGCTGGCGCTGCCCACCGGAGAGTTGATGCGGAAAACGCTGCAGATAATCCTCGGCAGGTTTTAAACCTGAATCTTCGAGTGCCCGCAGGACGCGTGACTTTCGTTCATCCGCGTTCACCGCCAGACTGTGGACAACCAAAGGTTCTGAAACAATCTCCTCAATGGTCTGTGTTGGGTTTAGTGACTCGTAGGGGTCTTGAAAGACCATCTGTATTCTTCGACGAAGCGCCTTCCGTTCCCTGTCACTTACATGTGTAATGTCCCTGCCCTCGAAGATGATATTCCCTTCGGTCGCCTCTTCGAGAAGCATCAAGGTAAGCGCCAGCGTGGACTTGCCGCACCCGCTCTCGCCGACCAGCGCAATGACTTCGCCGCGGTTGAGTTGCAGGTCCACATCATCCACTGCATGGACAAAATGTTCCTGACGCGAGAACCAACCGGGCCTGCCCGCCTGAAAGTACTTTTTGAGGTTCTTCACTTCGAGGATGAAATCATTTGACATAGTTTTCTCTCACCACAAAGTGCACAAAGGATGATCAGAAGCTCGTTCCACCGTTGTGTCCGTAATGTCCTTTGTAGTTAAGTGCGGGTTCAACCAAATGACAACTTGCAATATGACCGTTCCCAAGTTCGTGGAGTTGCGGCAGTTCTGTTTCACAGCGGTCGAATGCCGCGGGACAGCGTGGCGCAAACCGGCAACCTGCGGGCAGGTCATCCAATTTGGGTGGATAGCCTGAGATGGAGGTCAGCTGCTTTTCAGGTTTGGAAAGATCCGGGAACGCTTTGAGCAGTTCCTGGGTGTAGGGGTGGCGCGGTGAGTTGTAAACCGTATCCACATTGGCATATTCGGCTGTCACGCCGCCGTACATCACGAGCACAGTGTCGCACATCTCTGCCACAACACCCAGATCATGAGTCACGAAAATGACGGCCAGCCCCAGTTTCTTGCGGAGTTCATCAAGCAGTTCAAGGATCTGCGCCTGGATCATCACGTCCAGCGCGGTGGTCGGCTCGTCCGCGATCACGACCTGCGGCGAACAGGACAGCGCCATGGCGATCATGGCACGCTGCCGCATGCCGCCTGAATACTGGTGCGGGTAATGATCCTTGTGGTCCGCCGTGATACCGACCAGATCCAAAAGTTCCACAACCCGCGCATCGAGCTCCGCTTCGCTCTCAACGGGGAGATGTTTCTTAATCGCCTCGGCGATCTGGTTCCCGATTGTGCGAACCGGATTGAGCGCGTTCATCGCTCCCTGGAAAATGATGGATATGCCTTTCCAACGGATATCCGATAATTGCTCTTCGCTCACTATCGCCATGTCCACATTGTTGAACATGACACTGCCTCCAACGATCTGTCCGACAGACGGCAGCAGGCGGTTCAATGCCATGATCAAAGTCGTTTTGCCGCACCCGCTCTCCCCTACCAAACCCATCATTTCGCCTTTATGCAACTGGAAACTTACGTTCTCGACCGCCCGCGCCGGGGGCCTTCCTTCATTCACATAATGGACCGAAAGATTTTGCACGTCCAGGAGAACCTGTGCTTTGTCGAATGCGCTTCTGGATGGAACACTCCCCGCTTCACCCTGGATCGTGGGCCTGCCCGGCGTCAAATGATGTGCCTCAAGCCTCGGGTTTAACACCCGCTCAAGCCCGTTCCCAAGCAGTGTCAACCCGAGAACGACCCATACGATCCCGAAGCCGGGCACCACCAAAGCCCACCACGCGCCCACACTCATCGCGCCGCGCCCAAATGCAAAATTGAGCATCTGCCCCCACGAGATGGCAAGCGGATCGCTCAATCCTAAAAACGCCAGGGTTGATTCGCTCAAAATGGCAAGCGAGATCACAAGAATGGCATTGACCACCAGGATGGGCATGACCAGCGGCAGGATGTGATGGACAATGATGTGCCGGTTCCCTGCACCGATGGCGCGTGCCCGCAACACGAACTTCCGCGATTTGACCGCAAGTGTTTGTGAACGGACGATGCGCGCTGTTGTCGTCCAGCCGAGCAGACCGATCACAAAAATGATATTAAGCAGGCTGGGCTTGGTCAATGCCACGAACACCACGATCAATGGCAGGTCGGGGATGACCAGCATCATGTCTGTGAACCGCATCAGGAAATTCTCAACCCGGCCGCCATAAAACCCAGCTACGATCCCAAAGGTCCCGCCGATGAAAATGGATATGAACGCCGCAAAAAATCCAACGATCAGGGAATTGCGCGCGCCATACATGAAACTGGAAAACACATCCTTGCCGGCATCGTCCGTACCGAACCAATGCGCCGCGCTGGGCGAATTATAGATGTCGCTGGATTTGATCCCTTCATAGGATCTCGGGTTATATGGGGCAATTACATCTGCAAAGATCGCAATAACGATGATCACGATCAACATGACCAAGCCCACAACAGCCATGCGGTTCTTGCGGAATACATTCCAGAACCCAAGCAGAGGCGAGGAGGGGATGGTTGGTTTGAGTTCTAATTCCTGTATCGCCATGAATCACCCCGTCTGCACTCGCGGGTCAAGATAGCTGTAGGTAAGGTCTGCGATCAGGTTGGCAATAATGACACTGACAGCAATCAATAGAAAGGCGCCCTGCAAAACGGGGTAGTCGCGGCTTTCCACCGCCTCAAAGATGGCGCCACCCAGGCCGGGCCAGGAGAAGACCGATTCGATCTGGATCGCGCCTGCCACGGTAAAACCAAGATTGATCGCAATGATCGTAACGATGGGAAGCATGGCATTCTTGATTGCATGATCTTTCAAAATCTGAAATGTGCTCAAACCTTTTGCCTTGGCAGTCAAAATATAATCTTCCGACAGAACATCCAACAAGCTGGAACGCATCACCAGCATATATTCACCCATGAACACGATCGTATAGGTGAGCGTTGGCAGGAACATGTGCCTGGCGATGTCACCAATTTGATAAAACAGAGGATAAGTGCTAATTCCCGGTGTAGCCTTGCCACCAATGGGAAAGCCATTATTGCTTCCCCAGAATAATAAAATGATTCCAAGCCAGAATGTGGGCAGGCTCCATGCAATCAATCCTGTTATGAGTGCACTGTAGTCAATCGCTGTTCTGGCTTTCCATGCGGCGAAGACGCCAAATGCAATTCCGACAATAATGGATAGGATCTGCCCCACGCCAATCAACAGGATGGTATTCCACAAACGCTCGACCAGAATCTGCGCGACAGGTCGGTTCGTTTTGTAACTGATACCCAACTCTCCCTGGGTCAGGTTTTTAATATAAATAAAAAACTGTGTATCGAAGGGGTTTACCCCGCAATCTCCCAGTTTGATCGGGGTCAATGTTTCGAAACAATTGATGACCGGCTTATCCAGCCCAAACCGGACGCGTAAAGCCTCACGCGCCTCCTCCTTCATGCGCGGGTCCTTCGTCAGTGCACGGGCAGGGTCGCCTGGCAGGATGCGGAAAAGAAAAAAATTCAGAACAAGTACAAAAAGGATTGTAAAGACGGACCAGCTGATCTTTTTAAGCAGGTAGCGATAACGGTTCAACGGGAGGCCTTTGGGATCGGGCAGGAGGGACGGTAAATTTTCACCGCCCCTCCTGCCTTGGGTCAATTACTTAACCGGTTCTACAAGTACCAGGGATGTAACATCGGACAACTCGACTTTGGGTTGGTCCAAAATCCAGCCTGTGAAGCGGTCCTTGCGGTAAGCCTGTACGGCTTGTGGATAGAATGGGATGATGTATACCACATCATCGAATACGATCTGTTGCATCTTCCAGACAGTTTCCTTGCGCTTGTTCAGGTCAAGCTCGGATGCCTGTTGATAGTACAGTTCATCGAATTCAGGATTGGAATATCCGGTCTCACTGCTTCCAGTCGAGATCTCATCTGTTGTCATCACGCTGAGAAGCAGGTTCGGATCAGGGTCTGAACCCCAACCCCAAATGATCACGTCGAAATCAAAGGCGGGACAACAAACCGCGGTCAATGTATCTGGATCCAGAGCCTGAGCTTCCAGATCGACACCAACTTGTCCCCACATTTCACTGAGCAATTCCGCAATGCGCGGCGAATCAATGCTGTCACTGGGCCAGTTGATGCGGAAGGTCAATGACTGTGAGCCATCCGGCATTTCACGCACGTTATCGCCATTTGCATCGACATAACCCGCATCATCTAGAATTTGGTTTGCCTTGGCGACATCATATGCATAATCCTGGAGGCTCGAGTTGTACCAAAGACCAAGTCCATCCGGAAGGAGCGCCGTACCCGGCGTTCCATATCCAAGCAATACGACATCAATGATCTTTTGCTTGTCGGTCGCATGTGCCAGGGCAAGGCGGACATTGCGATCAAGCAATGCAGGGTGTCCCGTGCAAAGACCGTCATCCGGCGGACAATTCTCAGGCAGGACTTGATTCAAGATGATGTCAGTTACTTCAGGAGCGAATGGCGCACCGTTCACAACTTCGACATTGGGGTCTTCCTGCAAGGTCGCCACGGCAGTGCCGGGCATTTCAGTGATCATATCGACTTGTCCGGTCTTGATCGCCTGCACGAGCGCATCCTGGCTTTCAAAGGTCTGGAAGATCACTTCATCGATTTTTGGCGCCTCGCCAAAGTAGTCCGCGTTCTTCGCAAGATGCACAAATTCATTCGGCTTGTATTCGACCATCTTGAACGGACCGCTTCCGATCATGGCAAAGTTCTCGAACTCCACCGCGTCTTCTTTTTCCCAAATGTGCTTGGGCAGAACATAAAGGAAAACCAACTGCGCATCGATGTTCGGGATCGCTTCCGAAAGCGTGATCACAACTTCGTTATTATCAGTCGCTTCCATGTTCTCGAAGTAATAGGTGTAATCACCCATCCAGGGATAGCCTTCCGTATTCTGGTAGAGAGAATATGTAAAGACCACATCCTCGGCGGTCAGGGGCTCACCATCATGGAACTTCACGCCGTCACGGATCTTGTAGGTGTACACCAACCCATCATCCGAAACATTGACGCTCTCGGCAAGGCTTAATTTGAACGAGCCATCCAATTGGAGTTGATACATCGTGTCAAACACCAACCCGAAGATGGTATATGCTTCGGAGAGAACGGCCGCTCCCGGATTCAGGGTATCCGGACTGCCTGCCCACCCCACTCTCATCACAACAGGTTGTGATGGACCGAGCGCGCCACAGGCGGATATTACCAGGGCGAACACGGTCAGTAATATGACAAACGTAGTATTGACTTTCATCTTGCTCCTCCTTAAGGGTTGAGTCTGCGGTTGTGCCGCATTAAAACAAACTGCATCGACGACCTATTAATCGCGATGCAGAACACACCCCAAAGTATTCGAATTGTACTTGTACGGACTGCTCAGCTCAGTAGTGTACATTCATAGTGATTTTACTTTAATTTTGATGTTTTTGATTGTGGATTATTGGCTATACGCAAGTCTAATAAACACTTCAACTTTTCGACCGGCGGGTTATCCACCGGTCGATCAATTATCTGGAATTCTTTTGCTTCTCCCACAACTTCCTGTCTACTTTATCATCAGCGTCGAGATAACGCGGATCAGCGTCCTTGATGATCCTGTGTCCATGTGATGTCCACAGGTCAGCCGCGAGTTTATGGGCATTCACTTTGATACCCTGTGAGTTGAAATACTGGCAGACACGTGTCACATCCCTTAGGAAAATCGTCCATGCGGACGGATTCATCTCAGGGTGCACGACCTGAGGAAAATCTATCAGTCTGATGTCGCCATCCCAATAGAGGATGTTATACGCGGACAAGTCGCCGTGGATTCGCTCATTTTGGAGAAGCAGGTTGAGGTTAAAAATGACGCGGTCGAAGAGTTGACGCGCCTCATCGCGATCCAGCGACACAGTGTTGAGAGTCGGAGCGGCGTTGCCTTCATCGCCAATATATTCCATCATGATTGAATTTTTCAGCATCGCGTACGGTTTGGGTACATCGGCACCGGCTTCGTACAGTTTCTCGAGCGTTTTGCACTCATACGCGATCCATGATGT
>DATIUT010000302.1:0-10806 GCA_035466615.1 Anaerolineales bacterium | reverse complement strand
CCGCCACCCGTATTGCGAATGTCGTTGCGGTAGGCTCTTATGCACTGACCATCGTCTGGGAGGACGGTCACGATTACGGGATCTTCAACTGGCATTATCTGCGGGCGCTGTGTCCGTGTGAGGAAGATAGAAAGAGGTTTGGAACGGCATAAAACAAAAGGCGGCTGGGAAATCAGCCGCCTTTTGTTTACGGTGTAGGCGTTGGCGTCCTTGTTGGAGTCAGTGTCCGCGTGGGGGTGACCGGTTTTGTGGCGGTGGGAACGCTTGTTCTTGTTGGGGACGGCGTTGGCAGCGGTGTGCGGAGGTCCAGCAGGTGCTCTTCGGCGGTTTCCTGCATTTCGTCAGTCATCGAATCTTCGGGCAGTTCGAGCAGTAATTCCCAATACTCCGCGGCCTTTTTAGGCTCGTCGCGTTCTTCGTAGACGACTGCCGCCCAGTAATAACTGAGCGCTTTTTGTTCGTCGGTTTCGGCGAGCTCGAAAGTCTTATCCAGGCCCACCATGGCGCTTCCATTACGTCCATTCAACAGGTGAGTACGGACAAGTCCCAGGTTGGCTTCGAATAGATCAGGGTAGGATGCCAATGTGCGGTCAAGGTCTTCATCTGCCGCGGCGCCATTACCCAATTCCACGTTGGCGAGGAAACGATAAAGATATGGTTCGCGGCGGTTGCGATCCACCTTGATGACCTCATTCATTGCCTGTATGGTTTCGTTGTAATTGCTGAGATCGAATTGGAGTTTTCCAAGTTCGATATAGGAAGAGATATCGCCCGGCTCGTATTGCAAATAGAAGTTTAAGTATTTGACGGCTTCCTCGTGGTTTTTCAGCGCCGCGTTGATCTGACCCAGCAGGAGATACGTGGGCAGGTGGGTCACATCCAGTTCATTGGCGCGTTGTGCCGTGCTGAGTGCCAGGTCATATTCGCCTTCCTGCAGGCGTGCTTGTGCCAGGTAGTAGTAAATGAGCGGCGAATCCGGCAGGATTTTGTTGGCTTCACCCAGGTCCGTGACCGCACCCTGGATGTCGTTATCCCGGATCTTGACGCCTGCACGTTCGAGATAAGCATCACCAAAGTTCGGGTCATAACGAATGGCTTCATCCAGGATCGGAAGCACGTTCGCATTCGGGTCGCTGAGCAGGCGTGCGCGCGCAACTCCCACGTACGCGGCGCCGAAATCCGCTTTTTTATTGATGGCTTCGTTATAGTATCGCAGTGCGCTTCCGATATCCTTTTTGAAGCGGTAGGCTTCGCCGAGATAGTAATAGGCAAAGGCCGCATTTGGTTCAACGTTTATGACGTTTTCGAGCGCGGCAATGGCTTCGTCCCAGTTGCCCTGTTTGTAGGCTCGATCAAATTGGAGCAGGTAATCGGATGTGAGCGGCGAACGCTCCGTTGGCACATATAACGGCGTTGGCGTGTAGGGGACTTCCAGCAAATCAGAGAGTGGACCGCCCGGTGTTCCAGCCACCTGTGTCTGCGGCCTGCCGCCAACGACAGTTACAGTCAATGTGTAAGTGGGGGACGGTCCGGGCGTGCTTGTGGGAGGACGGTTGTTCCGGGCGTTCATTGCGGGGATGACAAACCCGAATCCGATACCGCTGGCAATAGCCCCCACCAAAATGAGGATCAACCCTAGGCGGAGGACCGGGCTGGCTTTGACCGCCGCCCATCCCTTTAGTTTCGGCTTTTCATGTGCGAGCAGGAGTCTTTCCTCCCACGCGCGCGGACGGTTCATTGAGAAAGGCTGGATGGTCTCATCAGCAGGCAAAGCTCCAAGCAGGATCAAACCCCGTTTGGCAGTGGCATTTTCAGGGTCCAGTTTGAACGCTGTCTGGAGGCAGTAGATGCGCTCCTTGGGTGATTCCATTGCGGCGCTCAACCAGATCCAGTACTCCACATTGTTTTGGTCGCTTTTGATGAGTCCTGTTAATAGCTCGCGAGCGCGGGCTTTATTACCGCCGCGCAGGGCTTCCACCGCTTCCTGAAAGATGATGTCATCAGCCATGTGTTGATTTTACCCTACTCGATGAATTAGCTGTTCAGTGACTCGTGAAATTCCTCCACTTGATAGACAAACACATCGAGGTGTCTGGTCTGCCAAAGATCGCGGCTTGCGCCCATTTTGTAGCAAAGATTATCGAGGAATTCAGGCGGATTGGGGATCTTCTCCCACACCTGCGGGAGGAATGTCGCGCGGTGGAACCCATCGCGCAGGATGACCCCGTCCACATGTGGTCTCAATTTGGATAAGAGATCCTTCGCATCCTTGTATTCGAGCGGGATGGGGCGCGTCAATCGCGAGACTTCGATCTGGATCCTTCTTAATTCATCTTCTCCCACCTGGGGAAATCGCGGATCCTGGAGCGCGGCGGCGATGGCATGTTCGCGCACATCCTCGGCAAGCGGCTGGTAGGCTTCGAGCGCACCGATGCATCCGCGCAGTTGGCCGCGTATGGTCAACGTGACGAACGATGCGCCCTGTTCACGCAAATTGGACGATAAGGTGGATGGATCGAGCGGCGGCAGTCTTTCCCCCTTAACGGCACATTCCATTGCCTCACGCGCCACGCGAAGCAATGTCTTTTGTTCCTCGAGAGTCAGTTTGTCTTTCATGGTTGTCTCCCCATTCTCCCCCCTAAATCCCGCGAAGCACCCCCGCAGGGGGCGGATTTTGGGGAGGTTGGGTGGGGTCTATTTCGCCAGTTTCCAAAACACTCTATTATGATACACCAAAGGATCGCCTTCAGCCTCCCCGCGTGCGGCAATGACCTCTGCAATGAAGAGCGTATTCTCGCCAATGGGAATCGAACTCACCACGCGGCAATTGAAGTAAGCCATGCCGCCTTTTATCAGGGGTGCATCAATGAGAAGCCTGCTGGTCTCCACTCCTTCGAAGCGATCGGTGATGTCCGGGATCTTCCCGGCAAAACGGTCGGATAGGTTACCCTGGTTTGAAGAGAGAATGGTGATCGCAAACTCGCCGGACTTTTCGACAAGTTCATGTGTATGTGTTGACCGCCTCAATGCAACAGAGATTGACGGCGGTTCCAATGAAATGGACGTGAACGAGTTCACGGTCATGCCGTATCGCTGCCCTTCGTGTATTGCTGTGACGACTGCCACACCGGTCGTCCATGCGCGCATGGCGTGGCGGAGTTGTTCGGGATCGGGTGTCATGTGTTCTCCAATGGAAATTCATCATAATTTGCAGGCTTGGACGCGTCAAGTTAAATATGCTTTTCTGCAATGCCCGTACAGTACCGATCATGGATGGAATTCATATCCGATTTTTACAATGCGACATCATGGAATCATGCGTTAATTTGGATAAAAATACTCTTGCATCCTGTCCGTTTCAAAGGTACCATCATGGGACTGGAACATGGAAACCACATCATCCCACCATCCGTCTGAAAAAATGAAGGGGCGCAAAAGTTTGGTGCGCGTCCTGCAATCCACGATAGGCGTTGCTGTTCTCCTGGCGACTCTTTTCACCGCGCTCCCCTCGCGCGGCTTGGTCTCCGGTGATTTTTACAACCGATTAAGCCTGATCCTTACACCGCGCGCTGTGGACGGTGCGCCGCTCGTCTCACAACCGCAGTTTCGCGTTGGTATTGTGGCTGGCCATGCGGGTAACGACTCCGGCGCGGTTTGTGAAGATGGGAATGGCGTGGCCACCCTCACCGAGGCGGAGGTCAATCTCGAAATCGCGGCAATCGTCCAGCAGCGATTGACCGAACGAGGCTTTCAGGTGGACCTGTTACGCGAGTTCGATTCCCGCCTGAACGGTTACCGCGCGCTTGCCATCGTTTCCATCCATAACGACTCCTGCGAATACGTGAACGACGAAGCCACTGGCTTCAAAGTTGCGGCGGCACTTAGCTCGACCGATCCCAATCGCGCCAACCGCCTCACTGCCTGCCTTGTGGATCGTTATTATCGAGCCACTTCTCTGACCTTCCACGCAGGCAGTATCACGGCCGACATGCGCGAATATCATGCCTTCCGCGAAATTGACCCGAGCACAGTTGCCGCCATTATCGAAACAGGATTCCTCAACCTCGACCGGGAGATCCTCACGAAGCAGACCGAGCGCGTTGCGGCGGGTGTTGTGGATGGCATCCTGTGCTTCGCGAACAACGAAAACATCGAGCCGACACCCATCCCCGGACTCACTCCATGAAATTTTTATTCGTAAACGGACGCATTCGCATCTTTCCCGTCCTGAGCCTGCTTCTGGCATTTGGGGGCATTCTCCTCGCCGCATTCTGGTTCATGGTTCCAATGGCAAGCGCCTACTTTGTCCCGCCTCCCCCTCCTTCCACACAGGAGTACATGTGGTCGTATGTTGAAATTCCCAAACCGACATACACTGCCGTCCCGCCTGCCCTCCCGGCTGGAACGCCAATAAGCGAGCCGACGTCTATTGTGTCAGACACACCGACCTCCGTTCCAGTGGATACAGTAACGCCGTTACCAACGATCATAGAAACGCCCGGTCAACTGTCGATGGAAGTCCTTGCGGATACGCCTACACCGATCTATGTGGAACCGACAAAGCCTGCCTATGCCCAAACGTCCAACACCTACAGCGGCTCGAAATACATCCTCGTAGACATATCAGAACAGCATATGTACGTCTATGAAGGGGATGTGCTGATCTATAGTTTCGTCGCATCCACCGGGCTGAACAATGCAACAGCCGTAGGCACCTTTGCCGTGCAAAGCAAGATCCCCAATGCCTACGGTTCCAACTGGGACATTTGGATGCCCAACTGGCTTGGTATTTATTGGGCGGGCGGGTTGGAGAATGGAATCCATGCCCTGCCAATCCTCCCCAACGGCGCGACCTTATGGGAAGGCTACCTTGGCAGGCCCGTTTCTTATGGATGTGTTGTGCTGGGTTCAAACGAATCGGAATTACTGTATGATTGGGCAGAGATCGGCACCCCCGTAGAAATCCGATGGTAAAGCTCGTCTATTACAGGTAACCTCATGAAGAACCGAAGCAAAAAGACCAGTTTACGGATCTATCTGTTCCTCGGCGGGCTGGCAGTATTGATCTGTGCTGTGTTCGGCGTCGCGGCATGGACAGCGGTCAATCACCCGGCCTTTGCCTCCATTATTAACAACTCGCCGGTCGTTCCTGCGCAGGAAAACCTTTGGGCGCAGGTGGAGATCGCCAAGCCGTCTGTCGAGTCCATTGATGCAAGCATATTCATGCCTCAAGCAGCAGATTCTCCCGCTCCGGAACAGGCGCTTGAACCTTCCCCTGTGCCGACCGATCTGCCAACAGACCTGCCGACACTCATTCCCACTGAAACGCCAGCCTCTACTCCGGCAGCAACAGAAACTCCCGCCCAACTGTCCATGGAGATCGTGCCGAATACGCCCACCAGTGCATATGTACCGCCAACATTTTCTGCGTCAAAACCGAGTTTTGCCGGCAGTGGGAATGGCACCCGCTGGATTGATGTGGACCTGACCAACCAGAGCGTCTATGCCTATGAGGGCGATATCATCGTAAATTCATTCATTGTTTCCACCGGCACATGGCTCACGCCCACTGTGACCGGTCAATACAAGATCTATGTAAAATACCAATCTGCAAAGATGTCCGGCCCCGGTTATTATCTCCCCGATGTTCCCTATATCATGTATTTTTATAAGAGTTATGGTTTGCACGGCACATACTGGCACAACAACTTTGGCACACCGATGAGTCACGGATGTGTCAACCTGACCATTGACGACGCCGCATGGCTGTACAACTGGGCTTCGGTTGGCACTGTGGTGAATGTGCATTATTAGTACTATTGAGGTGACAGGCACTTTTGCGAAGCACCCCCGAAGCGGAGTGTAGGGAGTAGTGACTGTCACTGGAACAGCCAATGAGCAAGCTATACATTTCCCGGCGCGATTTTCTCAAGTTAAGCGGTTATGGCTTGATGGGGATGTTCCTGCCAAACCTTTCTTTGAATCCGCCAACAGATGTATTCGATACACTTCAGGGACGCGTCATTGACCGCATCCTGTGGTCGCATGAAGAGCCAAACCGCAAATCCAAACGAAAAAAACTTTACTGGCACGATCTCGTTTTCCGCATCACGAACTCCACGATCAGTGACGACGAAACTGCCTATAACCGTGTCTGGTATGAGGTCGAGGACGGAGGGTATGTTTATTCGGGTAATGTCCAGCCCGTTCGTACAGTCCTGAACGAACCGCGGATGATTTCCCTGAAAGGTGCGTTGGGCGAAGTCAGCGTTCCCTTCACCGATGTGCACCTCGAGGCAGATCCCAACTCCGAGCTTGTCTATCGCCTGTACTACGAGACTGTCCATTGGGTCACAGCCAGCGCAGTGCGCCCGGATGGGAGTATCTGGTATGCCCTGTTGGACGACAAATTCGAAACGCAATATTTCGCACCTGCCGAACACATCCGCCTCATACCGGACGATGAGCTGGTTCCCCTTTCCCCGGAAGTTTCCGCAGGCGATAAGCGCGTCGAAGTCCGTTTGAATGATCAGATTGTACTTGCATACGAAAAAGAGAGGCTGGTATTCGCCACCCGCGCCGCCACCGGCGGACGATTAAGAAGCGGAACCTATACGACTCCCGTTGGCGATTACATCACCTTCCATAAACGTCCCACGCGTCACATGGCGGCAGGTGACCTCGCCTCTAGCGGCTTCGACCTGCCCGGCGTTCCATGGGTGATCTATATCAAGGAAAACGGGACTTCATTCCACGGAACATACTGGCACAATGACTTTGGACGTCCGCGCAGTCACGGCTGCATCAACCTGACGCCTCAAGCCGCCAAATGGCTTTACCGTTGGACAAATCCCACCGTCCCATCGAACAAGGAATTTGTATATGGGCACGTGGGAACAAGAGTAGATATCAAGGAATAAAATTTCAGACTTATGCTTAACCCTCAACTTTCCCGCCGCGAATTTCTAAAACTGGCAACCACAGGCTCGCTTGCTTTTGCCTTGCGCGATCTGAAACTCGACCGCGCCTTTGCCGCTCCAGCCATCAAACAGGGATGTATGACGATTAGCGGCGTTCCCTTGTATGATGGCCCCGCTTTTACCGCGAATAAGATCTTTCACTTTGGGAAGGATAATGTGGTGGATATTACCGCCATCGAGGAAAATGGAGATGAAGGAAATAAATTCAACAAAGTGTGGTATCAGGTGAATAATGAAGGGTATACCTATTCCGGGTGGGTGCTCCCCGTCGAGACAAAATATCAAAAACCGTCTTTCGATGTTCCGCAGGCAGGTCGGGTGGGCGAGGTTACTGTCCCGTTTTGTGATACGAAGAAGGCGCCTTATGTATATGCCGAGCGCGGCTATCGTGTGTACTATGGAAGTACGCATTGGGTGAAGAGAGTCGTGGTAACGCGTGAGGAGAAAAGCATCTGGTACGAAATCTACGATAGTGAAATAAAGAAATATCTTTACGTCTCATCACATGACATGCGGCTTGTTCCGTACGACGAATTGACATTGCTGTCACCGGAAGTGCCGGGCGAGGAAAAACTTATTGTTATAGATCGGGAAACCCAGCTGGTCACCGCGTTCGAAGGCGGGAATCTGGTCTTTTCACAGCGCTGTTCGAGCGGTGCGGAGGGAACCGAGACTCCAAGCGGCGAATTCCGTACATATCACAAGGGTCCCGCTGTTCACATGACGAACCAGGGCGATGCGCTCGAGAACATTTATAATCTCCCTGGTGTGCCATGGTGTTCGTTCTTTACCGGCGCGGGGCATGCCTTGCATGGAGCATACTGGCATAACGATTACGGACGTCCGCGCAGTCATGGATGTGTGAACCTGCCGTCAGAGGCGGCAAAATTCATTTATCGCTGGAGCCTGCCCAACGTCCCGGTGGATGCGGATTATGTTCATAAACCGGGCGAAGGCACGAGAGTCCAGGTCATTTAAAAGGAGAGAACATGAATCCCATTTTTCAATTTCCAAGTTATCTGCTCAAACGTCAGGCGCTCGCATTAACGGGTAAATTTCGTTTTTATGACCCGTCTGGCAACCTCGTGATGTTCAGTGAACAGAAGATGTTCAAACTGCGCGAGGACATTCGCGTGTATTCGGATGAGAACAAAACGCATGAGGTGTTGAGTATCAAGGCTCGTCAGATCATTGATTTCTCCGCGGCGTATGATGTGGTGGATACCGCGCTCAATCAAAAGATTGGCACACTGCGCCGCAAGGGATTGAGTTCGATGCTGCGCGACGAGTGGCAGGTGCTGGATGCGAACGACAACCAGATCGGCGTGCTGTTCGAAGACAGCATGGGAATGGCGCTGTTGCGCCGTTTCCTTCTCGGCTCGTGGCTGCCTCAGAACTATGACATTACCCTCGGCGAGACGCGTGTTGCCGACCTGAAACAAAACTTCAACCTTTTCCGCTACGAATTAAACCTCGATTTCAGCATGGACCCCTCCCAACGGCTTGACCGTCGCATGGGCATTGCCGCCGGAATTCTGCTTGCGGCAGTGGAGGGAAGGCAAAGTAATTAATGCCGCGCCAACCTCTATTTGCCGGCCTTGTAGTTGACGAATCCGGGAATATTGCCGAGTCAGCCCTGGTGGGCAACGAGCCTTGTTATGTCGTGAACGACGCGGGATTTCGACGGCATGTCCCCGCGGCACAGGTGGATAAACAGGTGCTGGGTCAGATCGCCAACCTGATGAAGGGAAGTGAAGACCTCATTTCAGAGCAAACCGCCAAGATGCTTGGGCAGGAGGACGTCTTCACCAAAGCCGCCATCGAACAGCAATTGAAGAACATAGATAAGCAGTTCGACCAGTTGATGCAGGCTGGCATTCCCGAAGATATGCGGGCGTATCTGGGAATGATGGGTTTCAAGGTGGTCATCAATATGCATGGTGAGGTGCTTAGTGTAGATCAACCGGGGACCGCATCCGGTGATGATGGTGAATAAGAAGGAGCGGGCGATTGTCCGCTCTGTTTTTATTTGGGGCATGTATGGCTTTGCTGGCTGGTTTATCCTTTTGGAAGCTGATAAAGTAAGTCATCCTATCTGAACAGTTGTGGAATCCATCCAATGGGCGTACAATACCGCCGCAAGGAAGATTAATGAATACGACCGAGAGCGATCTAGATAATTCAGAGAGCCAGCCGCCCAGTACGGGCGGAGTTTACGCGTTGCTATACCCATGACATCACGCAGATGAGCCATGCCCCTGCGTGATGATCTCACGCAAGGAGGCATTTATGCTCACCATATATAAAACGACCGAGCAGGGGCTCGAACAACTGGAATCGATGGCGAATGGCACGTGGGTGAAAGCCATTGATCCCACACTTGAGGAGATCGAACAACTTGTTAATTGGGGGGTCGATATCGATTACATCAATTATTCCCTTGACCTTGATGAAATGCCGCGCATCGAGCGGGATGACGATTACACCTTCATCCTGCTTCGCATTCCGCACAGCCAGCCGGACAGCGATGTTCCCTATACCACCATTCCGCTTGGCATCATGATCAAGGGCAACACGATCGTCACCATCTGCCGCCACGACAAGGATATGTTCAAGGTGCTTGCCAATGGAAAATACCGCATGATGAAAACAGGCAAGCGCTATCGCTTTGCGCTGTATATCTTCCTTGAGACCGCCACGCGTTATCTCACGCACCTGCGTGAGATCAACCGCATGACAGAAGCCATCGAAGACCAATTGCAAAAATCCACGCGCAACCGGGAAGTGCTGGAACTGCTCAAATACCAAAAGTGCCTCACCTATTTCGCCACCGCCCTCCGCTCGAACGAAGTGATGATGGAGCGTGTCCAGCGCATGCAGATTTTCAATTACTATGAGGATGACCAGGACCTGCTCGAAGATGTGCTGACCGAGAACCAGCAAGCCATCCAGATGACCAGCATTGCCACCGAGATCCTTTCGGGCATGATGGACGCCTTCGCTTCGATCATCTCGAACAACCTGAACGGCGTGATGAAAGCCCTTGCCGCACTCACGATCGTTGTCAGCCTGCCTGGTACGGTCGCGGGCTTTTTCGGAATGAACGTGGCATTGCCTGGCGAGGAGCATCCTCTTGCGTTCCTCATCGTTTTTGGCATCGCTCTTACTCTAACATCCATTGCGACATTCATCTTTTACAAACGCGACTGGTTCTAAATGCAAGTCGAACTTCTCTTCGACACAAAGGCAACACTTGGTGAAGGTCCTGTTTGGGATGTGCGCACGCAGATGCTTTACTGGATCGACATCATTAATAAACGCGTATATGCAAACGCGGATGTCCTGCTCGAAACGGATGAATTCATCGGATGCCTCGCCCCGCGCAAAGATGGCGGACTCGTCCTCACAAAACGCTTCTCTTTATGGACGCTCGAGCCTGATCGAGCCAAATTGACTCTTCTCTCCTCTTTGACAAACGAACCATCCAACAACCGTTTCAACGATGGCAAGTGTGACCCGTACGGACGTTTCCTCGTGGGCACAATGGACATGGACGAGAAAAACCTGAACGGTTCGCTCTATTCATTCGATGGAAAATCCGTAACGAAGTTATTGAGCGGAGTCACCATCTCGAACGGCCTCACTTGGAGCCCTGACCACAAGACCTTCTATTACATTGACACACCCACGCGCGAAGTTGAAGCCTTTGATTATGATCCTGAAACGGGAGCCATTGCAAATCCGCGCGTTGCGGTGCGCGTGCCCGAATCCCTTGGCTGGCCCGATGGCATGACCTCTGATATGCAGGGCAACTTGTGGATCGCGA
>DATIUT010000301.1:0-1583 GCA_035466615.1 Anaerolineales bacterium | reverse complement strand
GGTGTGTGAATACGACCACCACCGATCCATTGAGCCGCACGCCGTGAACCCTGACGGGCACGGCCTGTACCTTTTTGTTTCCAGGGCTTTGAACCGCCACCGGCAACTTCACTGCGCACCTTGGTCTCGTGTGTGCCGAGGCGGGCATTTGCCATCTGGCGGACATAAGCCTGGTGCATCAAATCAACATTAATTGGGGCCTCAAAGATCGTGGCTGGGAGTTCCACCTCACTGACCTTTTTGCCTTCCATGTTCAATACATCCACTTTCATAATATCCTGCTCCGTTTCCTCAACGCCTATTGCTTGCGCGCTTCCTTGATCAGGACCAGGCCGCCTTTACCGCCAGGCACCGCCCCCTTGATACCGAGCAGATTCCGCTCCGCATCGATCATGACGATTTTTAGCGCCTGGACAGTCACCCGGTCAGTCCCCATATGACCTGCCCCGCGTGATCCCTTGTACACTCGCCCTGGGGTTGTACCTGAAGAGCGTGAACCCGGCGCGCGATGACGGTCAGATTGGCCGTGAGTCTTCTTGCCGCCGGCAAAATGATGGCGTTTTACACTACCAGCGAAACCTTTGCCTTTGCTGGTACCCACAACATCCACGCGTTCGCCCACCGAGAAAACCTCCACTGTCAATTTATCTCCAACATTGGCAGCTTCTTTCGAGCGAAACTCCCGCAGGAATTTCATGGGAACCAGTCCACTCGTATTGAGATGTCCCAGTTCCCCGCCTGTCAGACGTTTGGGATGAATTTCGCCAAACCCAAGTTGTATCGCCGTGTACCCATCCTTTTCAGGATTGCGGACCTGGGTAACGAAACATGGCCCAGCTTCGATGATCGTCACAGGTTGTGCGACGCCTTGCTCATCGAAGATCTGGGTCATGCCGATCTTCTTTCCAATAAGCCCTTTTAACATACTCTGTTTTCTCCTTCAAAAGAATTATTGTCGAGACTGTCAGCCTGGGCTTAGGCTGCATCATCTCCGGGCAACGCAGTCAAACGGTCCCGCGGGATGCGCGGTTTTTTTGTGATCCCGCACAGGTGCCGTTCTTACGCTGTCGAAATTCGAGAGCAGAGATTTCTTTCACAGGCCTCTACTCTCGTTTACGACCAACTTATATTTTGATTTCGATATCCACACCCGCAGGCAGGTTGAGGCGCATCAGCATGTCAATTGTTTTTGAGTCCGGATCGAGCACATCAATCAATCGGTTGTGCGTGCGGATCTCAAAATGCTCATGCGAGTCCTTGTCTATGAATGTAGAGCGCCGTATTGTAAACCGTTCGGTGCGAGTTGGCAAGGGTACAGGACCAACAACATGAGCGCCGCTGCGCTCGGCTGTTTCAACGATCCGCTTCGCGGATTGGTCAAGAACACGATGATCATACGCCTTGAGGCGAATGCGGATTTTTTGCTTTGTCATGCCTGCACCTATTCAATGATTTTGGTGACGACACCCGCACCGACGGTCAGACCGCCTTCACGGATGGCGAACTTCGAACCCTGTTCCAATGCCACAGGCACAATCAACTCCACCGTCAGGTTCACGTTGTCACCCGGCATCACCATCTCG
>DATIUT010000300.1:0-18478 GCA_035466615.1 Anaerolineales bacterium | reverse complement strand
CCAGCCAGGACAAGATTAATGATCAGGGAGTGGGTGGCGAGGCGGCGGGGCCATGCGGCAACTGTTATGCTTCCGCACACTCCAATAACGATCAAAGCCATGGCGAATCCCCCGCCAGCCGAGACCAGCGATCCTGCCATGGAGATCAGGGCGAAAATTCCGATAAGCAGGGCGCTTCCGAGAATATATTTCCCGCGACGGGCGAGCACAGCGGATGTTATGCCGGCGAGCAGGAGCGGGGCTGTCATAAGCAACAGAAGTCTGGATTCTCCCAGGACCACTATGAGCACCGCGCCGATCAGAACAATGACGATGGCAACCATACTGACCAGGTAGGCATTATTCGCCAGCCGCTGAGAATCGGAAGACGCTAAATGGTTTTTATCTGGATTCACTCTGCCTCCCTACTCTGGAACTGGATCAAAATTTCGGAGCCGCCTAATACGCGTTCCAATTCCTCCGCAGTGGTCTGCAAAATATTTTCCAGGTTGAAGGCACTTCCGATCCGGGCGGATGCCTCGGAGATCAACTGTTCCTTGGCGGCGCGACGACGGGCTTCCTGGAAGAGGCGTGCGTTTTCCACGGCAATGGCAGCGCGCTCGGCGACCGCTTCCACAAGACCGATCTCATCATCCTGCCACTCTTTGGACGAATCGTCCGACTCGATGTGCAACACTCCGATGACTTCTCCACGCAATTTAACGGGGACTGCCACCGCGCCACGCTTCTCATTTGACACGTTTACCTGATGTGCCGCCACCTGACCATTCTCCACCGCTGACACCACCTCCGGAGTATGCAGTTCGTCTTCCAGCATCTCGATGCGCCCGGCGTGGTAACGGAAACCGGGTTGTTCTGCCAGGGATACTGTCCGGCTCCACTCTGCACGTGTGAATTCGTTATATACTTCCTGCACCTGCATGAGTGCGGCGCGGGTTTCTGTAAGCAGACGGGCGTTCTCGAACGCAATGGAAACCTGATTGGCGAGCGCGGTCAATACTTGCAGGTCCTCGGTGGAAAAGGCACCCGGTTCGGTGGACTGTACATCCAGCACACCAATTGCTTCGCCGCGCGACATAAGGGGCAATGCGGCTTCGGAACGGGTGTCTGGGAGGTCGGGATTGTCGAAGAAAACAGCATCAGCCCCAACGTCCAGTGCGATGCGGGGTTGCCCGGTTTGGGCGGCATACCCCACAACGCCGGTTCCCAGTTTCAAGCGGTGACTGCGTATGAGCATCCGCTGTCCGCCTTCGCTGTTGGCAGCTTGCAGTATCGCGAATTCCCTGTTGCTATCCACTAGAAAGATGCCAACGTGATAGAACCCAAAGCGTTCGCTGACAAGATGGGTGGTGGCAGGGAAAAGTTTGTTCAAGTCTTGCAGTTGGGCAATGGCCTCGGAGAGTTCCGTGATCGCCTGAAGTTGTGATGCGCGTTTTTCCAGTTTTTCGGTTCGTTCAGTAACCTGGGATTCAAGGCTGTTCACCAATATTCCCAATTTTTGGGTCATACGGTTGAAGCCTATGGCCAGCTGGGCGACTTCTTTTGAGCTGGTGGGTTCGATTGCCTGCTCCTCAAGATTTCCTTCCGCGATCTTCAGGACAGTGCGAGTCAATTCCGTAAGAGGGATGGTTAGCTGCCTTCCAAGGAGATAGCCTAACAATGCGATGACAGGGAGGGATGCAAGAAAAATGATAAGACTTCTGTTGAGGAACTGGCGTTCCTTGGCCACTACGTCATTGGCGGCAATATCAATTCCCAGAACACCAATTCTTTCTCCCGTTGAGGTGTGGATGGGTGCATATGCCGAAAGGAATGTTCCAAATTCATCGGTGTAAAAGTCGGGTTCTATGATGGTCCCGCTTAAGGTGTCGAAGTTATCCTGCAGTGTCGGGCCGGGTTCTTCATAGGCTTGACCAAAATCCGCTATCCCTTCATCTCCTGGCAGATTGGCGTCCACGATGAAATAAATGCCCTGCTCATTTTTTCGCATGGTGTAGACATAAATCAGGTCGGGGTCGGCGGAACGGATTTTCAGGTTGCGCTCGTTGATGATGTTGTAATACTCATCATTTCTTGCAGACACTTTCAGCAGCGTGTCGCCATCCTGCTGTAGTGCGGCAATGGTGGTGATGCTGACCAGTCGGTTTCGTAATTCGGCCCGCAGTTCGTTTTTGAAGTTGTTGTAAAGAATAAATATGATGAATGCGGAGATCAGGATGCCTAAAACGATGAATGCACCTGTGAGTAATGACAACAAGGATGGCTGATGAATCACTGACCGCCAGATGCGCAATATCCAGTTTACGGGTTTCTTGGTTGTCGTCGGGGTTTCGTTCATTGCTGTGCCTTACTCCGATTTCTTCCTGCGCGTGGAGCCGTCGCCATCATTTTCCATTTTAGGCGGTGCGGATGGGTTCACAAGTTGGAAGGTGACGGTCGAGCCTTTCAGTGTTTGTCCAAGTTCCTCCACAGTATCGCGAAGGATCGAATCCATTTGGAAGGATGTGCCGAGCTTAGCCGCCAGTTCCGAGAGGAATGTTTCGCGCGTGGCGCGTTTTTGTGCATCTTCCAACAATCGGGCGCTGTCAACGGCGAACGCAACGCGTTCCGCGGTTGATTTGATGATCGCGAGTTCGTCTTCCGTCCATTTGCGCGAGACATCAGAAGCTCTCAATCTCAAACGGCCGATCGTTTGTCCACGCAGTTGGACTGGCACTGTAAAAGAACCCTTCTCTTCGACGGCTTTGGTTGTTTTTTTCAAAGGCTCGGGTTTGACGCCGTCGTAGTGGTAGCCTCTCACGCGGCCCGATTCGGTGTAACCCTTCCATGCCTGCCCGGTCAACTGACTGGATGCAATTTTGGCTTCACGGAGCGCACGCTGCGCCTGTTCAAGTGACCTTGCATTTTGAATCGCGACGGAAACCTGGTCTGCCAGGATGGTGAATAATTCCACATTCTCATGCGAGAATGCGTTTGTTTCTGTGGATTGAATATCCAGCGCCCCGATGATCTCCCCTCCAAATTTGAGGGGCAGGGCAACCTCCGAGTGTGTATCTGGCAGGTCGGGGTTGTTGAAGAAGACGGCTTCCTCGCCTACATCCAGAGCGATACGGGCCACTCCTTGCGATGTGACATAGCCTACAATACCCTGTTGACCAACCCGCAGACGATGTCCACGCGCCAACATCTTTGCCCCGCCTTCGCTGTTGGCGGCCTGCAACAAGGCGAATTCATGGTTCTCATCAAGGAGGAAAATGCCGGCGTGGTAAAAGCCAAAGCGTTCACTGACCAGGCGGGTAATGGCAGGGAGCAAGTTGTCCAATTCCTGAATCGAAGCGACTGAACGTGCCACGTTTGCGATGGCTTCAAGCTGGCTGTTGCGACCTTCCAGTTCGCGGGTGCGTTCTGCCACGCGTTGTTCAAGGCCTCCAATTAATCCAAGCAATTGTGATGTCATGCTGTTGAACGCTTTTGCCAGAACGCCTATTTCATCACGGCGTTCGCCCGGAGCCTTTTGGGTCAAATCCCCTTCTGCAATACGCCCGGCAAGCGATGCCAGGTTTTCAATGGGAACCACGATTTGCCACACAGCCAAATATCCCATTATCCCGGCGATCGCCAATGCAAACAGAATGACAACGGTAATGGTGATCATAATTGTGTTTGCGATTTCCAACGCGACCGCTTCAGGCTTTTCAGCAACAACATACAGGGTTTGATCGCCCAGTTGAATCTTGTTGGGGGCAAGTATGACGCTCTCGCCATTTAATCCGTTTTGGGTGGCGGCTGACCCCGGCAGCTGGATCCATCTGCCGTTTACATCGAACATTCGATCCTGGTGTGTCAGTATGTTGCCCCCGGCATCAGTAAGATATATGGTTTGATTCTCTCCAACCCGCGCCGTTCTCAGGATGTTGCCAATTGCATCAATTCGTATTTTTGCGATCAATACGTTGCTCAGGATCGTACTTCGCGACACGTATAAGGGAATGGAGATTGTAATGAATGCCTTGCCCGTGTTCGGGTCAATGGTGACCGGGCCGTAGTAGATGGAACGATTGGTTACGGGTTGCTTAAACTCGTCCTGTTCAGACCGATTGATAAGTTCAGTGTTTGCAACTATCTCTTGTGGTGAAAGCCTGATGATCTCCTGACCGTTTGGATCCAATAAGGACAACTCATCATAGAAATCATTGTAAGTCCCTAAAGTTATTTCGCTCAACATTAAGCTCAACCGTTGTGCTTGGTCAGGCCTCTCGAGACTTTGGATTTCATTTCCCAGGGCATCGAGGTTGTGATTGATGCCAAGAAAAACAGCATCCACCTCCGCGGAGACATTTTGTGCCACCTGGTTTTGCAGGTTGTACGCCTGATTCAATTCGAAGGTGAAGCTTCTTTGCGCGATGATTATGCCGGCCAAAAGCAGAGGGCCGATGGCCAGTACAATCAAAATTATTATCAAACGAAATCTTAAACTATCTTGCATGATGCGTTCATCCTGAAAGGTGCATTAAATAATCTAGAGAAGCGCGATGTTTTTCTACCATCTAGGCTTGGGAGGGGCCTTGGGGTTGGTTTCTGCGCGGTCACTCGGTCCAACAATGACAAAGTTAGTGCCCTGCCATTGGAGAAGCATGAAACTTCCCTGTGGCGCGCCAGTTTCATCAAAGCTGAGCGGTCCGACAATCGTCCTGTAGGTGCCTTGATGAATTTCACTGATCAGCGCTGCATTATCAATCGAGTCAATATTTTCCGCCGCCTGTTGTAGAACCTGACCGACCGTGAATGCGTTTGCCGCATCCTCAGGGATATCGCCCATATTGCCGCCAAATATTTCGACATACTTTTTTACAAAGATATCGTTTTGGTATTCACGCGACTCTGAGAACCAGGAAATCGACGAAAATATGCCTTCGGTTGCCGATCCAAGACCGCCTCTGAAGGGACCGGGCAGGGAGGGTCCGTTGGTAAAATAAGCAATATCCGGCTGATAGCCGACAGCCTGATAAGCCTTGATCTGGCCAATAGAGTCTTCCGTTTGCGTGCCTCCCAAAATAAGTTCTGGTGAAAGCGCATTGACATCATTGGCAATCTGGGAGAAATCAGTTGTGCCTTCGGGATATTTTGTCTCATAGACCAGTCTCAATCCACCGTTTTCAAGCAGGCCCTTCAAACGGTCCATGACGCCCAATGTAAACGGATCGTCAAGACTCACAACAGCAAATGTTTCCGGTCTTTGGAAGAATGGGAGACTAAGAAGATAAAGGGCAAAAGGATCAGCCTGGCGTGCGCCCGGCGCAGGTTGGGCAAAGAACAGATTGTCCAGACCGCGATTGAATACGTCGGGGGCGCCGCCAGCGGGTTCGATAAAAACATAACCATGCCTTGCCGCCACTTCGGACGTGGGGATCACAAGAAAACTGGAGAAGGGTCCAACGACCAAATCCACCTTGTCTTCAGTTATAAGCTTCTCATATTGATCCACTGCTATTGTGTCTTCACTCCCATTATCCACGATCACTAATTCCACCGGGCGACCCAACAAACCGCCTGTTTCATTTATAAATGTGGCCCAGACTTCATATCCCCGCTTGGCGGCGCTGCCCGGTTCGCTGAAACGGCCGGTAAGGGGAAGTGACGCACCAATACGTATGGGGGTCGAATTTGGAGCCGCCTCTTCACCATTTTTATCCGCCTGGCAGGCAGTTAATGCGAGGGTGAGGATCGTTATCAACAGAAAAAGTTTTGTGGTTGATTTAAGCATATGTGCTCCTAGGATTGATTGTTTTCAACGCCAAGCTCAAAAGTCACTTCCGCTGCGCCGCCGATTCTACGACCCAGTTCTTCAACGGCAGCCTGCATGATGGCTTCCATGTCACTGACCGCGCCGATCCTTGTTGAGATATCGCCAATGGCGCGTTCGCGCGATGCGCGGCGTTGGGCTGTATCTACCAGGCGGGCATTTTCAAGGGCAAGCGCGGCACGCTCGGCCGCGGCTTCCAAGAGGGTGATATCGTTCTGTGTCCACTTGCGTTTTTCGCTTTTTGACTTTACATCAAGGAAGCCAATGATCTGCCCTCGCAGTCGGATCGGTACGACAAGTTCATTGGTGTCTTTCTCCAGGGTCAGGCGTCCGGTTTGCGGGAGGGATCTGCCTTTTTCTTGTTTATCTTTTTCATCAAATGGAACAGTGCGTTTTCCATCATAAAGATAGCCTTTGATTTTTGTTTTTTGCACAAATCCGCTCCACTCCTGTTTGATGTAGTGTGCAAAAGTTTCCTCTGACTCTCTCAATGCTTCCCGGGCTTCGCTGAACAGACGGGCGTTCTCGATTGCGATGGTAACCTGGTCGGCGAGTATGGCGAGAGTGGTAATATCCTCCTCTTTAAATGCGTTTGGTTCGGTGCTTTGTACATCCAGCGCGCCGATGACGCGCCCACCGACGCGGAGGGGGAGAGCCATTTCGGAGCGGGTCATTGGGAGGTCGGGATTGTCGAAGAAAACAGCATCAGCCCCAACGTCAAGAGCGATACGAGGTTCGCCGCGTGAGGTTACAAACCCAACGATGCTCTTTGTGTCAAGTTTTAATTTGTGCTGGCGTTCAAGCATCCTTTGCCCGCCTTCACTATTAGTTGCACTCAGGTACGCAAATTCACTTTTTTCATCCAATAGGAAGATGCCAATATGGTAAAAACCGAACTGACGGCTGATCATTTTGGTTATTTCCGGAAGAAGAGAACTGGTCTCTTGCAGTGAAGCAATTGCGCGGGCGACATCGGAAACCGTCTGTAGTTGAGAGGCTCGTTTTTCGAGTTTATCCGTACGTTCAACGACCTGGGACTCGAGGCTGTTAACCAATGTCCCCAGTTTTTGGGCCATGCTGTTGAAGCCTGTAGCCAACTGAGCCACCTCTTTGGAGCCGGCAGGTTCGACCGCCCCTTCCTTGAGTTTGCCTTCTGCGATCTGTTGAACAGTCTGAGTCAGTTCCGTAAGCGGGATGGTCAACCGTCTGCCTAGGAGATAACCTGCAAGTGCAATGACGGGGAGGAAGGCAAGGAAAACGACAAGACTTCTGTTGCGAAACTGGCTTTCCTTGGCCACCACTTTGGTTGCCTCCATGTCAACTCCCAGAACACCAGCCAGTTCCCCCGTTGAGGTGTAGATGGGGGCATACGCCGACAGGAAGGTACCATATTCATCGGTGTAAAAGTCGGGTTCGATGATGGTTCTGTTCATGGTGTCGAAGTTGTCCACCAGTGTCGGACCGGGTTCTTCGTAAATTTGACCATAATCGGAAACGTCTTCGTCTCCCGGCTGGTTTGCATCCACGATGAAATAGATGTTGCCTTGATCATCTTTCCGCATGGTGTAGACAAAGATCAGGTCAGGGTCGGAGGAGCGTATCTTCAGGTTGCGTGCGTTGATGATGTTGTAATATTCATCATTTCTGGCGGCCACTTTTAGCAGGGTGTCGCCGTCCTGTTGGAGTGCGGCTAGGTTGGTGATGCTGACCAGCCGGTTTTTCAATTCAGCCCGCAGTTCGTTTTTGAAGTTGTTATATAGAATGAAGATGACGAATGCGGAAATAAGCACGCCCAGAACGATGAAGGTGCCTGTGAGTAAGAATTGCAGGGACAGTTGATGGAACGGTGATTTTTTCATATCGGCGAAATTACTCCAGGTATTCCAGGAGTTGGATGCTCACTTCCGAATTGCCCAGCGATTTGCCGATCTCCTCAACAGTGGTACGGAGGATGCCATCCAACTCTGTCGCTGAACTGATGCTTGTGGTCACGTGGGCAATTGCCTGTTCACGGTCGGCGCGGGAACGGGCCTCCTCAAAGAGGCGGGCGCTTTCAAGTGATGAGGCGAGACGTTCCACAGCCTGTTCTATCGTTTTAATGGTGTCGGGATTGTAATTTTCCCTGAGTTTAACAGTAACGACACCGATGGATTGTCCGCGCAATTTGACCGGAATGGCGGCCAGTGCCTGTTTTGACTGAGTATTCCCGTCCGCGCCTTGCATAACCAATTTGCCCGCCTGCATGGCTTCAGCACCCAACTTGGGAATTACGGTGATCCCCTGGATTCGCATATTGTCGAAATGATATCCGGTATTGCCAATCAATCCGCTTTCGGCAAGGGATTTCCAACTCTCGCGCGTGGAGCGACCGTAGACCTGCTGGAGTTCCCTCAGATTTTCCTCCACTTGTTGTAATAATCTTGTACGCTCGATTGCAATTGCCAGTTGGTCTGTGATGATTTGCATGATGGCAACATCTTCTTCATGGAATGTCTGGGGTTGATCGCTTTGTACATCCAGCACGCCGATGGTCCGGTTTTCCGCTTTTAGGGGAAGCGCCATTTCTGAGCGTGTGTTCGGAAGTAACGGATTCCTAAGGCGCAGCATGCCCGGTTCGATACTGGGCGAAATGCGAGGTTCCCCAGTTGCGGCGACACGGCTGATGATGTTCTCTTCCCTGATGCCGATTTTGTGGTTATTGGCGATCATTTGTTTTCCGGCCTCTGTGGGAGAAGCAGTCAACACCACGTATTCTCTTTTTTGGTCCAGCAAATAAATGCCAGTATGATACAGGTTAAAACGGTTGAGGATCAGTATTGTGACCTGATCAAGCAGAGTTTCTATGTTCCTTGCTGATGCGGCATCCCGTGCAATCTGGGCGGCAAGCTGCAGTCTTCTGGTTTGACCTTCAAGTTCGCCCGTACGTTCAACCACGCGTTCTTCAAGGATTTTGGCATTTTCTCGCAACTGATCAGATGCAAGATTCAGATCATCCACCAGCCTCGAGTTCTCACGCATCGTGATGATTTGCCTTGTTATCGTAAGAAATACTGCTATGGCGGTTCCGAGAATGAGTCCATTGGTCCGGATTCCCGTGCCATCTCCGGTGCTGGAAGCGTAGAATGATACGATCACACTCACACTTAACGCTATAAACGGCAACAGGGAAGTCTGCCAATTCGCATGCGTTTTTTCTCCAATGTCTGTTTCTGTTAGATGCAAACTGGTTTGTCGCAGAGCTGCCAGCCCAATGATGAAGTAACTGAGTGTCCAGAAAATATCCACCCAGGAGCCCGTCAGATATAGATCCTGCAACACCTGCCATGCATAACCAATATCACCAATAATATAGAAAAGCAACCCGGCGCCCAACAGGTATAAGGAATAACGGGTGTTGATCTCGCTTCTGCGAAAGAGAATGCTTGCAACACTTGCCAGGAGAAGCACATCCATGGCAGGATATGCACCTGCAACGAGTATCTCAGCCCAGCTTTCCCCGCCCGCGACGGCGGTTGGTGCTATGATGAAGTACCATAGTAACGATGTGGCGCTTACGATCATGATCGCAAGATCGATCTTCCATGTTTTCTTTTGGGAAGGATCATAGACCCGGGTCGGTATGATCGTCAACCCCATGAATGCCAACGGATAGAAAAGAAGATAAAAGATATCCGGGATATCAGGGAAACCGATTCCCCTTGTGCTTTCCAGGATCGTGTAGATGATATCGGCAAGGGAAAGGGAAACCATACTGAAGGCGATAAACACCCACGCCCGGCGAGTGTCCTGGTTGAGCATCTTTTGATTTGCAGCATAACTGGCGCAAATGGCAGAAAAGATTCCAAGAGGGAGGTAGGCTAATCCTGCGATCAGTAATTCATAGCGAGGATCCGTCCACTTTAAGAAAAGCCAGAGGGAATACACCACCAAATATATCCCCGCGCTCAACACCCAAAGGCCTTTCCATCCCCTCAGCCAGGGCGGGGTCAATTTGAAAACTTTTGAGCGAATTTCATTTGGCAGGGTGTTATTTGAATTCATGGTCTCTCTTAACCTGTGGCGCGTATCACGCGCCTTTTCGGCGGTGTCTGTTCATTGATCTGACCTATATAAACGGAAACCTCCGCAACATCTGCAACCCGTCCGAGTTCGCGTGCCGCCGTCTGGAGCAGGCTGTCAATATCCATGGATTGACTGAAACGCGTTGCCAGCTCACCCACGATTTGTTCCTGCATGGCGCGTTTTGTGGCTTCCTCCACCAGACGTACATTGTCCACTGCCAGGCCGGTCTGGTAGGCCACTTCGTTGATCAGGTCTTTGTCTATATTGCTCCAGGGTGTGCTGTCCTTGCGCGCCACTGAAATCGTTCCAATCTTCTGCCCACGCAGGGTAATGGGGATTTTCAACGCCCGTTCCGCCGCTTCTTTAGATAATTTGCCGGCGCGAATTCCGAGCGGCGTGTAGGTGTATGTATAGTTGTTGCCTTCGTGGATTTTTTGACTCCATGCTTCGCGCGTGCGGATGGCTGTCAGCGCTTCGATCTGCATGAGCGCCGTCCGAGCCTCTTCCAGCAGCCGCGCGTTTTCAATCGCAACCGCCACCTGATCGGCAAGTGTTTGTAGAATGTCGATCTCTTCCATGTTGAATGCCTGTGGCTGATCCGACTGAATGTCAAGTACGCCCAGCACTCTGTTGTGAATTAACAAAGGAATTGCAACTTCGGAGCGGGTCATGGGGAGGTCGGGGTTGTTGAAGAAAACAGCATTAGCCCCAACGTCCAGAGCGATGCGCGGTACTTTCTGCACGGCGGCGGTTCCCACAATTTCCTGCGATCCCACTTTGAATGAGTGGCTTTTTTCGATCATCCGTCTGCCGCCTTCAGTTGACGCCGACACCAATATGAGTTCATCACCGCTTTCGTTCATCAGGAAAATACCGGTGTGATAGAAATTGAATTGATCCATTACAAGATCGGGGGCGACTTTCAGGATCGTGTCAAGATCCTGGATCTCTGTGATTTGCCGAGTGATATACGAAGCGGCGCGTAATTGGTCCGCTTTTTTAATCAGACCTGCCGTACGTTCTTCAATCCGTTTCGCAAGATCAGCCCGGTCCTTTGAAAGAAAACCCAGTGCTGATTGGAATTGTTTTGTGACCGATTTGAATTCCGCCTTCAGCATGTTGATCGCCCAGATCAATGCAATGGCAAGCACGAAATAGTCTATCGAGTATGACAGCCAGTCGAACAGGTCTGTTTGGGGAACTTCCGCTGATGTCAGGGTAAGGTACCCAAGAATATTCAGTGAGCCCGTTACGATGATGGTCGTCATATTTATCGCAAATACCCAGCGGTCTATCCGTTCGTCGAACAACAAAACTGCAAACAGTGTGGTTGCGAGGAAATAGATAGATACTCCGGACCAGGGGCCGAATTGCAGAAGGGTATATACACTAACAAAATAGCCGCTCACGATCAATATCCCGGCTTTTATCGTGTAGGGGAGAGGGGAAAATGTGACCGCCAGCAAGACTATGTAAATTATGGAGAAGGTAATAAACTCGATGGTTTTTAAGACCGGGATGTTGATGATAATTAGGATGAGGCCAAGACCGGCAACCACCCGTAAAACCGTGGCGAGAAAAGTAGCCCGCCAGCGATCATATTGGAATAGCGCGTTATTTGCCTGGTCGAGAATTTGGTGTTCAGGATTTGTCATATTCATCATCCAGATTCAGTTCAATGGAGGCGTTGGACACATCCAGACGCCTGCCAAGTTCCCTGACCACGGTTTGCAGAATGCTGTCGATTGATGCGGAGGACGACCAGATCTTGGAGTTGATCTCTGTCAATGTGCGCTCCCGCATGGCGATCAGTCGACTTTCAGAAACGAGGCGTGCGTTCTCCAGCGCGATGGCAGCTTGTGATGTGACGGCATCCACCAGGCTTTTTTGTTCAGGGGTCCATTCGTCGCGGCCCTCGAGTGTGATGTGGCCCAGCATTTGATCGCGGAGGTTGATGGAGCTTTCCACAACCTGGCTGGCGGTCTCGCTGGATTCTCCTATGCCATATTCCAAATTTTCGCTGTACGACTTTATGCTGGTCCAGCCTTCGAGCAGATACTGCTTTTGGATGGAGCGTAGTTCGTTGATGCTCCTTTGCGCTTCCTGGAACAGGCGCGCATTCTCAAGCGCAACAGCAACCTGGCCTGCCATATTCTGCATAGTTTCGATGACTTCTGCCCCAAAGTCTGCCGGCTTGGTGGATTGAACATCCAGTGCGCCAAGGACGCGGTCGCCTACAATTAATGGAAGAGCGATCTCGGAACGCGTATATGGAAGAAGCGGGTTTTCGAATCTCTGCTTTTCTTCTGCAGCGTTTTGGGCTATGCACGGCGTTCTTTCGCGGATGCAGGTTGCCACCATGCTCCTGCTCGCGATTTCGAGGCGGTATCGATTCTGTTTCAAAACGTTACCTGTCTGCCCGGTGGCTTCCCTGAGTTCGGCCCATTTTTCGCTCGGATCAAGAAGATAGATCGCGGCGTAGTAATAATTGAACTGTTCGGTGATCAGATTCGCAACCTTACCAATAAGTTGATCGGGGTCAAGGATGGAGGATGCCACCCTTCCAACCTCATTGGTGGCAATAATTTGTTTGGTCCGCTCCTTCACTTGTTTCTCAAGTGTGGATTGCAGGTTATCGAGCCGCGAGACCATGCGATTGAAGTGCACCGCCACTGTGGCAAGTTCGTCGGTTGCGGTGACAGGGACGCGCTGTTTCAGATCTCCCTGCTCGATCTTTTGGAAGGTTTCAATTAGTTCCTTGACCGGGTCTGAAATGGAGCGGGTCGCAACGAAGGAATAACCAGCTCCCAGGATAAGGGTTAGTACGGTTAAAAGGATGGACTGGAATTGAAGGTCACCGAAGATTTGAATGGGACTGGCTTCTGCGTACAGTATCCGAATCGTTTGCTGGAATCCAATTGGCGCAATGAGCGTCAGGCCGATGATAATGAGGCCAAGTATCAATATTTGAAATTTGACGCCGAGCAGTGCACCGGCGCGTCCTTGGAGTTGGGTCTCAAAGTTTCCTGGAAGCAGAATCAACCTCGGTGGAAGTGTGAGGCGGTCAATGATCAGGAGCGTCAGGACAATCGCACCCAGTATGGATGCGAGGCCGCCGAGCATAATATAGACAGGCGCAGGCGCAGTAATGGATGTGGGTTGGAGGACAGACGATATGATATCCCCGTGCGGCAACGGGATGACAAATGTCGGCAGGACGATGATGATGAAGTTGACGAGGAACGCGATAACGCCATACCGGGAGGTGAGATTTGTCATCTCCCTCCAGGCAGTGAGTTCCCTGCCGGCATCAGGACGCAAGGCATCCTTGCTCCATTCGTCCAGCCGTTTTCTTGCGACAGATGTAATCGACCAGCCTGCCCCAAGCTGGATGAACTGACTGGCGATCACCAGGATGGGGACGAGGCGGGAAAATAATTGTACAAGGTCTTCGCTGAGCTCGACGTTCAATTGAAGTGAAACCAAGCCTGGAATTGCCCCCAGCAATCCGATGATTTGGCCGATGGCGATCACAATAATGATATACCATCCGCCGGTGCGCTTCATCAATGCTTCGCTAAATTGTTTCATTGCTCGCCTTCATTTGTGTCTCTTCCACAGTCGAGCCGAGTTTCACATGGACTCTGCTAGCGCCTGTAGCCCTTGTCAATTCACTGACGGTTGTTGTGAGAATTGTTTGCAGGTCGGTAGTGCGCCGGATCTTGTCTGTGATCTCGAACAGGACTCTTTCGCGTTCAGCCTGCGCCCGGATCTGTTCCAGCAGCCTTGCATTCGCGATGATCGCCGCCAGACTGCCTCCCAATGTGCCAAGCAATTCCTCATCGCTTTCGGTGTAGGCGTTGAGTTGCTCACTTTCCACGTTGAGCACGCCGAGTAATTCACTGCGGTAGATCATGGGAATTGCAAGTTCTGAACTGGTGTTGACACTGCCTTCGATGTAGCGGGTATCCTCCCTCACATTGTTGACGCGCAAAGTCCTTCGATGCGCGGCTGCCCAGCCGGTAATGCCGCTTCCAATCGACACCTTTAATTCATAGATCTCCGGTGCGTACCCAACCGCGGCTTTGACCTCCAGGGCTTTCTTTTCGCGGTCTGTCAGCAGGATGGCCACGCGGTCTCCCCCAAGTGTCACCTGAAGACCGTTCACCGCGGATTCCAAAGCCTCATCCAAGGTTGTTCCTGATGCGGCAGTGGTTGTGATATGGTGCAGGAGGCGGTGTTGTGCAAGATGTTCCTGTGTCTCGGCAAACAGTTCGGTATTGACAACTGCGATCCCCAATTGATCTGCAAGGATCTGGAGTGTACGCAGGTTGGCCTCTGCAAACGCATAAGGACTTGTGCTTTGCACATCCAATACGCCGACGATACGATCGCCAACCCTTAACGGGAGAGCGGCTTCTGCGCGCGTGTCCGGCAAAAGGGGATTTGGGTAGTACGTGGCATCACGGGTTGTGTCATTGACGATCAATGGCTCCCCGTTCCCTGCCGCAAAACCAACAATGGATTTCGGTCCGATTGGGAGTTTAAAACCGGAACGCTTCAATTGTGCGCCGGCATCCCCCGTTGCCTCGCGTATCACCACATATTCCCCTGTGGAATCCTTGAGAAATACGCTCGCATGATAAAAGTTGAAGCGGGAACGGATCAAACTGACAGCCTTTTCAAGCAGTTCATCCAGGTTCAGGGAACTGCTGATATCACGCGCAATTTCGGCTGCTGTTTCAAACTGCAAGGCGGTCTGTTTACTTTCATTCAGAACACGGATGTTGTAAATCGCTCCAGAGACCTGGCTGGCTACAGATATCATGAAACGCAGGTCGTCCTCCTTGAAACTGTGTTCGGTCTCAAGATCCTGTAGGATAAGCGCGCCGATCGCCTCGCCCTGCGCCAATAGCGGAACGCCCATCCATGATAGGGCGGGTTTGCCAGAGATTTTGGCGCCCATGGCCAATGCACGGTTCATCGTGTCATCTACAAGCATAAGTGGTTCGCGCGTGCGGATCAAAATGGAGGTAAGGCCCTCTCCGAGCGGGAAAGCCTCAATCGTTGAGAGTCTTCCGTCTTCATATAAGAACGGAACGCTGATGGAGTTTGTCTTTTGGTCGTATAGTGCTATGACAAACCCATAGTCCCCAATCACATTGCGTACATGTTCGTAAATGGTTGAATAAAAGGATGGCAGGTCGCTAACCGATGCCGCATTCGACGCGAGCGCGTTCAATGCCTTCACTTCCGCAGTGCGCCGGTCGTTGAGCGGTTCAGTGGAAGACGCTTTTGAAATGACCGAACTTGTGGTCAACCGGATGGTGCGGCTGAACGCATTAATCACGTCTTCATCGATCTTTTGTCCCTCCTGCGCACCAATTAACACAATGCCGCGCAGTTGACCTTCCTGAAGAATGGGCACATACGCGGCCGTTTCGCATCCCAGTTGCTTGGGGTAGGCAAGTAATGGGGGTGGAATGGTTGATTGACCCTTTAAATTCACAATTATGGGGCCATCCTTCAGATATGCTTCCATATCTTCACGCATAAGCTCCACGCCTCTAGGGACGGTGATCTGCTTGTCGCGGCCCTGTGGGTCCGAGAACTGGGTAAGTTGCAGGCGGTTTCCAACCACAGTAAAAAATACTGTTATAAAGAATGGGATTCCAGTTCCGTTGGATTGGTTTGTTGTCATCTTACTGATTATTGAGTTTAGTTGAATTCCCAGACAGGTTCGCCTGCAAGAATGCGGCGGATCTGGTCGGGGAATCGGTCCGGGTCGAGCGGTTTGCCAAGAAAGCCGTCAAAGCCTGACTGCTGTGCCTTTGACATCTGATCCTGGCTGGCTTCCGCAGTGACAGCGATGATCGGTATGCTTTTAAGTCTCTCGGAAGCCCTGATCTTTTTCAACGCGCCGTAACCATCTTCATACGGCAGACGAATATCCATTAGTATCAGGTCGAGACGTTGAAGCGTATCTGCATATTCCACCACTTCATAGCCGGATGTCTTCCATTCACAGTGGATCCCCAAATACCCAAGCATGCGGGCAATCAACACAAAGTTTGCGACGTTGTCTTCCACAACCAGAACCGTTGCATCCTTTGGGATATTGGGTTTCTTAATGGGTTGGGTGTCGAGGATGTTATCGGGCATTTGCGCTCCTTGGGAGGAATTTTTCGATCTCCCTTAGCAGTTCATCGAAATCGATCGGCTTTTGGATGTACCCATCACAACCTGCCTCAATGGTCTTTTCCTTGTCGCCGCGCATAACGTTCGCGGTCAACGCCAGAATGGGAACACGTTCGAAGCCGGGTGTTTTTTTGATTCTTGCGGTTAGTGTGTAACCATCCATGTCCGGCATATTGATGTCCATCAGGATCAGGTTCGGTTTGGCGGTTTTCAGCAGTTCAAGCGCTTCGTGGGCATTTGTTGCTTCCAATAAACCATAGCCTTCTGAAAGCAAAATGCGCCGGACAAGCATGCGGTTGTCCGAGTTATCCTCCACGTAAAGAATTTTACCCTTTTCTTCATTCGGTAACATTTCAATAAACCTCCAGGGCAATTCTAATACACCCCACACGGGGGCGCATAACAGTCACCTTACAATTGTAAAATATAAATGCCGAGAGAGAGTCTCTCCTCGGCATTGTAAGCGGGTGATGGGACTCGAACCCACGATATCATGCTTGGGAAGCATGCGTTCTACCGCTGAACTACACCCGCATCGTGACGATTATAGCGACCCGTTAAGGGGATGTCAAGCAACCTTGTGATGCAATCGCATTAGAAAGCACTGGACGCTCGAGAGCAGGTGTTTTCGTTCAAGCATCCGCGTTACGCGCTGAGTGGATGACGGATGGGGCATGGTCGAAGAGCAGGATCGCGCGAGACCGCATCAACCCGCCCTGCTTATTGTTCCCGTTTAAGGAGCTTCTCTGCCAATTCAAATAGCGCGTCGCCCATCTCACCTTGCGGATCCGCCTCGCGCAGATTTAACAACGCCAGATCAGTCATCTGTTTGGATGCTTCATGGGCTGTTTCATAGCCGCCCTCTGTTGCAAGCAGTTTTGCCAGCTCCTCCACTTCATTTGACTGGATACGTCCTTGTCGCCACCGCTCAGCGAACTTTTTATTGAACGACAAACCAGCCAACACCGGCAGGGAATTTTTTCCCTCCACCAAGTCACTCGCCGCGGATTTACCCGTCACAACTTCATTGCCCCATATACCGAGGATATCATCCTGCACTTGAAATGCCAGCCCAAGATAATGGCCGAAAGAGCGATAAGCAACCTGCTTCTCTTCATCGGCGCCTCCAAGCAATGCCCCAAGATGACAACACGCGGACAACAGCGCCGCGGTCTTGCCCGCGACCATGGGCCAGTAATCATCCACCGTAAGATCCGTCCTGGCTTCAAACGACATATCCAAAAATTGACCGCGTGTCAGGTCAAGGCATGTATTGTGCAGAATCTCCGCCGCCTTGACAACCGCCTCAGCGGGATGATTTTCTTTCAGATCAATGATCGCCTGGTTTGACATCACGAACAACGCGTCGCCGACATTGATTGCCATTGGCGCGCCCCATTTTGTCCAGACGGTTTGCCTGCCTCGGCGTTTTGGTGAATTATCCTGGATGTCATCATGCACCAGTGAGAAGTTGTGTACCAATTCAACGGCCGCGGCGGCTGGTAGCGCGGATCGCCATGCCTCGACTTTACCTGCAACTCCGCTCGACGCGGCGGTACATAACAACACCATCAACGGGCGGATTCGTTTGCCTGTGGCTTCGGGTCCTGCACCCTCACCTGTCCAGCCCATGTGATAGGTCAGCATTTCATGGAAGAGCTTGGTGCGAGGCTGGTCGAGACGCGAAACCTGTTTTTGCAGTTCCAGTTCGATGGAGGAAAGAAGCGGTTTGATGTCCATTTATAACAGTCCCAATTGTGTCAATTCTTTTTTCAATTGTTCAGACGCCGTGAAGTGAACCGTATTGAATCCCATTTTAGCCGCTTGGATAATATTTGGCAACGAATCGTCAATGAAAAGACATTCCCGGGCGGGCCTGCCGATCTTTTCCAGTATGATGTGATAGATCTCCGGCTCTGGTTTGACATATCCCACCGTGCCCGAAATGACCATGTCGTCAAATAGATCGAAGAAATCATATTTCGCGCGTGCATAGGGAAATGTCTCTGCGGACCAGTTGCTCAACCCGTAAAGCGGATATCCCTTCCGCTTTAGTCGTTTCATGATTTCAACCGTTTCCCAATAAGCAACGCCAATCGAATCCTTCCAGTTGTCGTGATATGCCTGGATCAGATGTGAGTAATGCGGGAATTGCGATGAAAGGCTGGCAACGCCTTCTTTGAACGTGCGTCCCTTGTCCTGTTTGGCATTCCAGCCCATGAAGTCCACTTCTTTAAAGAAGCGTTCCATCCCTTCGGTGTCATTGGGGAAATAGGGCTGGTAAACGTACCTCGGATTCCATTCTATAAGAACGTTTCCGTAGTCAAAAATGATGGCTTTGATGGGTGTGGTCATTTCTTTATTCTAACGGACTTTTTCTTGGACTTTTGACAAAATTTGCATAAAAGTTGGAAC
>DATIUT010000299.1:0-11278 GCA_035466615.1 Anaerolineales bacterium | reverse complement strand
CAGATAAAGTAAAGGTACATCACCAATTGCATCCAAAAATTGAACTACGGTTGTTATGCCATTTTTTGGCGTTATAAATACGCTCATGCCTTTAGTATATAACAAAAAAATTGCCTTTAGCTTTTCGGCTAGAGGCAATTTTTTTCTTGAAAAGCTCCTCGACCTGGACTCGAACCAGGAACCTAGCGGTTAACAGCCGCTCGCTCTGCCGATTGAGCTATCGAGGAAGGCGTGCGAGATTATACCTTAAGGATGGAGTGTGTCAAGCAGTGCAGGTCATTGCCAAAGCAGGTTAATACTTGACCGCGCCCAATTGATTTAGCTTGTCGATCCGGTGCGTGGCGGTGATCTGGCGAACCGTACCGGTCATGCCGCGCACGACAAGGGAATCAGTACTTGCACCGCTGCCAAAATAACGAACACCCTTGAGCAGTTCACCATCTGTGATGCCAGTGGCAGTGAAGAAGACATCTTCCGATGATACAAGATCGTCCATCGTAAGGATCTTGTCGAAATTGTAGCCTGCTTCGCGTCCGCGGCGCAATTCATCCTCGTCGCGTGCATATAGTTTTCCCTGGATCTCTCCACCCATCGCACGCAGAGCGCAAGCCACAATCACGCCCTCGGGTGTACCGCCTACACCAATCAAAACATCCACACCGGAGTCGGGCCAGGCGGTCATCAGCGCCCCGGCAACATCACCGTCAGGAATCAGGCGGATGCGCGCGCCAGCCCGTCGTATCTCTGCGATCACGTCCTTGTGACGGTCACGATCAAGGACAACAGTCGTCAGGTCTTCGACGTCCTTGTGTTTGGCCCTGGCGATCGCTTTGAGGTTTTCTGTAATCGGCCTTTCGATATCGATCATGCCTTTGGCTTCAGGTCCAACGGCAAGTTTGTTCATGTATACAAATGGGCCCGGGTCGAACATGGAGCCACGCGGGGCAATGGCAACCGTCGCAAGTGAGTTCGAACGGCCAAATGCCAGGGGGCGGGTCCCGTCAATTGGGTCCACAGCAACGTCAAAGTCAGGGCCTGAACCGTTGCCCACACTTTCACCGTTATACAACATCGGAGCATTGTCCTTCTCCCCTTCGCCGATGACGATGATACCGTTCATATCAATCGTTTGGAGAACGATCCGCATCGCGTTGACCGCGGCCTGATCCGCCGCCTCTTTATCGCCGCGCCCCATAAAACGGCCTGCCGTCAGCGCCGCCGCCTCGGTGACACGTACCAGTTCAAGCGCAAGGTTTCGGGTCGGGTCGTTGTTTATATCCATATGTCTCCTTACAGGATGAAGTATTGGATCAGAAAATAACCGATTGCTGCCCCCCAGATCCACGAGTCGATGCGGTCCAAAAAGCCGCCATGCCCGGGAAAAATATTGCTTGAGTCTTTCATGCCGCTTTGACGTTTGAACATGCTCTCGCCCAGATCACCCAATGGGGCAAGCGCACCGATCACAAGACCAAGCAATCCGCCCTGTACAGGATTGATAAATCCGGCCAGAGGCTGTGGCCCCATGGAAGAAAAAGCATAGGCGAAAAATGTGCCCACCAAAACGGCTGTAAAGATACCGGCAAAATATCCTTCCCAGCTTTTCTTTGGACTAAGCCTCGGAGCCATTTTATGTTTTCCGTATGCCGCGCCGATCGAATATCCACCTGTATCTGCCGCCCAAACAAGCGGAAGGACCATCATGAGCCACCACACGCCCATTTCATCGTTTACAAGACTGCGCAGGTCGAGAAGGTATGCTCCAATCCACCCCAGGTACACAATGCCCGCCACTGTGATGCCAAAATCCAGCGCAGATTGGTCACGTCCGCGTTCGAAGGCGAAAAGATGCGCTGCCATTGCAAGCAGGATTGTTGCAACCAACACAGGGGCCGCGACGTCTGCAAAAAAGAAGCGTGCAGTGAGTATCACAAGCACGCCTCCAACTGTGACAAATTCATCTGGTTCGTGTTTAACTGCCCGGTACAAGCGGACGTATTCCCACGCCCCACCGACAAGGAAAGCCCCCATGAGCATAAAATAAAACACCCCTCCATAAATGACGGCGGGCAAACCCACTGCCGCCATCGCCAATGCGGTCAATGTTCGTTTAAGCATTGGAAGCCTCAAACTCGTTCGATGAGACCTTTCCAAACCTGCGGTCGCGTTGAGCAAATGCTTCCAACGCGCGGCGATATTCATCTTTATCAAAGTCCGGCCAGTAAGTGGGGGTGATGTACCATTCCGAGTATGCCGCCTGCCAGATCAGGAAGTTGCTCACCCGCAGTTCTCCCGATGTGCGGATGATGAGGTCCGGGTCTGGTACGCCGGCAGTATACAGATAGCGGCTGACGAGTTCGTCAGTAACATCCTCTGGCGGGATGCCATCCCTGATCATTTTTTGAATGGCGTGGACGATCTCATCGCGTCCGCCATAATTGAATGCAACGTTTAAAACCAGACGGTCGTTATTTTTTGTGAGTTCAATGGCATCCAACACTTGTTCCTGAAGCCTGCCGGGTAATCGTTCCAGCCGGCCGATATGGCGTAATTGCACACCCTCTTTATGCAGTTCAGTCAGTTCCTTTTCAAGAACATCCTCAAGGATGGACATTAGCCCGCGCACCTCTTCAAGGGGCCTGCCCCAATTCTCAGTGGAGAAGGCATAGATGGTGAGGTATTTGACCCCAAATTCCACGGTTGAGCGGATGACGCGGCGCAGGTTCTCCGTCCCTGCCTTGTGACCGGCGAGACGCGGCAAGCCGCGTGAAAGTGCCCAACGCCCGTTGCCATCCATGATCATGGCAACGTGACGCGGGAGTTTGTCAGCGGGAATGGTATTGGAGGGAGTTGGCATCGAATAATAAAAGCGTGCCGGCGCATGATCCGCCTACACTTCCAGGATATCTGCCTCTTTTTTCTTGCCCTGTTCGGCGATCTCTTCAATGAACTTATCGGTCAGTTTTTGAAGGTGTTCCTCGCCGCGTTCCAGATCGTCCTCAGAGATGAGTTTTTCCTTCTCGAACTCGCGCATATCGCTGAGAGCATCCCTGCGGATGTTGCGAATGGCAATGCGAGATTCCTCAAGACGGTGATGCATGTGTTTCACGAGGTCGCGGCGGCGTTCCTCAGTGAGGGGAGGCAAGTTGAGGTGGATGGCTTTGCCGTCGTTGTTGGGCGTCAGCCCCAGATCCGAGGCAAGAATCGCCTTTTCTATCGTTTTCATCGTGGCTGAGTCGAAAGGTTTGATCATCAATGAACGCGGTTCAGGGGTGCTGATCGAAGCCAATTGCTGCAGAGGCGTGGGTGTCCCGTAATATTCAACCTGTAATCTTTCGACCAGCGCAGGGCTGGCGCGTCCTGTGCGGATACCAGCCAGGTCATCATGCAAAACAGAAATCGCCCCGCGCATTCGAGTCTCGGCATCGTTGAGGATATCTTTTATCACCACAGTCTCCTGAATTTTGGAAATGGATTTGAGGTTAAGGATACACCAAAATTAAGAAATTTGCTATACAAGCGCCATTCCGAGAGCAATTGGCAAATCGTGAGAGACTCTCAAAATAAAAACAGGAGAGAAGGTTTCTCTCCTGTCAAACCCACAATTGAATCCATCAATGAACCAGCGTTCCAACAGCCTCCCCTTTGAGGGCGGAGAGGAGCGCATGCGGGTCCCACAAGTTGACCACCAGGATGGGGATCTTGTTTTCCATGCAGTGTGTGATGGCTGTGCTGTCCATTACTGCCAGCCGGCGGTTGATCACATCAATGTAGTTGAGTTCATCAAATTTTTTGGCATCGGGATTTTTCTTCGGGTCTGAGTCATACACTCCGTCCACTTTCGTCGCCTTGATGACCACATCCGCTTCGATCTCGGTCGCGCGTAACGCCGCGGCTGTATCCGTTGAAAAGAACGGGTTGCCCGTCCCCGCGCCAAAAATGACAACGCGGCCCTTTTCGAGATGGCGGATGGCGCGACGGCGGATGTACGGCTCCGCAATGGCACGCATCTCGATGGCAGACATGACACGTGTATACACGTTTAGGCGTTCAAGTGCGTCCATCAATGCCATGGCGTTCATCACAGTGGCAAGCATGCCCATGTAGTCTGCGGTGGAACGGTCCATGCCGCGCTCCAGTCCCTGCTTGCCGCGCCACAAATTGCCGGCACCGATCACCACAGCGACTTCGAGTCCCGTGTCATGGACTTCCTTGATACGCTTTGCAATGGACTCAGCCTCGTCCACATCAATGCCAAATCCTGATTTCCCTGCCAGTGCTTCGCCGCTCAACTTCAAGAGAATACGTTTGTATTTGAAGTGGGACATAATCTCCTCTTTTCCATCCGTCGCATCCAGAGGCGGATTGGGCTTATAAAAATGACCAACCCGAAGGTTGGTCATTTCGATTAACTTTCCAGACGCTCACCCAGCTCCCATCGCTGGAAGCGGCGCACAATGATGTTCTCCCCGATGGCTCCCACAGCCGCCAAGATCAACTTCTCGACGGTGATGGATTCATCGCGGATGTAAGCCTGCCGCATGAGCACGACCTCATCCTTGAACTTTTCGAGGCGTCCCGCCACGATCTTTTCAGCAACGTTGTCCGGCTTGCCTTCCTCTTTGACACGGGCGCGGGCGATCTCCGCTTCATGTTCCAGGACCTCGGCCGGGATTTCTTCCGCTTTGATATAGCGTGGCGCCGAGGCGGCAATCTGCAAGGCAAGTTCGTGCGCCAGTTCGCGGAACTTTTCCGAGCGGGCCACGAAATCGGTCTCACAGTTCACCTCGACCATGACACCCACGCGTCCACCGCCGTGTGAGTACAGTTCCACAATACCCTGTGAAGCTTCGCGGTCCGCACGCTTGGCGGCAGTTGCCATGCCTTTTTCACGGAGCCAGTCCACAGCCTTTTGAAAATCGCCATCCGCTTCGATGAGCGCGTTACGACAGTCCGAAATACCAGCACTGGTAGCAGCGCGCAATTCCTTGATCATTTCAGTCGTGATTTCCATCCAGATATTCCTTCTATCCAAGTAATTTATTCTACAGAAGCAGGTTTTTCTGCTTCAGGCTTCGCTAAGTCGTCACTTGCAACCACTGTTTCTTCGGCGGGTTTTTCGTCATCTTCGCGCGTAACATTCAACTTTGCAAGCGTGGACTGACCCAGCAGGTCGCCTTCTTCCAGTTCATCCTCAAGTTCAACTCTGCGGGCAGGCTTGCGGGCAGATTTGTCCTCGGAAACTTCAGCGGCGGCTTCCCGCACATCCATATCCTCTTCCTTGCGCATCGCCTTACCTTCAAGGACCGCATCTGCAACCTTGGAAACAAGCAACTTGATGGCACGGATCGCGTCATCGTTCGAAGGAATGACATAATCCACATTCTGCGGGTTGCAGTTCGTATCCACCAATGCCACGATCGGAATATTGAGCAGATTAGCCTCACGCACAGCCGAATCTTCGCGACCGACGTCAATGATAAAGATCAGGTCGGGGCGCCGCTTCATCGTGCGCAAACCTTCGAGGCGGGTCTGCAAGCGGATGATCTCGCGCCCGATCAACAACCCTTCTTTCTTGGTCAGATGCTGGAGTTCATTGTTATCGCGCAACTTCTCAAGACGTTCCATCTCCTGGATACGGGCGTGCATGGTATTCCAGTTTGTGAGCGTACCGCCCATCCAGCGTTCGGTCACGTAGGGCATGCCACAGCGGGTCGCCTCCTCAACGATGGTTTCCTGTGCCTGGCGCTTGGTACCGACGAACAAAACAGTGCCGCCATTCGTCACGGCGTCGCGAATCACATTGTAGGCATGGTTCAACAGTTTCGATGTTTGTTGAAGGTCAATGATGTGAATACCGTTACGCTCTGTGAAGATGTACGGTTTCATCCGGGGGTCCCACTTATTGGTGCGGTGCCCGAAGTGGACGCCGCTCTCAAGCAGGGCTTTCATGGAAATAACAGCCATTTTTCTCCTTACAACTCTGCCGACATACGCGCACAAAATGGCGTTCAGCAGAATGGGTTTAGCGGGGATTTATCACCCGCTCAGGGACGCTTGTTGCCCGTCCCAGGCAAGATATTGCTCCTCCCCGAGTGGAATGGCGCCGGGGCGCTACCCGGTCGAAGGGTTTTGGAGCGGCGGGATTATAACACAGGATTTGGGACTCACGCTTCGCGCGTTGGGAAAATTTGCTTCTGTCCAAATTGCCTCTTGCTACGCCCATAAAAAAGCCCCGAATTCCTTCGGGGCTCACCAACTAAACAGCCATAAACTGATTGATATCACGCCAAATTTTTTCGGCACGTTTTCTGAGATTTTCGTTATCCCCCACCTTCTTGATCCCATACATCACCGTCGTATGGTCGCGTCCCCCAAGAAGTTCGCCAATCTGGGGAAGTGAAATTTCGTTATATGTACGCAACAAGTACATTGCTAACTGGCGAGGAGTGGCAATTTTTGCAGAACGATTTTGCCCAAGCAGATCCTTTACATCCACTCCTTCAGACTCTGCAACCGCATCAAGGATCTTATCTGAGGAGATGTTCCGCTTTTGCGGTAGAAGATCTGCCAAGGCAACTTCAACCAGATTCGGAGTCAATAAACTGCCACTAAGATCAGCAAAAGCAATGATGCGGTTAAGTGCCCCCTCCAATTCGCGAATATTTGATTGCACACGTTCCGCGATCAACTCCAGTATTTCATTCGGCACATGGCGACCAGTCCGGTCCGCTTTCGTGCGCAAAATGGCAAGGCGTGTTTCAAGGTCAGGTGGCTGGATATCGGCTGTCAGCCCCCACTCAAAGCGGGAGCGGAGACGCTCTTCGAGTGTCACCAACGCCTTGGGAGGTCGATCCGACGAGACGATGATCTGTTTGTCCTGCCCATGGAGCGTGTTAAAGGTATGAAAGAACTCCTCCTGCGTGGATTCCTTGCCTGCGATGAACTGTATATCATCCACCAAAAGCACATCCATCGAGCGATATTTCTCCCGGAAGGCTTGTGTGGTGTGTGTACGAATGGCTGTGATCAGATCGTTTGTGAATTCTTCGGATGAAACGTAAAGAACCCTCAATCCACGCGCCTGACAGGCATTACCAATGGCATGGAGGAGATGGGTTTTTCCGAGACCCACCCCTCCATACAGAAATAGCGGATTATATGCTCGAGCAGGCTTTTCAGTGACTGCAAGGCAGGCGGCATGCGCCAGGCGGTTACCCGAGCCAACCACGAATGCGTCAAAGATGTAACGCGGATTCATGTTTGAGTTGCGAGAAGGTTGTTCGTAACCCTCAACAGGTTCGATACGGGTTCGATCGGGGGATTCAGGGGCAGAGGTGGATGATTCGTCCAAGATCCGTTGCATTTCATTGCCATGAACTACAAAATGGACGTCCACAGTCGAGTTCAGAATGCCAACAAGCAGACGGTTCACGGTACTTGCAAGGCGACTCTCGAGCCAGTCACGGGCATAAGCATTACGAACACCGATAGTGAGGTTGCCATCGTTATAGGAGACTGGCCTGGTGTCCCGCACCCAGGTATCGAAGGATGCACGGGGCATTTCCATTTGAAGTTGTCCAAGTACCGATTGCCATGCCTGTTCAGCATTCATAATTGCTCCATTGCCATGATGACAGAGTGTGTCGAATAATCCGCTTCGCCAGCGGCTCGTTTTGAACAAATTTCCTTGTAACAGATCCTACAGGGAATGCAAGATGTGAAATTTTTCCATATTCTTTACATCAGCGTGCCAACATTCTAGCAGATAGTTGTGGAAAATAACAACACGCAAAGCCTACGTTTGATTTAAAACTTTTGGTTTTTTAAGGTCACTCAACGTTAAAGATTCAACGCGTAAAACTTTTTATTGATGACCTTTCATAGAACACTCGTTCCAGCCAAGTGTCCTTCGGAAAGTTATCCACACCCCCACATATGGGGTTAAGCGGCCGAATTATCAGCAGTACTGCAGGTATGGATGTTCGTTCTTAAAGAAACGCGTCATAGGATTCCATGAATGACTTGTTAACGAGACTCAGGATTCTGTGATTCAACATTAAAGAATCTTTTTGGATGACGTTTTATTGACGCGCGTCACGAGGAACCCATGCAAGAATGGTGGTTCCTTCGTCTGGAGCGGACGATATATCCACATCACCACCCATCGAGCGCGCACGCGTACGCATGTTTGCCAATCCATGACCAATGTTGGCGTTCATTGCCACCATATCAAAGCCTTTTCCATCGTCGGCGATCTCCATTAGCACGCGTTCATCGGTTGCCCAGACTGCAATTTGGACTCTTTTCGCCTTGGCATGCTTCGCCGAATTGGCTAAAGCCTCCTGGCATATGTGAAATAGTGTCAAAATATGGCCTTGCGGGAGATCTTTCAGGTCTGACTCGGGTTCTGTGACATGAACATCGGAAAATGTATTGGCTCGATACTCTGAAATAAGGCGTTTTATGCCGCTCATCAAGCCGTCATTCCCCAATTGACGCGGTCTTAAGTCCAAAATATAGGATCGAAGGTCGCGAATCGCCTGGTTCAGTCCGTTAATGGCATGTTGCACGAGCTTTTTGGCGTCATCGGGATCTTCATCAACGGAATGAAAAGCATTCTCAAGCGATAAACCCACCCCGTAAATGGACTGAATAATGCCGTCATGCAGATCCATGCCAATGCGTTCTCTTTCCTCCAATACGGCAAGCCGCCGTGCATTGGAATGTAAACGTGCGTTTTCGATCGCCAAACCAGCCCAATTCCCAACTGCCGCCATCATTTCGACGTTTCGGTCGTCTATAGGCTCTACACCAAGCGTTGCAACACTCATCACTCCCATCAAATTATCACCCGAAAGCAGGGGAATACACGCAATTTGGTGAAAACCCGCCTTTACAACCGCTTCACGCAAAAAACGGACATCATTGGCAAGGTCGGTACTGACGACCGGCTTGCGGGTTTCCGCAACAACCCCGATGTAACCATCCCCCACCTTGAATACGTTTCGCGTCCAGAAGGCCTCGGCGGCCTGCCCGCGGTGCAGAACCATACGCAAGGACTTGCGATCCTCCTCCAAAAGGAAGATCTCACCCGCCTCCACCCGCATGTAGTTCATCACAAGCCCGAGGGTTTTATTCAGTATTTCGTCCAGTTCCAGGCTGGAAGTCAGCGTGGAGGCGATGCCGTTCAGAAGAGCCATATCCACGTTACGGCGCGTCAGTGCAATGTCACGTTCCCGCATTTGTTCGTACAAGCGCGCGTTCGAAATGGCAGTTGCGGCATACGCGGCGAGCATTTGGATGATCTTTTCATCATCAGCAGTGAATTCGGGCGCATCCCTCTTTTCCGTGAGATAGATCTGCCCCAATTGCCTGTCGCCCGTCCGGATCGGAACTCCCAAAAACGACCGCATGGGAGGGTGATGTACAGGGAACCCAACCGACTGCGGATGCTCCTTGATCACGGGCACCCGCAACGGCTCCTTCGAGTTCATCAACGCACCGATCAAACCTTGTCCCTGGGGTGGGTGCGGGATTCTCTTGATTTCCTTGCCGGTCATCCCAACTGAGATGAATTTCTCCAATTTTCCATGGTGATCCAACACCCCCAACGCGGCATAACGCGCATCTGCCTGCTCACAGGCAACCGTTGCAATGCGCTCGAGCAATGTTTCCAACGAAACATCCTTCACCAACTCAAGGCTGGCCTGATGCAATGCAATCAGCCGTTCCTGTAATTGCTCTCTGGTCAATAACATATTCGATATTATCCCATAAAATATGATAGATTTTGGAGGAGGATGAGAATACAATAGTGCCAAAGGTGAACCCATGACAACTTCCCGCATTCCCGGATTTTACAACATGACCCTCGAAGACCGACGCGCCCAACTGGCGGACGCGGCAGGTCAGGCTCCCGAAAACCTGTCCGCGTGGACCACAGGCGGGCTCTCCCCTGAAGCCGCCGACCACATGATCGAAAATGTGATTGGCCTGCATAGCCTGCCGCTTGGTATAGCACTCAATTTTCAGGTCAACGGCAAAGACGTGCTCGTACCAATGGCAATCGAAGAACCTTCCGTTGTTGCAGGCGCTTCATTTATGGCGAAACTTGCCCGCATCGGTGGCGGATTCAAAGCCACCACCACCGAACCGCATATGATCGGGCAAATGCAAGTGCTCGACCTGCAAAACGTACATTTGGCCCAACTTTCCCTGTTGGAGCACAAAGCAGAACTCCTTGCTGAAGCGGACTCGGTCGACCCTGTCCTCAAAAAGTTTGGCGGAGGAGCGCGCAATCTGGAAGTCCGTGTAATCAGCGAATCCCCCATCGGACCGTTCCTCGTCGTTCATCTTATTTATGACGTGCGTGATGCGATGGGAGCGAACGCGGTCAATACGGCTTGCGAACGGCTGGCACCTCATATTGAAGCCATCACGGGAGGACGTGTTCATCTCCGCATCCTCTCCAATCTTGCAGATCATCGCCTTGCTCGTGCGCGTTGTACAATTCCCGTCAACGAATTGGGATTTGACGATTTCTCAGGTACAAAAGTCCGTGATGGGATCATCGAAGCCTGGGCGTTTGCGGCTTCCGACCCGTACCGGGCCGCCACTCACAACAAGGGCATCATGAACGGTGTGGATGCGGTCGTCATCGCCACAGGCAACGACTGGCGCGCCACCGAAGCGGGCGCACATGCCTATGCCGCCCGTTCAGGTAAATACACTTCATTATCCACCTGGGGCAAGGACAAGGACGGCGACCTCGTCGGTACGCTCGAAATGCCAATGGCGGTGGGAATCGTCGGCGGCGCGACCAAGGTCCATCCTGCCGCGCAAGCCGCGGTCAAACTCATGGGAGTGAAAACCGCCTCCGAACTTGCTGAAATTATTGTGTCAGTTGGTCTCGCCCAAAACATGGCAGCGCTGCGCGCCCTCGCCACCGAAGGCATCCAGCGCGGACACATGTCGCTACACGCACGGCAGGTTGCCATTGCCGCAGGCGCAAGCGGGGACTTGATCGAAAAAGTCGCCGCGCAGATGGTGGCGGAGAAAGTGGTTAGAATAGACAGAGCGGAAGAGATTTTGAAAGGGTTGGCAAGTTAGAAGGTCAGAGGTTGCAGGTTTTCACGTCCGTTCCCGTCCGCGAGTCCGTGATAGAGTCCGTTTGAAATAGCAGGCAGGGTTGACGCCAAAGTTTTGGTATATGCAAGATAACAATTGAATATTCGGAATAACGTGAACTTAGGGAAGCTATGTAGGTAACATATGG
>DATIUT010000298.1:0-3889 GCA_035466615.1 Anaerolineales bacterium | reverse complement strand
AAATGAACTGGCGTCATTATGTAATCCTTTTTATTGTTGGTTTGATCGTCCCATTTACGATTTCAAGATTTCAACACCTCCCTGGCTATATGGACGCCGACTATTATTTTGCAGGCGGTGTCGAGTTGGCAAAAGGCAATGGTTTCAACGAACCATACCTTTGGAATTATTTGGATGACCCACAGGGACTCCCGCATCCCTCACACACCTATTGGATGCCTCTTGCATCCATCGTCTCGGCAATCGGGATGTGGTTTGCCGGCCAAACCACCTACGCCGCTGGGCGCCTTCCATTCATTCTTCTTTCTGCCTGCGTCCCGTTGCTGACAGCGATTCTGGCATTCGACATTTCCCGCAATCACCTTCTCGCGACCGTCTCAGGTCTGCTATCCATCTTTTCCCTTTATTACGCTCCGTTCATGCCTGTCCCGGACAATTACGCGCTTTTCATGTTGTCCGGCGCGGCATTCCTGTTTCTCGCACCTCGCAAACAAAAGTGGATTCCATTCTCGCTCGGCGCGCTCTCTGGCTTTATGACCCTCGCGCGTAGCGATGGCCTGCTTTGGTTGGGGCTTGCCGGTCTCACTGTGATGTGGAAGGCGACTAATAAAGAAGATGGGACGAAGAACTCGTTCAAGGAATGGTTCATCTTGATTGTTCCGGCAGGCTTGCTTGCATTCCTTGGCTATTTCATTGTGATGGGCGGGTGGCATTACCGCAATTACACATTGTTCGGTTCTTTCATGACCCCCGGCGGCGGACGTCTGTTTTGGCTCGAGAACTATAACCAGACATTCAGTTATCCCGCTGACAGCATCACCCGCGAAGGATTTTTAAATGCTGGCTGGTCCGCCGCAATGGAAGATCGCCTCAAGGCTTTGAATTCCAATGCAGGAAATACATTTGCTGCACAAGGCGGGATTTTTCTGTTCCCATTTATTCTTATCGGATTATGGGAATTGAGAAAAGAGTTCCGTACAAAGATCGCATTAACAGGCTGGCTGATCCTGTTCTTTGTGATGACATTCGTCTTCCCGTTCGCCGGTGCACGCGGGAGTTTCTTTCATGCGGGTGCGGCATTCCAGCCGTTGTGGTGGGTGGCGGCTCCAGTTGGCTTGAACATTGTGATTGCTGCGGCGCGTCGGCGCGGGATGTTCGCTGATAATGCCTATGTCGTCTTTCAGGGAATGCTTGTCATCCTTGCCGCGTTCATGACCTACTATTTGGTCAACCTGCGTGTCTTTGGTGAATGGGCAAGTGAAGACGGAGTATATACGTCGGTGGAGCAAATATTTATTGATAGCGGGATCAGCCCCGAGGTTGGTGTGATCGTCCGCAATCCGCCGGGGTATTACATCAGTTCCGGGCGTCCTGCAATTGCTTTGCCTTATGGCGAGGAGACGGTCATCCTGCAAGTTGCCGAACGATACGGCGCGGGTCTGCTCGTGTTGGAAGGCACCGGCACATTTGAGTGGATCCAGGATCTCTACGACAACCCGGAAGACAATGACGCGTTCACTTATTTGGGAGAGGTGGATGAAGCGAAACTTTACATCATTAATTTCGAGCGTTGACCCGCGCCTCTTGATTTCACTCGCGGCGCTGATCGGCGTTGGTTTTTTTTTGATCGTCAGCGCGCTTACATATCGCATCGGGTTTCCGCTCGACGATACATGGATTCATCTCACATACGCGCGCAACTTTATCGAATATGGTGAGTGGGCGTTTCGTCCCGGTGCAGAATCGGCAGGTTCCACATCTCCGTTATGGACGGTTCTGCTTTCCATTGGATATTTGTTCCGTCTCCCGCCTCATGCTTGGGCATACTTTCTCGGGTGGGTGGCATTGAGCATGATGGGGATTCGTGCAGAAAACATCGCACGCAGGGTCGTCAAATCATATCAATCTAAAATTCCCTGGGTTGGATTGTTCATTGCTCTTGCATGGCATTTGACATGGTCTGCAACTTCCGGCATGGAAACACTCCTGCATGGATTGATCATTCTGATCGTTCTTGGCATGTTGATGGAAAATTCGCCTCAATACCTTACCTTGGGCTTGCTCACCGGTCTAAGTGTTTGGGTCCGCCCTGATGGTTTGACTCTGTTGGGTCCTGTTTTATTCACCGCATTCCTGCAGGAGAAAACCCTTAAATCGCGCGGCAGGGCATTGGTGGAGATATTTATTGGTTTTGGGATATTGTTTGTTTTCTACTTGCTTTTCAATCTGGCGCTTTCAGGAACACCGATGCCGAACACATTTTATGCCAAGCAGGCGGAGTATGCGGAGTATTGGCTGTCCAAAATGATATCCGATCGATTGATGGACTATATGCTTCCAGTAATCGCAAGCCCGTTTGTAGTTCTCGTGCCGGGACTGTTCTTGCAAATTTATGGTATTGTCCGCGGGAAAAATTGGGGTGCAATTGCCGGGCTGATCTGGTTCCTTGGTTATGTTGGCATCTATTTCATGCGCCTGCCTGCCTACCAACATGGAAGATATATTCTTCCTGCGTTTCCAATCCTTTATCTATGGGGAATGGCCGGCATGATGGGGTATATCTCCTCTTCAAAGGCGAACCAGCGTATCTCCCTTGTGTGGCGGACTTTGTTAGTCGTTTTGGTTATTGCTTTCCAGTGGGTGGGAGCGAATCAAAATGCCCGGGATGTCGTCTTGATCGAGACCCAGATGGTGCGGACGGCTCAATGGATAAATGAAAATCTACCCGCAGATACGGTGTTGGCAGTTCATGACATTGGCGCGATTGGATACTTTACGCAAAATCCGTTTGTTGACCTTGCCGGCTTGATCACGCCGGAAATTGTCCCGTTCATTCGTGATGAGGCAAAGCTGGCGAAATACTTGGACTCCACAAGTGCGGAATACTTGGTTACTTTTCCAAGTTGGTATCCACGGTTGGTCGAGGGGCGTAGCGCTGTTTTTCGAGGTGGGCTGGCCAGGTTCCCGTTCGATGACAACATGTCTGTTTACCGTTGGCGATGATGCTTATAACGAAACTGATATGTGTTTTGCAATTGTTTAATTGCCCGTCCGGGACGACTGTGCTATACTCCCGTCAAGACCAATCTAAATTTCAGGGATCAGGCTACAGATGAAAGAGATAACACTGCTCATTGCAGATGACCATCCGCTGTTTCGCCAGGGTGTTATGGACGCATTATCACTGGAGAAGGACTTCCATATTCTTGCCCAAGCCTCGAACGGCGAAGAGGCGATCAATCAAATCCGTTCACTTCAACCCATGATTGCTGTTCTTGATGTGAATATGCCGGAGATGAACGGTCAACAGGTGACTCATCAAGTCACGTCTGATCATTTGCCGACTCGTGTGATCTTATTGACAGGTTATGACGATATTGAACAGGCGATCCATGCGATGCTGGCTGGCGCGGCAGGTTATTGTGCCAAGGAGATCCAACCCGATGTCCTGGCACGGACCATCCGGGCTGTTGCGGAAGGGAAGTTTGCCGTCGCTGGCAATATCTTCAATCGCCGTGAACTGGATACATGGATAGATGAGCAAATGGAGGGGGCCCGCAGATCTTATAGTGAACCCGGATCCCCCTTTCACCCACTTTCTGATCGTGAAATGGAAGTCCTGTCATGCGTGGTGCGTGGCATGAGCAACAAGGAAATTGCGAACCTGCTGGGGATCAGTCATCAAACAGTAAAGAACCATGTCACATCCATCTTGCGTAAGTTCAGCGTCGAAGATCGTACGCAGGCAGTTGTATACGCATTAAAACGCGGTTGGGTTAAGTTGCAGGATACAGCAATTAAACCTCAGGAGTAATACATGACAATGGAAAATCCATCCGGTGGCGAACTGGATCTGCAAACGGAACTTGAGGAAACGACAAAAGCATTG
>DATIUT010000297.1:0-7042 GCA_035466615.1 Anaerolineales bacterium | reverse complement strand
CGCTGTCATAGATCATGGTTTTTTCAGGAAATTCCATGTATTTATCCTTGCAAACAGGTTTAATTTTGCGAGCCAAAGTTTACCATAAACAGTAGAAAACTATTCCTGTAAGGGTCATCTCCAATTTTGTAATTCTTCAATTGACATTTCACCCCGCCTCGTCTAAACTCCCTGCCATGTTAGCGCGCGTATTTTCCTGTGCCGTGATCGGGTTGGAAGGCGTCATCGTCGAAGTCGAAGTGGACTACTCCAACGGACTGCCCGCTATCATCATCGTCGGCTTGCCCGATGCCGCCGTGCAGGAGAGCCGCGAGCGTGTGCAGACCGCTGTCAAGAATGCCGGCCTGCATTTCCCCCGCCACCGGATCGTTGTCAACCTTTCGCCCGCCTCCATCCGCAAGGAAGGTCCTGCCTACGATCTGCCCATCGCGCTCGGTGTGATTATCCTCTCGGGCCGTCTGCCGCCGGAGGTTGTCGAAAATACGCTTGTTGTCGGCGAACTCTCGCTCGATGGTGTCGTCCGTCATACGCGCGGCATTTTACCGATGGCTGCTACAGCTCGCGCCAATGGATTCAAGCGGATGTTCGTCCCTGAATCCGACGCGCCCGAAGCGGCTTTGATTCCTGGCTTGGAAGTGTATCCCGTCCGAACGCTTGCGGATCTGTACGACCATTTGTCTGGCCGCCGTTTGATCGAGCCTTGTCAACCCTCCAGCGACGATACCCTCGAGCCGCTCTTCACCCCAACAGACTTTAGCGAGATAAAAGGGCAGGAACACGTCAAACGCGCCCTGGAAGTTGCCGCGGCCGGTGGACACAATGTTCTGATGGTCGGTTCCCCCGGCGCCGGAAAGACATTGCTTGCCCGCGCCCTGCCCGGAATTTTGCCTGAAATGTCCATCGAAGAATCGCTGGATGTGACGCGCATCTTTTCCGTGGCAGACCAACTCCCGCCTGGAACGCCGTTGATCAAGAACCGACCCTTCAGATCTCCACATCACACCATTAGTCACGCAGGATTGGTGGGTGGGGGCAACATGCCGAAGCCTGGAGAAATATCACTGGCGCACAGGGGTGTTTTGTTTTTGGATGAGTTCCCTGAATTTGGCACACGCGTCCTTGAAGTGATGCGCCAACCGATGGAGGATAAAGTCGTCACCATCAGCCGCGCCAAGGGATCGTTGACCTTCCCCGCAAACTTTCAACTCATTGCTGCAATGAACCCCTGTCCATGTGGCTATTATGGTGACTCGCTCAAACCTTGTACTTGTGCGGCTCCTGTTGTGACCAAATACCAGAAACGTATTTCCGGTCCCATGTTGGACCGCATTGACATCCACATCGAAGTTCCAAGAGTGGATTATGAAAAGTTGAGCGGGGATCGTACAGGTGAATCGAGCAAGTCGATTCGGGCGCGTATCCAAACTGCACGCGATATACAAAACAAGCGGTTCTTAATTAACGGTTCATCCGACATCGTCTGTAATGCAGATATGCGTGTCGGGGAGATCAGGCAATTTTGCAAGTTGCAGGATGAAGGTCAGAGTTTGATGCGGGCGGCAATGAGTCAGATGAATCTTTCAGCGCGTGCCTATCATCGCATTCTGAAGCTGGCGCGCACGATTGCTGATCTGACGGGGAGTGAAGACATCCAATCCACGCATTTGGCAGAGGCTTTGCAGTATAGACCAAAGTTAATGATGCAATAATTCTAAAAGTCTTATAGATAACCATTTTATCTATGAGACTTTCGGAAAATAGTGGAAATCCTTGTTTAGGGTATCCAGTTCGATAACACATTCACAATCATATCTGGGTTGTTGGGGTCATTCGTTTTAAGATGAACTGCAAAGTTATGCGGACCGTCCATGCCTTCATGCATCATAAAGACACTCGACTGGACGATTGTGCTTTCACCGGGTTTGAGCACCATCGAACCGATGGTTAATTCGGGGGGTCAGCACCCCTCCAGTACTTCAATGTATGGTTCTTCTTTGAAACGCAGTGTCCCATCACCTGTGTTGGTGACTTGGATCGCAAAAGTTTTATTGACGCCAAACTTCACATCGCCGTAATCGATCTTCTGCTGATCTACCGCGACGGAGGGTGTTCCGCCCCGGTCACCGCCCTGGCGTGCGAAAAGAATTATGGCAAGGGCAACGAACGCCCCACCCAGCGCCAGAAGCATCCACGGAAACTTTTGCCTTTGTTTCCGTCTCTTGTGTTTTTTGCTCATAGAGCCTCCTTACTTTGGATATTCAAACTGGAACGAGTAAAGATATGCGATCAGGTCCCAGATTTGTTCTTCGGTGAAGATCGAACCCCACATGGGCATGCCTGTGCCCATGCCGCCGCGCAGAATTTTCCCTTGCAACAATGCAGGACTTGCACCGAACATTCGTCGTGGATCGGTGAAATTCACAGGGCTTTGCATCACCATGTCCATTGCGCCTTCCATCGTTTGCATGGAGGACTCGCCTGCTGTCGCCAGGTCGTCGGCAAAGACTCCGTCTCCTGCACCGTTCTCGCCATGACACGCGGCGCAGTTTTGGGCATAAAGTTGCCTTCCATTGGCAAGAGATTCGGGCGAGGTGTTGGATTGCCAAATGAAAGCAACCACATCCCAGCGTTGGGATTCGGTCAGGGATGTGGCGGATACATCAGTGAATACTTGATAGGGTGAATGAGAGCGATAGTATTCAGCAGACCGGTCAATTGGTAAATTCGTTTTCAGTAATTGACCACTGATCGCTGAAGGCTTTTCATTTGGTACAACGGGCGCGTCATGCGGAGCATCGAGGTCGAGGTTGAGGGAAACGTAGAGGGGGGCAGTGGCAGGCTCCGGGCGCTGTCCTGCGACCGAAGGGAGTGTCGAAGGATCCGATGGTGAACCGCTGACCTCTATCGTGCCGCGCATCCGCCAGTGATTGAGTCCACACCAGCGCGTGCAGTAGAAGGTGTAAATCCCGGGCTTGTCGAAATTCAGTGTGATGTCAGTGACTTTGCCGGGGAGGATGTCAACGCTTTGCATATCCATCTGACCAACCGCGAAACCATGTACCACATCATCGGAGGTGATCTTTAGATGAAGGGGCTTGCCGGCTTCCGCCTGAATGACATCGGGATTCCAGCCGCCAGCCTCCGCCATGCGTGCGTGGACCAAAGGTGTACGAGACCAGAGGATCAACGGCGCGCCAACTGCGAGCAGAATTCCCGTGACAATCAGGATACGGGAGAAGAGTTCGGAGCGTTTCATAGCAATAGCCAAAGCATGAGGGATGTGGTGATAAAACAGTAAACGATCACAGGGAGGGATGAAACATTCACTTCGTTGGCGGCTTTTTGCGCAGTGCGGGCGGACCAGATCAAGCCGCCAACCAACGCCAATATTTGCGCAGGCGCGAGAATGGAAGTGAGCATGGGTTGCCATGCAATATTCGCCGTGCCGAAAAGATTCCATCCAAGACCCAGTGGGTCGGAGAGCGCGGCGAGGATGTAGGAAGCATTGGTGAGGACGAATGACAGACTAAAAGCAACCCAGAACATCAAGCCGAGCGGAATGAGCGCGGTGGAGAGAGAAGCAAAACGTTGCTTAAGCGGGAGAACACTTCTTGTTTTTAGAATACCAAGTGTAAAGAATCCAGGCAGAATCACAAAGATCATTGCAAGAAAAATGACGGCATAGATAAACCATGCGCTTGAACCAACGTTATATGCCGCATCCTTGAACAAGCCCCACGGACCGAGCAGGACGCCCGCATAGATCATCGCCGCGCCGAGCATGATGAAGGCTTTGAATGCTTCATCCATACGCGTGGAAGGCTTGGCAAGATCGGCGGAGAATGGACGCAAGTTGACGGCGATGTTGTCGTGCGGGCAGGTGCGGATACATTCCATGCATAAGCCGCAGTAGGTGTTCCTGGTCAAGCCGCCAGGAAAGACATCCCACGGACAACCATAGCCAGCCTGTGAACCGTTGTAACAGGGCTTGCCTTTGCAGGCCGCACAGACTTGTTTGTCTTTGATCCGCAATTCAATGGGCGCGGTTTGGGAATACAAACCAATAAATCCGCCAACGGGACAGAGATGGCGGCAAAAGGCGCGGCGCTCAAAAATAGTGCTCAACCCGATGGCGGCAAAGAGCATGACGGCAAGCACGATCCCTGTGATATTGGGGGTGGTGAGTAAAACGCTGCTGAAGAGAGCAAGAAGGAGAAATGAAATGTTCTGCAGCCAAATATTGCGGAACATCTTTGGCATGCGGAGATTGAGCCATTTCGGTCTTTTATCGGGAGGACTCAATACTGCGCCGTGCTGCAACCATTCTCCTGGAAGCGGGATAGGGCAGACTGCACACCATCCACGCCCAAAGAATGGAACTGCTACAAGAATCAAGATTGCCCACCACGCGATCCACACGAAGACAATACTGAAGTTGTGGCTACCAACAGGTGTGCCGATAAGCCCTGCAAGGATGGCGAAGATATACCCGGCCAGCATGACAATAAAGACCGCCAGTTGAGGGTAACGGTTTTTGAGCACATTCTTTATGAAGGGAGTACGGGTAAGTTCAATCTTTGCCATGTTGGAATTATGCTTTTGGTTTTATCGAAATCATGACACCCATAACAGCAAGGGCAGCCAGACCAATGGAGCGGAAGAGCCAATGATTTGTTCCTACCGTCAACCTGCCAATCATGAATGGGTGCATGGCTCCGCAGGTGATATTGCATCGGAAGCGGAAGGATCCTGGTTTGTCGGCAACGAAGGTCAAGGTTGCAGACTGACCCGGGTCGGCTTCGACGGAAACATCGTAGCCATCCACGTAAAGCCCATGCACGACATCTGTGCTGACCAGTTGAATGGTCACGGTGTCGCCTGTATTGACTTTCAGTTCTGCGGGAGAATAGGCAAATTGGCGTGCATCAACCTGAAAGGTCCGCCCCTGAGGCGCAATGGCGGGAACTGGCAAGGGCGCGAATGCCACCGCCAGTCCAGCCATTACAAAGAGGAGAAGAGAGAAGCGAAAGCGCATGAGGTTAGGGGATGTTGGAAGGTCCGTATTTGGAATAGGTCGCGTCTATATATGCCCTGGCATCCTGCGGAGTTTTTCCATCCCTCAACATGCGCATCACATCCTGGGTGATGTCCACACAGATGGAGCAGCCAAGCGCGTGGTTGTCGAATGTGATCCTTCCGCTGGCGTCCACATCCGAGACATAGCAATCGTAATTGGAGGCGTGCCCAATATCGCCACATCCACAATAGCAGGGAATGTCCTGCATGATGTCAGGGTTTGCCGTGTTGAATTGATAGGCTTCCTGAACTGCCACAGGCGCGGATTGAACATCCATCGGCATTTGATCGAGTGGGGTCATGACCAGATGGACTTCATTTGAACTTGCTGTGGAACAGGCTGAAATTGCTGTGCCAACCAGCGCAAGGACAATCAACAGGAAAATAAACTTGTTTGCTCTTGAAAACATATTGAGCCTCCGTGTTCGGATGGCTCAATAGTAGTCTGACAATTAAGTTATCTCCAGCGCAGTACGGCGGATAGAGATATACGCCAAATGGCTTATGATGAACATCACCTGGATTCTATACGGAATGATCGCGCCACGACCTCTGCTTCATAATGATGCTGCCCATCATTACCGGCGCCAGAAACGGCATAGATCAGCATTTCTGGAGTGACCTTGCTACCGTCAAAATACACTTCTGCCAATCCTGTGTCCAGATAGATCTCGGCATTGTGAACACCTTCCAGGGAGACAAGTCCATTTCTTACACGGGCGGCACAATTCAGGCAACCCATCCCGGAAACTGCCAGCAGGGTTGTGTCTGCATTTTTTAGCACACTATCCAAGACGGTTTTTTGAATGGGTTCGACATGACAATTTTGATCCATGAGATTTCTCCTCGAAAAAGATTTGAATTTGATTACATGCGCATTGCCATCGGCAGGGTAAAGAGAACAATGTTCATGACCGTCAGCACAACCATCAACGCGGCGTAGGGCGCAAAGGTCCCCCACACTTTTCCATCTGGGTGGTTGGACTTGGCAATCCGATAGGCAGTATAGAGCGAGCCAATGAAACCAAGCGCGATCAAGCCAAATTGCAGGAGTTGAATGGCTTCCATGCCCAGGATGGCGGGTGATGCGCCATGAACTTCCATCCCAAAGAGTCCAAGGGCAGTGTAGAAGATCGACTTACCCTCCGCTAACAGGTGGAACAGGTTATGGGCAATATGACCAGCCATATCCAGCGCGATAATGGCATAACCGAAGCGGGTGAAGTTTTCGATCAGACTGGATTTGTTAAACTTGCCTGCGATCCAGGAGGTTAGACCAAGCAGGAGTACCGGGATGATTATTGAGATGGCAAATGTGATGCTGAAGGTTACCGCATAATTGGTTGTGCCTGTCACCTGCTCGAGCCACTTAAGCATGCCCTCCCATACCTCCAGCATGGTCACATTTTGCACGAACACAATGCCCATGATCACTGCGGAGAGAAACGCCTCTTCCATCTTCGGCTTGCGTATGAACCACAATTCCTTTGTGGGTGGACGCAGGGTCAATTGAATCGAATTGTTGGGGCAACCTTTGATACATTCCGCGCATAGCACACAGTTGGCGCTGGAAGTCATGGTCTTGGGGAATTCAAACAAGGGACAGGGTGCGGATTGGTCGGTGCCTTTGTAGCAGGCGGCAATCGTGCAGGTCGCACATATATCGGGCGTGCCGCGCAGGCTCAACATGCCGTTGCGGGCATAGTTGCCAGACAGCCCACCAAGGAAACACACATAGCGGCAAAACGTACGGCGCTCATAAAACGCGCCGGAGACAACCACGCCGGTGGTCAGCGTCAACATCAGGATGCCAGAGCCAAGCGGGTTTTCCACGACACCAAAGACATGGTCGCTCCAGGTGATGAAGATGAAGAGCGCGTCGATGATCCAGATGCCGTATTTTTTCAGAAATTTCGGCACCGGACGGTTATTGCCGACAAATTTTTGAACCAGGTCATTGATCTTT
>DATIUT010000296.1:0-22412 GCA_035466615.1 Anaerolineales bacterium | reverse complement strand
AACGTGCTGATCTTGAAGGGTGCATACAACGGGCAGAACGCCACAACGGCGGTCAGCGTGAATACACCCGCCAGCACGAGCAGGATGATGCCAAGTGTGCCGGTCACCACGCCGCCAAAATACAGGTAGGCGAACAGGGCGGCGAGAATAACACGGATGATGCGGTCGGTATTGGACATATTGCGTTTCATTGAAAAATCTCCTTTGGTTATTGGTTTTGATGCCCACATTATAGGAGATTTACCGAATCCCGTCTGTGACAAAGTCACATAGTGGAGCGGGATTCCAAGCCTTCAAAATCCAGCACTTCAATCGTCCCCCGCCCCGATTCGATCAATCCCTCCTTGGAAAAATCCTCCAGGATGCGGCTGATCACCTCACGGGAACTTCCCAGCTCTGCGGCAATTTCCTGGTGAGTAACACGCATCGGGTTCTGGACTCTGGCCTGATTCACCAACAACGAAGCCACGCGGCGATCCATGCGTTTGAAAACCACTTCATCTACAACCGCCATGACCGTCGAGAGACGTTCGGAAAGCAGGTCGAAAACGAACTCGCGCCATAGATCGTATTTGTTTACCCACTCCCGAAACATATCCGCGGGGATCATCACCGCTTCGGCATCCTCCTCCACTGTGGCAATGGCTGGGAAGGACTTCTGACTCAAAATTGCGTTTGCGCTCAGGATACAACTCTGCCCCAAACCAAAACGATACAACGTGATCTCGCGCCCCGTTTCGCCAATCTTGTAGACGCGTACTATTCCTGAGAGAAGCAATGCAATGCCATCCACGCGGTCACCGTCCACGAAAACATCATGTCCCGCAGGGATTTTTGCGAATTGTGCATGTTTCTTCAACTCGTTGACAAGTGAAGCATCTGCCCGTTGTAAAAAAGGCATGGCGAGTGTGATTCGTTCAAATTGATTTTTATCGAGCATGGCCGACCTCTACGATTTTTCCACAACCCAAAAATGGGACAGCCCAAAGATCTTCAGAGGCGTTTTTTCCAGGAACTGCAAAACACCGCGCAGGATTTTTCCAAAGACTCCAAACCGTGCGATGATGTTGTCATACGCGCCGAAGGTGGTCGCCCGCTCAACGAATTTGACGGGCAAACCATCAAATAGTTTTTGCATATCTCGTTTGGAATAGACGCGCACATGCGGGGCAAGTTTGTCGCGCAATGCGCGCGGTAAATAATTTACGAATAACTTGTTGCCAAAATGATATATCCCCCTCCAGTAAACCCCGTGTGTCTCGAAGGGATAACCGCGATTCGGGCAAAAGATGACGGCCCGTCCGCCGGGCTTGAGTACGCGGATCATCTCACTTATCGCGGCGCGGTCATCCTGTACGTGTTCGATCACTTCATGGCTGAGGATCAGGTCAAACGTCGAGGAGGGAAGCGGGATGAATTCCCCGGCAGCATTGAGAATGTGTGGAGAATTGATCCGTGCCTCGACGGTGCGCTCGAAGTCGTATTCCAAGCCGATAACAGTCCCACCAAAGGGGGAGAGGTGTTCGACGTACATGCCGATTCCGCATCCGTTTTCGAGGATATTCCCCTTGATGCGTTCACCAGCGGCATGGATGATCATGTCGAGCCTGCGTTGCTGTCCCGCCCGCCATACATAGGACGGTTCACCGCGCAAAGCGGCTTTATCGAAGTTTCGTTGATTCATGGGAATAATTATATCTTGCATCTTTTATTGCCCCGTGCTAAAATACTGGCGCACGTCGAACTGATTACCGAACACACCGAGAAGTGGGCGCCCCCCACTTTTCTGCTTGTAATAAGGAGTATACGGAGCAACTGGCATGGCTAAGAACGAATTTTCCCTGGCTTTCAACGATGTGTTGGAAGATAAACAACTTTCCAAGGATGTGATCATTTCCGCGATCGAATCCGCGATGGTTTCAGCTTATCGACGGGCTGTCAGCGCGTCTGCCGCCCAGCATGTGGAAGCCAAGATTGACCCTGACTCCGGTAAAGTGATGGTCTTTGCTGAGAAGGAAGTGGTTGAAGACATCATCGAGCCGAAGACCGAAGTCCTGCTTGAGGAGGCGCGCAAGGTCAATCCCGAAGCGCAGCTTGGCGATATGGTCATCGTTGAGTCCACGCCTGCGAATTTCGGACGTGTAGCCGCGCAGACCGCACGACAGGTCATTCAACAGCGTATCCGTGAGGCGGAACGTTCCAACCAGATGCAGTATTTCGAACGTCAGGTAGGCGAGATCATCAGTGGCATTGTGCAGGCAACAAATGCTCAGACCACAACGATTGGCCTCGATATGAAGGCGGAAGGAACACTACCTGCCAGCCAGAGAATCCCTGGCGAGCGCTTCAAGGTCCATGACCGCATCCGCGCCGTGGTGATGGAAGTGAAGGATGGACCGCGCGGTCCGCAGATCATTCTTTCGCGCGCACACCGCAACTTCCTGCGACGTCTGCTCGAGAACGAAGTCCCTGAAATTTATCACGGTGTGGTCGAGATCCGCGCCATCTCACGTGAACCTGGTGCGCGTGCCAAGGTGGCTGTCTCTGCAACACAGCCGGGCATTGACCCGGTCGGCGCGTGTGTGGGCATCAAGGGCGTGCGCATTCAAGCCATCGTGAAGGAATTGCACGATGAGAAGATAGATATCATCCAATGGGATCAGGATCCCATGGTGTATATTACCAAGGCGATCAGCCCGGCACGCGTTGCCGGTGTGTATCTTGCGGAAGTGGAAGGCGCCCGTACAGCGACAGTTGTTGTGGGCGAGGACCAGTTGAGTCTTGCAATCGGGCGTGATGGGCAGAATGCGCGCCTCGCCGCGAAACTGACCGGCTGGCGCATTGACATCAAGTCCACAATTGAAGCCGCGGCGGATACCATTGTCAAATTACAGAACGATCCTGAACTTGCCGCGTTGATGCCCAATGCGGTCGAGTCCATTTCTTCCATTGAGGAAGTGCTTGCCAAGAAGGCTGAAAACCGCCCGGTCACGCCGGAAGAGTATGAGATGCTCGCCAAGTTCGTAGACCGTGTGGAACGCCGCACGAGCGAGATGAAGGCGGAAGCAGTCCGCGTGGCGGAGGGCGATGTGTCTCTCGCCGAGCAGGCGGGTGTTCCTGCCGCCGCGTTCGAGATGCCTCTCGAGCAGGCTGGCATCAAGGAGCATGTCTTCAACATCTTGACCGAAGCCGGTATTGAAACAGTCGGTAGTTTGATGGTTAAGATGAAACTCGACCCAAACAGCGTGCTTGGATTGCCCGGAGTTGGCCCGAAAGCCATTCAGAACATTGAAGAGTCGCTTGCCGTGCTGACATTCCCTGAGCCGCCTCCCGCAGGGCTGGTGGTTGAACCTGAGCCCAAGCCGGTATCTGAATCTGTTGCTGAGGTTGTGGCTGAGATCCAGCCAGAAGCGGCGGCAGTTATTGTGGAAGCGGTCCCGCTGGAGGAAGTGCCGGTTGCCGAGAAACAAGCTCCGGCTAAGAAAGAAGCGAAAAAGCATCTCGAAGAAGAGGAAGGGGAGGACGAAGGTCATAAGGATGGCGTCTCCCTCGATGAACTCTTCTCCATGAAGCCTGAGATCTTCCAATCCACTGGTACTGAGAGCGAAGAGGATGAGGCAGGCAAGAAGAAAGGCAAGAAAGGCAAGAAGAAGAGCGTGGAGCTCGAGTTCGACGAGGAACTCGGCGAAGTAGTCAGCCGTAAGAAGCACAAACGTGACGGTGATGGTTTTGAAGAAAACTGGTAGAACCTCGTACTGAGACTGAAGGTGCCTAAAAAGAAACCTGTCCAGCGTGTAAAACATGTGCCCCAGCGGACGTGTGTGGGCTGTCGCGAAGTCCTGCCCAAGCGGACGATGATTCGCATTGTGCGTACAGCCGAGGGCGTACGGATCGACTCAACCGGTAAACTTGCCGGGCGGGGAGCCTACCTGCATGACCGCCGCGAATGTTGGGAACGAGGTTTGAAGGGCGCGCTTACCCATGCCTTGAAGGCAACAATCTCCCTGGACGAGCGCGCAAAGTTGGAAGAGTTTATGAACGCTCTGCCGCAGAATGCGGAGGGTGCGGGAGATGGCGGGTAACCATGTAACCATTTGAACGTTCATGGGACCTGTCTGGAATCCAGGCATCCTGCCTGGATATGCTCGTTACGAGATTGTGAATTGTGGAGGTGGTCCCATGAGTAATAACGGAAACAAGATTGAATTACCGGGTAATATCGTTGTTCGAGACCTGGCGCAGAAGATTGGCAAAAGCCCCATTGACCTGATCAAAAAATTGATGTCGAACGGTGTGATGGCTACCATCAACCAGTCCGTTGACTTTGATACCGCCGCGATTGTAGTGGGGGAATACGGCTTTGAGGCTGTGCCGGAGGTTATAGAAGATACGGTTGTCGAAACGGGCGAGGTTCCGCTCTGGCGTCAGATGATCGCCGATGAGGACAAGTCAAAATTGAAATCCCGTCCACCTGTGGTGACCATATTGGGTCACGTGGATCATGGGAAGACCAGCCTGCTGGATGCCATACGGCAAACGGATGTGGCGGCAGGCGAAGCCGGGGGGATCACACAACATATCGGCGCGTACCAGATCGAAATGAAGGGACGCACCATCACATTCCTCGATACGCCCGGACATGCCGCGTTCACACAGATGCGCGCACGCGGCGCACAGGGCGCAGATATTGTCATCCTTGTCGTCGCGGCGGATGATGGTGTAATGCCTCAGACAAAGGAGGCAATTGCCCATGCAAAAGCGGCGCGTGTGCCGATCATTGTTGCGTTGAACAAGGTGGATAAAGCCAATGCAAACCTCGAACGTGCGAAACAACAACTTGCCGAGCAGGAGCTGGTGCCGGATGAATGGGGCGGCAACACGATGGTCATCCCGGTCTCTGCAAAATTGAAACAGGGTATTGACGACCTGCTCGAAGGCGCGCTGCTTGTGGCGGATAATATGCAGATCAATGCGAATCCATCCGGCAAGGTGATCGGGACGGTCATCGAAGCCGAACTGGATAAATCCAAGGGTGTAATTGCCACACTTCTCGTTCAAAACGGGACGCTTTCCTCGGGCGATGTGGTCGTGGCAGGCACAGCCCACGGCAAATTGCGTGCCCTGTCCGATTACAAGGGAAAACCTGTCAAGAAGGCGGGTCCCTCCATGCCTGTTCTCGTGATGGGATTGAACGAAGTCCCCTCCGCCGGTGACATTTTCCATGTGGTCGACTCGGATAAAGAGGCGCGTGCCATTGTTTCTGATCGTCTGAATGCCGCCAAGGAACTGACGCAGTCCAAAAAGAAGGTTTCGCTTGAAGACCTGTTTGCCAATATTCAGGCGGGTGAAACCAAGGAACTAAACCTGCTCGTCAAGGCGGATGTGCAGGGGTCGCTCGATCCCATTGTCTCAGAGTTGAACAAACTGGGCCAGGGCGAGATTGGCATCAAGATCCTGTATTCAGAAACCGGCAACATCACTGATAACGACATCATGCTTGCTTCTGCATCCAATGCCATCGTGATCGGTTTCAATGTACAGGCGGATGTCTCTGCACGCCGCCTCGCTGAAAAGGAAGGCGTGGATATCCGTCTCTATGAAATCATCTACCGCATGACCGAGGACATCGAAAAAGCCCTCAAAGGTATGCTTGAGCCTGTTGTCGAGGAAAAGGTCATTGGACGTGCACAGGTGCTGGCTGTTTTCACTGCATCCAAGTTTGGCAAGGTTGCAGGATGCAGGGTTACTGATGGTGAACTGCGCCGCAACGCAAAAGCCAGGTTGTATCGCGGCGCCGACATCGTCTATGAAGGTGACATGGGTTCGCTCCGCCACGAAAAGGATGATGTAAGGGAGGTCCGGCAAGGCTTCGAATGCGGTGTCGGTTTCAAGAACTTCAAAGATATCCAGGTCGGTGACCAGTTGATCTGTTACGTTCTGGAATAGTAAAGGAATAGAAATGCCATCCGGTGTCCGTCTTCAACGCATTGCCGACCGCGTCCGCGAGGAGCTTTCGGAGATGCTCATCCGCGAGATCAACGACCCGCGCCTGAAACTAATCTATGTGACAGACGTTAAGATAGATAAGGAACTGGCGTATGCGGATATTTATGTCTCCGCCGTCGAGGGCGTCTCACGCTCCAAAGACGTTCTCGCGGGACTTGAGTCCGCCTCCGGTTTCATCAGGCGGACTCTCGCCTCACGCGTGGAGCTGCGCGCCTTTCCGCGTCTCCGTTTTCATTGGGATGTGACGCCTGAGAATGCAGATCGTATAGAAAAAGCACTTGCAGGTTTACGAAAAACGAAATAAACTTTGTTTCCTTTAGGAAACGTCATAGCAGTAGATAGGGATTTGAACGGAATGAAAAATGAAGCATCAGGGGACATAAGGGAAAGACTAAAAAGCTCAAAAAGCGTTGTCATCGCATCGCACGTCCGACCGGACGGTGATGCAATTGGTTCGTTGCTTGGTTTGGGCCTGGCTCTCAAAGATGCCGGCAAATCTGTGCAGATGGTGCTTGTGGATGGAGTGCCATCGTCCTTTAAACACCTGGAAGGCAGTGAACTGATCGTCAAGGAACCGGGCGGTGAACACGATACCTTCATTACAGTCGATTGTGCGGATTTTAGAAGAACAGGAAAAGTCTTCGAAAATTTTGGTCAACCGGATATTAATATTGACCACCATAAAACAAACGAAAAATTTGGGAAAATCAACCTGATAGACGCGGAGGAGGTGGCGACCGCCGCCATACTCACCGATTATTTGCCGCAATGGGGCTTCAATATCACCAGGCCCATTGCGGCGGCTTTGTTGACCGGTATCATCACTGATACGCTTGGATTCCGAACATCGAATACAACGCCCGAGTCGTTGCGTCAGTGTGCAACGCTGATGGAAACCGGCATTGACATGCCGGACCTGCACATGCGTTCGCTTGTCAAGAAATCCTTCCCGGCGGCAAAATATTGGGGCGCAGGGCTTTCTAGCATGGAACATAAGAACGGCATTGTGTGGGGGACGCTGACACTCGAAGACCGCAAACGGGCAGGATACAGCGGGAACGATGATGCTGACCTCATTAACATGATCTCGGCAATTGATGGGAATAAAGTGGGTATGATGTTCGTTGAACAAAGCGACAATCATGTTAAGGTCTCGTGGCGCGCATTGGAGCCGGGAATGGATGTGTCACAAGTGGCGAAACACTTCAAAGGGGGAGGCCATGCCGCGGCGGCCGGAGCAGATATCCCCGGTGTGTTGAACGAAATTCAGCCATTGGTACTAAAAACAACCCGTGACATGTTGGGACTTTAACCATAAAATCAGACAGTTATGTCATAATTGGACCGTAATTTTGTAAGGAGGAAAGAGTGAACAGTCAAGATGTAAAGAACGCCATATCAGGGGTGCTGGTTGTGGATAAACCCGTTGGAATGACATCCCATGACGTAGTACAGGCAATTCGTAACGGAACCGGCCTGCGCCGTGCAGGCCATACTGGCACATTGGATCCGCGCGCATCCGGCGTACTTGTCATTTTAGTGGGCCCGGCAGTGCGCTTGAGTGAATATGTTTCCGCTTCGGATAAAAGATATCAAGCCATCATTCGCATGGGTGGCAGTACCGATACCTTTGACGCGGACGGAAAATTTACACAGGACAACCAGCCGATTAATGTGACCGAACAGCAGTTTGAAGATGTATTGAAAACGTTCATTGGCGAGATCGAACAGACCCCGCCTCCGTACTCTGCTGTCAAGGTGCAGGGACGCAAAGCCTACGAAATGGCGCGCAAGGGTGAAGAGGTTGAATTGGAGCCGCGCAAGATCACGGTGCATCATCTCGAGGTGCTTGAATGGGCGCCACCGGAAGCCGTCATTGACGTGCATTGTTCATCCGGTACGTATGTCCGTTCGCTGGCAAACGATTTAGGTGAAAAGTTGGGTTGCGGCGCGTATCTTGTTGGCTTGCGCCGCACCAAAAGCGGACGCTTCTCCCTGCGGGATGCGGTGCCTCTGCGAAAATTGCAGGAAGCCTTCCAGGCCGGAAACTGGTACCAATATTTGATTCCTGCCGCGGAGGCGTTGGGCGATTGGCCTGCCCTCGAACTCAGCCCGGACGATGTGGAAGGCGTGCGCCATGGTCACCGCGTGAAAGCTGCCGAAGGCGTTGTGGTGGGAGACCGTGTGCGCGGTGTCAGTACACAGGGCGAACTGGTCGCGTTAATGGAATGCGTGACCGGCGAAGATGGCGCTCCAGCCTGGCAACCCAAGAAGGTATTCTTTACCAGCGATTAACCAAAAACTCTGCTCCAGCTCACTGGGACCGCTGAGAGCGAATTCTGAACCATGTTGCACTACCGCTCTCTCGAGGAAGTGAAATTACCCGCTTCGTGGTTGACCGTCGGCGTATTTGACGGGGTTCACCGCGGGCATCAGCAGATCATCAATAAACTTGTGGCAGGCGCTCATGCGAATGAGTTGCCTGCCGTCGTTTTAACTTTTGATCCGCATCCTGCAAAGGTGTTCGGGCGCGGAGACATAAAACTGCTGACACTGCCCGGCGAACGCGCCAAACTGCTTGGGGATTACGGTGTGGATGTGGTCATCACGCATCCCTTCGACACGACTCTTGCAAACGTCACCGCGTTCGAATTCATGGAACGCCTCATGACTCAACTGGGGCTGAAGCGTCTTATCCTGGGGTACGACTCCACGCTGGGAAAGGACCGCGAAGGCAACGCGGCGCGCCTGACAGAGATCGGTCTGGGACTTGGATACGATGTCGAGGTGGTGCCAGCCTTGGGCGACGAAAGCGGCGTGGTCTCATCCACAGAGATTCGCAAATTGGTGATCGTTGGCAAAGTGGAGGAAGCCGCGCGCTTGATGGGACATCCCTATGGTTTGCAGGGACTGGTCTCTCACGGCGATCAGCGCGGACGGGGAATCGGTTTCCCGACCGCCAATCTGGATTATGCACGTGAAAAGGTGATGCCCGCAGGCGGCATCTATGCATGTTGGGCGTATGTTGGTGATGAGAAGCATATGGCTGCGGTCAATTTAGGAACGAACCCAACATTCACTCCCGATAAAAGAACATTGAATGTGGAGGCGTATCTTCTGGATTTCGACCATGATATTTACGGCGAAATGATGAAGTTGGAGTTCGTTGCCCGCCTGCGGAATGAATTGAAATATGCCTCGGTGGATGCACTGGTCAGGCAGATCAACACTGATGTTGCACAGACCCGTGAATTGTTGGGAACGGAATAAACCGTTCCCCTTTTATTTCCGCAGGGTTGTATGAAGTAACCAAAGGAGGCTCTCATGCCGCAAAGCGGAATTCATGCGATCGTTGGAATGGCATCACGCAAGTGGATGCCCCAAAAGGAATGGTTGTTGCTCGGTGTGGTGCTGGGCAATATGTTCCCCGATCTTGACAATCTGGTTGTCGCCTGCGCCACGCTCGCCAAACTTCCCGACCCCGAACATTATCACCGCACGTTCACGCACAGCGTCTTTACCATCATCGCAATGGTTATCCTGTTTTATCTTGTTGCTGTATTCACGAAAAACGAAAAATGGAAAAACTTCGGCATCGGTTTCGGCGCAGGCATTGTCATGCACGTCCTTGTGGATCTGGTGCTATGGTTCAACGGTGTTGAACTGCTCTGGCCCCTAGGCGGTGAATTGAATTTTTGGAGTTGGTTTGTCATGCCCGCTTGGTTGAAGATCCTTTTGGATACAGGCGAGTTCCTGGCGTTCGGTTTTTATTTCCTTATGCTTGGCTCGCTTGCAATACGTTATGGCACGGATGCCAACCGCCGAGGGGCCTCCAAGACTTGGGCATATATCGAATTTGCTTTATTTGCCCTTTTCACAGCGGTATTTTTTACCATCGGCACAAAGGGATTGCAATATCAAGTGTATGGCGGGCTGTATCTTATATCGTTGATTGCCGGGTTGGTGATAACGGCGCAGATGAAGGACACGGTGGAATCGTTATAGCCTGACAGTTGTGTTGCGAACAGCCTGTTTTCTCATGCCTTGTGCTATAGTTTACCCGGCGTGTAAAAATCCAAACCCGAAGGGAGAATGCAAGATGGATCAGTCGTTCAATTCCAGCCCGGTTCCATCACAGGTGGAACAGATGGAAGGGGCAAAAGCCAGGTTACTCCACCAGGCGCAAAACAGCGCCAAAAACTTCTATTGGATCGCCGGCCTGTCGTTCATCAACTCAGTGATTACGGCGTTTGGCGGCGAGTTCTACCTTGTCATGGGCCTGGCATCCACTTTAATTGTGGATTATTTCGCTGTCGGCATGACTGAGGAGGCCCCGGAACTGAAACTTGTTTTTACGGGGGTTGCCCTGTTTATCAGCCTGATATTGTCCGGCATAACCGCCCTCTTCGGTTTTCTCGCGATAAAAGGGATGCGCTGGTCGTTTGTGCTGGGCATGGTTTTGTACGGCGTGGATACACTCATCATGCTGGCACTCCAGGAGTGGAAGGGTTTCATCATCCATTTGTTTTTCCTGTATGCGTTGTTCACAGGCTTGCGGGCGTTGAATCAATTGAAGAGACTTGAGAACCAGCCGCAGACCGATTTTCCCAAAAACATCGGTGCCTAGCGATCTTCGGGCGGCCTGCGGGTCGCCCTTTTCATTGTTATGATGCCCGTGACGGGTATAATCTTCCAAATTTTTCAAGGAGAAATCCATGCCCGAACGTGAAATCTATCTGCTTTCACCGCGTGCGCTCAGCCCTGAGACCATTGCGGTTGCCTTTGCCAAAACCTCGCGCTCGCCTGAATCCTTCCGTGACATTGCCGCCGAGTTGAGCGATGAGTCTTCTGCGAAATTCCATGAGAAATGGGTTGTGGGATACGGTCACGCGTCTGTGGCCGAACATGCGATATTGCACATCGCCTTCGAGAACGTCTCGCGCATCGCAATCGAAAGCATAGAATCCAATCGACTTGCCTCCTACACCGAAAAATCCACGCGTTATCAAAGATGGGGATCGGATGATTTCACGATCCCTCCCGAATTGGATTCACATTCCCTCCGCGCTGAATATGTGGATGTCATCCGTCTCCTTTTCAAAACCTATGCTGATTCATTGGACCCCGTGCGGTCTCTCGTCTTCGAGCGTTTCCCGCGCCGCGAAAAGGAAAGTGACGAAGCATGGGATCGCCGCACCCGCTCCAAATACGTGGATGTGTGTCGCTTCCTCCTTCCCGCCGCCGCGCTTGCAAACGTCGGCATGACCGCCAATGCGCGTGTGATAGAGAATATGATCCGTAAAATGCTTTCACATGAACTTGCGGAAGTGCGTGGGATCGGCGAGAAAGTGAAGGAAGTCTCCAAAGCCGAAACTCCCACTTTGGTGAAATATGCGGATGCGGTTCCATATCTTACAGAAACCATCAGTGAATTGAATTCACGTCAATCGAACATTGAACATCGAATATCGAATGATTGGTGTACTCTTACAGATTACGACAGGAACGGCGAAAACAAAGTCCTTGCCGCGGCGTTGTACCGCTTTGGTGAAATGGCATATGCCAGTGTTCTGTCACATGTTGAATCACTGAATGAAGAATCCAGATCCCAATTGGCTGAATCCTTATTGGGACGATTGGGCAGATACGATGTTCCGCTCCGTGAACTTGAGTACTGCACCTACACCTTTGACCTCATCATGGATCAGGGCGCATATGCCGAGTTCAAACGTCACCGTATGATGACGCAGACGCCGCAGAGACTGACGACGCGACTCGGGTACACGACTCCGCTTTTGATGACGGAAGCAGGCTTCGGGTCCGAGTATGAGGCGGCAATGGACGCGGCGGCAAACCTGTATGAGAAACTGCATGATTTCAATCCGGCCGTTGCCCAGTATGTTGTCCCTAATGGATTCAATCGCCGCGTGCTGGCGCAGTTCAATTTGCGTGAAGCGTATGCGTTCTGTCAGTTACGTTCCGCGGCAAATGCACATTTTTCAATCCGTCGTGTTGCACAAAGAATGTACGAGGAAATGTCGCGTGTCCATCCACTGTTGACGAAATACATGAAACTGCATGACGAAACGTGGCAGGAAGTTGAAGAAGGTTACTTTACGAAGGTGTGATTGGCAACGGCTGGTCCAGTAGATGGCGGCGCTTTTCCGCCGCCATATCGAGATCAAAGTTGTATTCGAAGCGCGTTACAAAAGTTTACTCACAATCGCCAGCAACACTCCACCTGCAATGACCGACCCCACTTGCCCCGCTGTGTTTGCTCCCATGGCGTGCATGAGAATGAAGTTGTGCGGGTCTTCGTCGTTGGCGGTTTTCGCAGCAAGACGTCCCGCCATGGGGAAGGCTGAAATGCCCGCCGCACCGATCAGCGGATTGACCTTGTAGCCGCTTGCCACACACATTAATTTCCCAAAGAGCAGACCTGCAACTGTATCGAGTACAAATGCTATCAGGCCCAGCACCATGATCCTGCCCGTATCCCAATTCAGGAATGTGGACGCGCTCATCGTTGCGCCGATGGCAAGACCGAGAAATAATGTTGAGATATTAATGATCTCATTTTGAGCGGCTTTGCTCAAACGGTCAACAACACCTGATACTTTTAGCAGATTGCCGAGCATGAGCATCGAAATAAGCGGTGTCGCTTCTGGGACGAGCAGGCCGACCACCAGTGTGAGAATGATCGGGAAGACCGTGAGTGTCTTTTGTGATATGGGCTTGGGCGTGTATTCCATCCGAACGCGACGTTCTCGCTTTGTTGTGAGCAATTTCATCAGCGGCGGCTGGATGATGGGGATCAAGCTCATGTACGAGTATGCCGCCACTGCGATCGGAGCGAGCAACTCAGGCGCGAGTTTGGTCGCAACAAATATGGATGTCGGTCCGTCAATTGCGCCAATCACGCCGATGGATGCCGCTTGATTAAGCGGGAATCCCAATGCGATCGCCAGCATCAACGTGCCGAAGATGCCGAATTGTCCCGCTGCACCGAGCAGAACCATACGCGGTTGTGCAAGCAACGGGCTGAAGTCGATCATTGCGCCCACGCCGATGAAGATCAAAAGTGGGAACAGTTCGGTTTTGATGCCAGCGTCATATAGAACGCCCATCATGCCCTCGGCGGCGGTCATGCCCGCCAATGGAATGTTTGCCAGCAAACACCCGAACCCAATGGGGAGTAACAATACGGGTTCGATCTCTTTGAATGCGGCCAGATAGATCAAAAGCAACGCGGCAGTGATCATCACTGCGTTGCCCGGCGTGAAATTTGCCAACCCCTTCAATAGCTCGGGGAGCAGTTCTGCGAAGTTCATTCGAATCTCACCAATGCCTGTTTGTGTGCCACGGTCTGCATCGCGCTTACAAGCACCTCCGCGATCTTCCCGCCACGTGTCGAACGGATGCTGTTTTTCATCTTCATCGCTTCGATGATGACAATGACCTGTCCTGCCTCGATGTCATCACCAGCCTTTACAAACACCTCAACAACAGTCCCCGGCAAGGGAGCGGTCATCTCGTTGGCATTCTGAGCGGATGAAGTCTGCCGCAAATCAATTGAGTGGACTTCCCTCGTCTCCTTCTGGACCGCGCGCTGGTTGCCCTCAACCCCAAGTGGATTCGTGTCTGGAATCACTTCGAAGCGAATCCCTTCCACAAACACAATGACTGGGCGCGCGTTGATGTCTTCTATTTCGACCACATAGGATTTGTCCTGGATCGTTACGTTATATTTCATATTACCTGTGTCTTTCGCCTTTTTCGGTCATTTGTCTCGTCCGCATGCCCAACTGCCAGGCTGAGACAATTGCTGTGGGCGGGTCTTTGAGCGGATGTGCGGACGATAACTGTTGTTCGGCAATTGCCATCGCCACACCGATTGCCGCGGCCTGGGCAAGGATTTCGGTCTCTCGGACGGAAACAGCCCTGGTCGAGTGTGAAGCGGACTCTTTGTCCGCAGTGAGGGTAGTAAGCAGAATCATCATCAGCCACAAGACAAGGATCGCGCCGAAGACGAGTCCCATTCCGACGGCTGTGATTTGGAGGGCGAGTGTTAAATCATTCATAAAAAACTTATCCCGCCATTGCGAGCCCGATAAAGCGAAGCAATCTCCAACATGTCGGGGGCGATTGCTTCGTGCTGTTGCCCTCGCAATGACGAATAATTACACAGGAATATTCCCATGCTTGCGCGGCGGCGCAGGTGTATATTTGTCGCGCAGTGCCGATAGTGCCGCGATGATCTTGGGACGCGACTCGCGCGGCTCGATGATATCATCCACATAGCCTGTGGACGCCGCGTAATAGGGGTTGTTGAATTTTTCGCGATATTCATCCGCAAGCTTTTTGCGTTCAGCAGAAGGATCCGGTGCCGTTTCGATTCGCTTCTTGAATAAAATGTTCGCCGCGCCTTCCGCGCCTAGAACTGCGATCTCGGCGCTGGGCCAGGCGTAGGTGACATCAGTACCGAGATACTTGCTGGACATGACCACGTACGCGCCGCCATATGCCTTGCGTGTGATGATACATATTTTCGGAACAGTGGCCTCGGAATACGCGTAAAGCAACTTCGCGCCGTGACGGATGATGCCGCCGTGTTCCTGTGCGATACCCGGCAGAAAACCGGGCGAGTCGACGAAGGTCACAAGCGGGATGTTGAAGCAATCGCACATGCGGACGAAGCGGGTCATCTTGTCCGCTGCGTCGATGTCGATCACACCAGCCATGATGGCGGGTTCCTGTCCCACAATGCCCACGCTATGACCGCCGATGCGTGCCAGCCCCACAATCGCGTTGCGCGCCCAATCGGGCTGGATCTCAAGGAACGTGCCTCTGTCAATGATCTTCTCGATGACCTGATGCATGATGTATGGTTCGGTTGGGTCAATGGGCACAATGCTGTTGAGCGACTCGTCCATGCGCAATGGCTCGTCCGTCGGCTTTTCGAAGGGCGGATTCTCAACATTATTCGATGGCAGGTAAGAAAGAAAATGCCGCGCCATTTCCAGTGCGTCATGCTCGCTTTTCACGCTCAAATGTGCCACACCGCTGACAGCCATGTGCACGCTCGACCCTCCCAAAGATTCAGCATCTATCACTTCGCCCGTCACTGCTTTAATCACTTCAGGTCCGGTCAGGAACATGAACGATTGCCTCTCGACCATCACGACCAGGTCAGTTAGGGCGGGGGAGTATGCCGCGCCGCCCGCGCATGGTCCAAGCATGATGCTGATCTGTGGGACCACGCCTGAGTACTGTGCGTTACGTCTGAATATCTCGGCATACCCGCCCATGGAACGCACGCCTTCCTGAATGCGTGCACCGCCCGAATCGATCAGGGCTATGAACGGCACGCCATTGCGCACTGAAAGGTCCATCACGCGGCAGATCTTGTGCGATTGCATCTCGCTCAACGTGCCGCCATAAATTGTGAAGTCCTGTGAATATAGATAGACCGTCCGCCCATTGATCTGTCCGTAGCCTGTGATCACTCCGTCTCCGTAAAACTTTTCCTTGAGTAAATCCATTTCATCGCCCTGATGTGTGATGAACGGCTCGATCTCATTGAATGTGCCTTTATCCAGCAGTAATTCGATCCGTTCGCGCGCCGTGAATTTGCCTTTGGCTTTTTGTTTTGCGACTCGTTCCGCACCGCCGCCTTCCAATGCCTTGGCACGCATCTTGCGGAGTTCGAGAATTCTTGGATCTTCCTGATTCATATCCTGTCCTTTTAGTGAATTATTTCACAATTAAAGTATAGCACCGGACGCATGAACAGCCAGTGATGGATGGCATGGAGGAAATGGGACAATCCGCCTCTTCCTTAACTGACATTTGCCTCTGATTTCTGACCTTTATCTCCCCTTGACATTGACATCATTTCATCCCTTCGGGATTTATTCGTTTCCTTTCCCGTTTCTATAAACATTACACCTCTTCGGCGTTCGATAACAAAAAAGGACACGGCTTGCCGTGTCCCAGTTTCATCCTTCCCCATTTATCCTTTGATGAGCACGATCTCTTTTTGCGGTTCGGTGAAGTATTCCGCACCTCTTTCTGTTACCACGACGTCCTCTTCCAAACCGATATATCCATAACCTGGAACAGCCAGGCCTGGTTCAATGGTAAAAACCTGACCGATCTCCAGCTTTTGATTTGGCGAGTCTCCATATTTCTCCCAAAGCGGACCGAGCAACGCGCCGCCGTCATGTGCCACGCGTCCGAGTTGGTGACCAAGCGCATAGGGATATTCGGGATACCCGGAATCGATAACTATCTCGCGTGAAATCACATCAATCGAATTGCCAGTCATGCCTGCTTTCATCGCCTGGCGCGATTTTTCGATGGCGGTACGAATCGTGATGAAGCCTCGTTGTACTTCCGCAGGCGCCCCGGTTTCACCTTCACGCAGAACGTAGCATACGCGTTGAATATCGGAACAATAGTCTTCGTATTTCACGCCAAAATCGAAGTGGATGATGTGCCCGCGTTCGACTTTGATGTTTGTGGGACCGCTGTGCCCAACGGGGGAGTTGGGCCCGCTGTTGACGGCGGGACAATTCTCGGCGGTCCATGCCAGTCCCACGCCATATTCCCGCGCGAGCTGGTGCATGTATTTGCCGATCTCGATTTCGGTCATGCCGACTTTGATAAAGTCGAATGTCTTTTGGTAGATTTCATCGGTGATCTCAACCGCTTTTTTGATACGTGCCAATTCGGTTGGAGTCTTTCGTCCGCGCAGGGAATTGATGACGGGTTCAGCGCTGACGAGACGGCTTGCATACGGCGTATCCTTTAGGTATCCGTGCAGGATCTCGTACATGGCGTGGGTCAAACCGTCAGCGTGGACGTTGTTATGGGATGTGTTGACAGCTATTTGGTCGGGGTGGAGGCGTGTGATCGTGTCGCGCAGAAGCCCACTGACGGCGGTGTCGTATCCAAGGATCTCATTGAAGACGCCCAGCCGTTGGAGCGCATCCCTCTCAAGGTTGCCGATGACCGCGATCTTGTCGCCTTTACGTGTGAAGATAAGTGCCGATTGCCAGGTGAGGCTGTTGGGTCCGATGAGAAAATCCAGAACGGGATCACGTACGCCGGATGTTTCGCGCACGAACGTGAGCCATATATCTATTTCTTTTTCGTTGAGAATTTCAACGGCTTGATTGACTTTTTCTTGAATGAGGGTCATGATTTCTCCTTACGTTCCCCTCCCTGCGGGAGAGGGATCTTGCGTGGTTCCTTGACGATGAATATCAGGATCGCCATCATGGCAATGGATAAGATTGAGGACAGCGCAAAGGTTATCCCAAATCCCTGTGTGTCGGCGATCCATCCGCCGATGAGAGGGGCGATCATGGTGGCGGGGGCTGTGAGCGTTTGCGCCAGCCCGATATAAAATGGACGCTCGGTTTCACCGCTGAAGTCAACGGTCATGGTCATGCCATTCGTCCAGATGGAGACATTGGCAAAGCCTGTGAGGATGAAGATGGGAAAGAACCACGATAGTGAAGGAGCAACCCATGCAAGGAAAGAACTCAATGTCGCGGCCACGGCACCGATGATGAGCATGACGCGGTGACCGACCTTGTCTCCCAGCCAACCCATGCCTGCATTGGCAACAGTTTGAGAGATCGTGAGCGTGGCTGTCAGAAAGCCTGCTGTAATTTCATCCATTTGAAAGCGGCGCAGGGCATACACAATGTAAAAGGCAAATCCCATCGTGGCAAATTGTGATAGTGCGCGCGCGACAAGGAACCAGTTGAAGTTTTTGTCCCGCTTTAGGATCGTGCCTGCACCCTGCCAAAACGAAGTTGAAAATTCGTCGATCACTTTTTCAGTGTCTGTTGGTTCGCGCGTAAATGCAAGCGCTGCCCATGAGACGGTGAAGAAGAACACTGCGATAAAGAAACAAATGGCAAAGTTAATGGGCGCTTCATACCAATCCAAAAGATAACCTGCGCCGATCGCCGCGCCGCTGATGAACAGGTTCGCAACCGCGGCCTGTGTGCCGAAGAAGGTGCCACGATATTCTGGTGGGATGATCTTCGAGATCATGCTTGTCCACGGGTTGGCCGTGAAGCCGCCGCCCAATCCCTGCCAGGTGAGGAGAACGAACGTGGCAATCAACCCGGCCTGCAACCCGATCTTGGGAAGAAGCAGTGCAATGATGGCAAAGCCAAGAAACGGTACGCGTTCATGGATGGTGTTCATCAGTACAGTTCGTTTGTATCGTCGCAACCGTGCAGTACGACTCGCTGTGAATAACTGCGGTAGCAGCCATCCTGCTGAGTGGATGGCCGGGACAAGTCCGATCAGGGTGGCTGAATCAGTCATCGAGGCAACGAAGAGCGGCAGGATGGTCCCAAAGGAGGCGAATCCAATGGCAACACCAAACATGCCCCCATCCATCAAACCGACGGTGACGTTATAACGTAAATGCCTGCGGGTGAATTGTTCAACCTTTGAGAGGGGAAGCATTGCCTGATTCTAATCGACAGCTGGATTTTTAGCGCATCTTTTCGGAGTAAGAATGCGTTGACCAAATATTACATTTGTTACCATTCAAATGTTACGCATTACGACAGAAGTAACTTGACAATCAAGGGGAAAAAACTGTAGAATGAAAATAGAAAAACGAACGCTCGTTCATTTATTTAACAGGAACTCACCATGTCAGATCTTAGATTTGGAATTGACATCGGTTCCACCACTGCCAAAGCAGCAGTATTGAATCGGAACAAAGATTTATTGTTCTCGGCGTATCGCCGTCACAATGCCGAGACGGTGAAGACTTTACAGGTAATACTTGCCGAAGCAAGGGAAAAACTCGGTGATGTGGAAGTGGACGCCTTGATAACAGGCTCCGCGGGTTTGGGGATAAGTGAACGATTCCATCTGCCATTCATCCAGGAAGTGATTGCCTCAGCGGAGGTGGTGAAGCAGTACTACCCACAGGTAAAAACCCTGATTGATATTGGCGGTGAAGACGCCAAGATGATCTTCTTCAAGGATGAAGGCATGCCTGATATCCGCATGAACGGTTCCTGCGCGGGCGGGACAGGCGCATTCATTGATGAGATGTCCAATCTGTTGAATGTTCCTGTGTCTGAATTGGATGCCCTGGCAGACAGGCATGCCATGATCTACCCGATGGCTTCGCGTTGCGGTGTATTCGCAAAGACGGATTTGCAGAATCTGTTAAGCCGCGATCTTCCGCGCGAAGACATATCCGCATCAGTGTTTCACGCGGTGGTATTGCAGACATTGGCTACATTGGCAAGAGGATACACCCCCAAACCGTTGATCCTGTTCTGCGGCGGACCTTTGACTTTCCTACCCTCGTTGAAAAAGGCGTTTATGGATGTCCTGCGCATTGATGCAGAAGGTGTGCTGGATGTGGAAAATGCCCAATTGTTGCCTGCCATGGGCGCGGCGCTTGCTCCACTTGCAGAATCATCTGCAAAACAAACATTCACGCTCACATCATTAATCGAGCGACTCAACGCAAAGCAGGAGCATGTCTCTGCCAGTCAGAATCGTCTGCCCGCGTTGTTCAAAGACCAGGTGGATTATCAGGAATGGGAAGCAAGACGGATGCGGCACAAGATCACACGTGTGGATATTTCCCAACTCAATGGGGACAAATTATTTCTGGGTGTTGACTCAGGTTCGACCACGACAAAGATCGTGTTGATCGACGAGCAGGGCAGGGTGGCGTTCGAGTATTACGTCAATAACAGGGGTGATGCCATCGGCGCGGTCCAGCAGGGATTGGGGCAGATCCATCAACGGTTTGCAAAATATGGAAAGACGCCCTATGTTGCGCGCAGTATGGTGACGGGTTATGGCGAAGACCTCATCCACTCCGCGTTTGGTTTGGAGGAAGGCATGGTCGAAACGCTCGCTCATTTCCGTGCGGCAAAGGCATTCGATAAAGATGTCTCTTTCATCATGGACATTGGCGGGCAGGATATGAAGGCCATCTTCGTCAAGGATGGATTCATTCAAGACATTAAGATCAATGAGGCGTGTTCTTCGGGCTGCGGTTCCTTCATCGAATCTTTCGCGCGTTCCATGGGATATGCCGCGGCGGATTTTGCGAAGGAAGCCACGAAGGGTGAGGCGCCCTGCGACCTTGGTACGCGTTGCACTGTGTTCATGAATTCGAAGGTCAAGCAATCACTGCGCGAGGGCGCGGAGATTAAAGATATTTCTGCGGGACTGGCGTATTCGGTTATCAAGAACGCGCTTCATAAGGTCTTAAAGGTCACAAACGTTGATTATCTTGGAGAGCATATCGTTGTTCAGGGCGGCACATTCCGCAACCCTGCGGTGCAAAAGGCGCTCGAACATCTCCTGGGGCGCGAGGTCACTTGCCCCGATATGGCGGAATTGATGGGCGCGTATGGCGCGGCGCTGACCGCTCTCGATCATTTCAGGAGCAATGGACATTCGGGCGGTTTTATTCTCGATGAGCCAAAAGTGGCGGGCAATTATGCAAAGAAGACGATCCACTGCCACGGTTGTGAAAATAAATGTGCCGTTACAAAGATGACCTTCCCCAACGGAAATGTTTTTTATTCGGGCAATCGCTGTGAAAAGATTTATTCGAACGGAGGCGGGGCGGGGCGGCATGGGGTCAACCTGCCTGCCATCAAATATGATCTGCTCTTCGACAGAAAGACGGTTCCCGATTCGACCCCAAGACTGGTCATTGGTATTCCCAGAGTTTTGAATCAGTTTGAGAATTTCCCCTTCTGGAACGCACTGCTGGTGGAAAGCGGATTCAAAGTGCAACTCTCTGCGCCTTCGAGCACAAAAATCTTCCAACAGGGGACAGCGCACATCATGTCTGAGAACCTGTGCTTCCCTGCGAAACTTGTCAGCGGACATATCATGAATCTGATCGAGATGGGCGTGGACAGAATTTTCTTCCCGATGGTTTTTTATGAACAGAGCAGTTTCAGCGACGCGGCGAACAGTTATAACTGTCCTGTTGTAACAGGATATGCACAGGTAATCAGGAACGTCATTGACCCACAAAAAAATCATGGTATTCCTTTGGATATGCCGCCGGTCAACTTTAATGATGAGAGGTTGTTGAAGAAGACGTGTCTTGGTTATCTTGCAAGCCTCGGTGTGCCTCATGGAATTGCGGTTCAGGCGTTTGAGAAGGCCCGGGAATCGCAGAGGCAGTTCAAGGATCGGGTAAGAAGCGCGGCGGCAGGGATTTTGGAAAATGCGGCGGAAGATGGACGTCCCGTTATATTGTTGCTGGGCCGCCCATATCACATCGATCCGCTGATCAATCATAAGATTCCAGACATCCTGATCAATTTTGGATTGGATGTCATCACCGAAGATTCCATCCCGCTCGATGGTGAGCAGACTCTGAACAACCGTCATGTGATGACGCAATGGGAATATCTCAATCGTTATTTTCATGCGGCGCGCTGGGCGGGGGAGCGGAAGAACGTGGAAGTGGTGCAGTTGAATTCGTTCGGCTGTGGACCCGACCCGTTCATCCTTGAAGAGGTGGGCGTAATCCTGGGTGAATATGGGAAAAGCCCGACGGTGATTCGCATTGATGAGATTGAGAGTGTGGGATCGACAAAACTCAGATTGCGGTCCATGTTTGAGTCCATGAGGCAATCCAAACCGACAGTGCGAATTTATAAGACGCGCAAGAGGACGCGTGCCTATCAAAAAGAAGATCAGAACAGGACTCTGATTGTGCCTGATTTTTCGCCGTTCTGTTCACCGCCCATTGTGAGACCATTCATTGACGCTGGTTATGACATTGTATGGTTGCCGCCTGCCGATCGTCGTTCTGTGGATACGGGGCTCAAATATGCCAACAACGAAATTTGTTATCCTGGAATCATCACGGTCGGGGATTTGATCAAGGCACTTCAATCGGGGAAGTATGACCTGATGCGGACCGCGATTGGGTTCTCGCAAACGGGTGGACAATGCCGCGCGACAAGTTATGTTGGCATGATCAAGAAGGCCCTCGTCGCGGCGGGATTCGAAAATGTGCCTGTTGTCACGCTTTCCACAAACCTGCAAACGCTGAATGAACAACCGGGCTTTGAATTCAACACGAAAGTGTATATGTACAGGGCTTTCATCAGCATGGCATTTACCGACGCCCTGTCAGATATGTACTACTCGACCGTGATTCGTGAAAGAAACGAGGGCGATGCAAAACGGGTGGCGGATCGCTATCTTTCTGCATTCATGGGAGGCGGGATTCCCGCTGAGAAAAAGGCATTGCTTGAGGCTTTGGATGAGGCTGTTGAGGAATTCAACGCGATTGAAGTGAACGATGGGCAGTTTCCCAAAGTAGGCATCGTTGGTGAGATCTATGTCAAATACAATGCCTTCTCCAA
>DATIUT010000295.1:0-9136 GCA_035466615.1 Anaerolineales bacterium | reverse complement strand
GTATTGGAACTTGTTCCGGACATTGATCTGGTAGGTGAAGCGGAGAACGGGTTACAGGCAGTTAAGCTGGAGCAGGAATTGGCTCCGGATGTCGTCTTGATGGACCTGATGATGCCGGAAATGGATGGGATCGCGTCCATCAAAGAGATCAAAAAGCAACGACCCAAGGCTCGCATCCTCGTACTGACAAACTTTGCCGGTGAAGAAATGATCTTCCCGGCGATCAAGGCAGGGGCGATGGGATATCATTTGAAGGATTCAAGCCCTGAGGCGCTGATCGAGGCGATACGTCAGGTCAACCAGGGAGTGGCGTCATTGCATCCAAGCATCGCAAAAAAGGTTCTGGATGAGATCCACAACTCCGAGAGGCAACAACTTTCAGATGAACCGCTAACGCAACGCGAAGTGGAGGTGTTACGGCGGATCGCACAGGGACAGGAAAACAAGGATATTGCCGACCAACTTGTCATCAGCGAGGCGACGGTGCGCACCCATGTCAGCAATATTTTGGGGAAACTGCATCTTGCCAGCCGGACGCAAGCCGCTCTCTACGCACTGCGGGAAGGACTTGCCAGCCTCGACAAGTAGGATAATTCGTCCACTTTTTGCGTAGTGTAGAGGGGAGAATTTAGGAGAGAAGACCGCGAAAAAACGGTCTTTTCGTTTAATTAAATATCCACTGCAGACCGATGTACCGGAAACCATTCCCTGCTATCCTAACGACAGAAAACCGGAACTGCCACTGCAGGCCGGTATTCACAAGCAATAACCTTTTAGTTGTATGGAGGCACCCATGACCACACTAACCCAGAACTACAGGCCCAATGCAGTGCGTATCGTCTTTATCAGGAAATTTGACAACCTTCTTGAGAGATTTATGCCCCGCCGTTGTATGGTCGTTTCAGTGGGAATGATCCTTGCCGGTATGGGCATCCCTGTCCTGATGGTCTTCAAACTCCTGCCAGTCTCTCTTTTCTTGGGCTTTGCAGGCCTTGCCCTGATCGCAGTCGGCGGTGTTCTGGCGCTCGTCTACTGCGGAGAGATCTGATACAGCTGACACTGCCACATTATTCACCAGATTGAATAATATTGACGGAGGCACCCATGAATAACCTTTATCACTGGCATTCGGAAATGATGGTAAACCTGGAAATGGAGGAGGTCAGGAAGGAAATCGATACGATCCGCCTGCTCCACGATGCGGGTCTCTCCAACCCTGGCCTGTTCGAACGTACAGCAATTGCCATCGGAGATGCCCTGGTCAGACTGGGTCAACGTCTGCACAAGGACTTTACCGATCCGAATCAGGCATACCAGATCACCAGCAGTAAATATGCTGCATAGAAACCTTCCCTTCACGATGAACAAGGCCTTCATTTGTTGCAATGAAAGCCTTGTTCTTTTTAGGAGTCCTGTCCCAATCCAGCACCGTTGGAAATTCAGTATTACGGGTTTTGCCCCTCATCTGCGCAATCAGAATCGTCCCGCGGAACGAGAAATTTCTGGTGAAATTTCCATTCGGCTCTGATGTCTTTATGGGCGATCACTGTTATTCTTGATTTGGATCAAAAACCTGCCAGTCAAATCAAAGGTATGTCCATGAACAACCACTCACCGAAGCGCCATGACAAAGATAATGATCGTTGAAGATAACCTACGCGCGCGTCGTGCCCTGAAGGCGCTCATGTCTCAACAGTTGGGGATTGACGTGGCTGCGGAGGCTTCGAACGGACAGGAAGCCATCCAAAGCATAAATAAACAGGTCCCTGATATTGTGCTTATGGACGTACAGATGCCGGTCATGGACGGGCTGGAAGCAACCAAAATCATCAAGAGAAATTGGCCCCAAATCAAGGTCATCATTCTCACCATGTACCCTGATCATCAACAGGAAGCATTGGCGGCAGGTGCAGATGCCTTTCTGATGAAGGAATGTTCCACGGAAAAGATTACAGCCTTGGTACACGCCTTCCAGGAACGTGAAGCAGGGGATGATCGTTCAGTGCATGGCTGTCCTCACGTAAGTATTTCTCAACAAATTAAGTAGTTCTCCCCCACTCCACAAGTACTTAAAGCTACATCTTCAGGCTGATGTAAAAGCGACTGCAATTCGCTACACTGACCATAGCAACCGCTGGTCACTTCAAGACAAGTCCTGTCCAATTTACTGAAGAAGAACTGGCTTAAGCGCCGTCATGAGATCTTTCACCAGTTGTCAACATTTTCCTGAAAAAGGTCTTCAGGAAACTTCCATGTGCGAGATCTCGGAAGCGACCGGTTTGGGCAACGCCTGCAAAACTTCACTGCAGACGTACGGTTGCGGATGATCATGGAGGCATACATCGGCAATTTGAAGACGAACAATAGTTTGTTCCTGAAACAAACGCAGGATATGCTCCGCGCACTCATTGACGAAGGCATGCGCGTCCAGGATGGTCAGACCATCACGGTGGATGGCGGCGCGGGGGCGGTGGAGTTGAATTGAGCAGGATCAGGTCACTGTCATTTTGAAAATGACAGTGACCTGAAAGGACTTCAAATGAATATCTCACAAATCTACATTTTCGTGTCCGTTATAGTTCTAGCGGTTGTTGCCCTTCTCTTCTTCTTTGTACGTAAAAGCGGAAGGGAGAACCGCCTGAGCACATTAGCCAGCATCGCTTTTGCGTTTGTCCTGGCAGGAATCCTTTTTGGCGATGATGGACCGATCGGCTATAGCCTGATGGGAGTCGGAGTACTGCTTGCAGTTATTGAAATATTCAACAAGTCAAAGCGGAAGTAACTCATTACGTTTTATTCCCCGCCCTACCTGTTGCCAACATGACGGGGAATAAAACAAGAGGCATGACATAGGAAAGCAGTTTGCCATGTCAACCAACAATGATCGCTTCCAAAACGTCGGTCTACCCGTCAAAGGCACCCCCCACTTCCATACATGGGTCTTTTTCGTCCTTTTGTACACAGAGTACCTTCTCTCAAATCGAAAAGATTCCTAGAGCAAGACACTGCATTACCGGGCAACTCTCTCACACCTTGACGAACAGAACATCTGTGCTATACTCTCGGTTACACACTAATTCGACCCTTACACTAGTATTTGGAGAAATAAAATGGCACCTCGAAAATCAAAAGCAACCGCCGCGGTGGAAGGCCAGACAACACACAGCGATAACGGCGCAAAGCGCGCCGTACTCGATAAAGCCGTCGGCGATATCCTCAAACGTTATGGCGATGGCTCCATCGTGCGCCTCGGCGAAGCCAAACACATGGAGACCGAAGCCTATCCCACCGGCTCGCTCTCGCTCGATATTGCGCTCGGCATCGGTGGCATCCCACGCGGGCGCGTCACCGAGATCTACGGGCCAGAGTCCTCCGGCAAGACCACCATCTGTCAGCATATCATTGCCGAGGTGCAAAAGATGGGTGGCACCGCCGCGTTCATTGACATGGAGCACGCCCTCGACCCGGTCTATGCCGCCCGCGTTGGCGTGGATATTGACAACCTGCTCGTCTCGCAACCCGATACCGGTGAACAGGCGCTCGAGATCACTGAAACGCTTGTCCGTTCCGGCGGCGTGGATATTGTGGTGGTCGACTCAGTCGCCGCCCTCGTGCCCCGTTCCGAGATCGAAGGAGACATGGGCGATGCCACCATGGGCGTGCAGGCCAGGCTCATGTCACAGGCGCTCCGCAAACTCTCCGGCGCCATCAACCAGACCAAGACCGCGGTCGTCTTCACCAACCAGTTGCGCCAGAAGATCGGCGTCATGTTCGGCAACCCCGAAACCACCACCGGCGGTAACGCCCTCAAATTCTATGCCTCCGTGCGTCTCGATGTGCGCCGCATCCAGGCCATCAAGATGGGCGAGGAAGTCATCGGCAACCGCACCCGCGTCAAGGTCGTCAAGAACAAGGTTGCCCCGCCCTTCCGCACCGCCGAGTTCGACATCATGTTCAACGAAGGCATCTCAAAGGCTGGCGACATCCTCGATTTGGCGACCAAGTTCGAGGTCGTACAGAAACGTGGCGCTTTCTTCTCCTATGGCGATGTTCGTCTCGGTCAGGGGCGCGAGAACGCCAAGGATTACCTGCGTCAGAATCCAGACCTGATGAACGAGATCGAGGGCGTCATCCGCCAGAAAGCCATGAGCGGCGAGATCGCCCTCCCACTTGAGATCGGCGGAAGTGACGACTCAGGCGGTGGATCGGACGAAGAAGCATAAATCCGCATGGGCGACTCGAGAACGGGTCGCCCTTTTTCTTTCTGTGATATGCTTCGCCTCATGTCAAGCCGAAACCTGCTCATCCTTCTGTTGACTCTGGCACTAGCCTCAGCCTGCGCCCCTGCCCCCACACCGACGCCGTTCATCCCGCCCACGAGTCAGGCTCCGCTCATCGAACCGGCTCTTATCATCACCCCCACACCGACCACAGATCAGGTGCGGGTGGTTCCCCTGCCCACCATCATCCCAACCCTTGATCAATCGAACTGCGTCAGCAACTTATCATTCGTAGAAGACCTCACCATCCCGGATAACTCATTCGTCCCGTTCGGCGCATCCATTGACAAACAATGGCGTGTAGAGAACAACGGCACCTGCAACTGGACATCAGAGTATCGCCTGCGGCACACCGGCGGGGCAGTGCTCGGCGCGCCTGAAGAAATTGCACTTTTCCCTGCCCGTTCCGGGACACAGGCTACGATCCAGATCACTTTTACAGCGCCCTTTGAAGAGGGAATCTATGAATCGGCATGGCAGGCCTTCGACCCGAACGGACTCCCATTCGGTGACCTGATCTATATGAGAATATTGGTTTCGCCTTAGAGAGGAACTGACATGCCAACACAAACTGATTTCACTTTGGTCTTCGAACAATTAAAAAACATACTCAGGCCCTTTGCATCCAAATTGATGGTCAAGGCCGACACAACAGATAACTATTATCTCGAGGGTCCGTACAGCGAAAAATGGAAAAAAGAACTGTACTTTGCCTCGACCCACATCCGGAAGAACTACGTTTCCTTCTACCTCATGCCCGTTTACATGTATCCTGATCTGTTAAAAAATATCAGCCCCGAACTGAAGAAACACATGCAGGGAAAATCCTGCTTCAATTTCAAGAAGTTCGAATCTGAATTATTCAAGGAACTTGCCGCACTTGCGAAGAAAGGATATGAGCAATTCAAAAAAGAAAGGTGATTGCCACAAAGCAACCTCGGGAAATCTGCAAGACCTCCGAAGCTTGTCATTGCCTTAAAGTATAATCATTTACATGAAACAGGGAACCTTCGAAAAGGAGATCTTCATCCAGGCCGATGCCGCGACCGTGATCGACATCATTGCGAATTACAGCAACCATCACAAGATCCATCCGCTCATCATCAAAGTGGAGCGCGCACAGAACGAACCTGCAGGTGTGCGGCGGTACTTCATCACAGACAGTCTGCAATGGGGACCGTTCAAATTCAAGATCAGGTATCAGGCTGATATCATCGCGGTGACCGAAGACACCGTTCACACCGAAGCATATCAATCACCCGGAACTTACATCACCAATATTACGAAGGTCACGCCCAAAGAGAACGGCGTTCTATTGCACGAGACTATCACGATCAAGGCGCCCGACATGCTTTTTAGTTATGCCTTTACACAAGCCAATGCCGCCCACGGGGAAATGCTCAAACGAATCAAGAAGTTCGTGGAAAAACACGGTCAACACCAAAGTTAATTGCCCGCCTGGCAACGGCGGGCATATCTTTAGGACTTTTCCACTTATTTCAGCGATTTCAGGAGGAAATCATCAAAGGTCACGTCTGCAGAGTTGACATTTTCACCGCTCCATATAATGAGGCCGGAACTGCCGCTGGCATAGGCATTGTCGTGAACCGAATCGACCAGCTTTCCATTTACGTAGAGAGACAAAGTGCCGTTGCCGCAATCCATGCCGATGCGATAGGAATTTGCATTTTTCGGGATCAAAGTAGACGAACCCCATTTATCATTGTTCGTGAAGAATATGTCGGTTTCCCCTTCCTCAGCTTTGGCAATGGCATATTCTCCGACCTGGGTTATGACCCCGTAATAGTAGGACGACGTTGATTCCTGTTGATAACATATGATCCCGAAGGCCGTCGTGGATTCGCCGTCATTGTTGTAGGCGGTGACTTCTGTGTGAACATTCTCATAGAACTCGCCATTCGGCGTACTCCATATGATCCAGTTCTTTTTGAAAGCCTTCATGCGCAGTGCCTCGCCGTCATATTTTATGGACGCGGTCGAATCATTGAACAGGCCCCAGATGCTGTCGTCGGAAAAATCATCGTCGAGCAGGGTTTCGGCCGTGACAGGGACTGTCGCCGTTGACTGCGGGATGTTGGTAGGCGGGGGAACCTCTGTTGATGTTGGCAGGGGAGTTTGAGACGGGGTCGTATCTGCAAAACCGCCAATGTTAAAGATGTAGGCGGCACCCACACCGATGGCAAGCAGGGCACACAAGCCAACGAGGCATCCCGCCGCCCAACCAAGCCAGCCACGAGATTTGGATTCGGTGCCTGGAGCAGGAACAGGTGCCATTCGAGTCTGATCCGCAGGCGCCAGTTGGGTCTGGTCGGCAGGGGTCAGGTGAGTCTGCTCGATGGCTGTCATTTTAGTCTGATCGGCAGACATCAGTTTGGGAGGAGTGTGATCGGCAATCGTTTCAGGCACGCGTTGCGTCGACTTTGAATCACCCACCGCGCGCTTCCAGGCCGATAAAAATTCAGAGACGGTGGCAAAGCGGTCCTCCGGTCGCTTTGCGAGGGCTTTGAGGATGACCTGTTCGATGGCATTGGGGATATCTGACTTGACGGTGGATGGCGGCGGCAGGGGATCGCTGACATGTTTGAGGATGACAGCCAACGGTGTTTCAGCAACGAAGGGGACACGCCCCGTGACCATTTCATAAAGTATGACGCCGAGCGAATAAATATCTGAGCGCTGGTTGACCTTGACTGCCTGCGCCTGTTCCGGGCTGATATAGGCAGGTGTGCCCATGATGGCGTCGGTCTGAGTGAGGCGGGGAGAGGCGCTTTCGAGCATTTTTGCAATGCCGAAATCGGTGAGGAAGAGATTACCCTGTGAATCGATGAGGGCGTTCGTCGGTTTGAGGTCGCGGTGGATGATGCCGTGGCTGTGTGCGTAACTCAGCGCATCCGCAAGTTGTGTGAAAAGGCGGTCAATCTCGTCGAGCGGGAGCGGGCGGCCCGCCTCCATTTTATCCCTGAGCGTGCCTGCATCGAGATAACGCATGACGAGGTAGGTGATGCCGTCGTCTTCGCCGTAATCGAAAACAGGCAGGATGTGTGGATGTTCGAGTTTGGCGATGATGCGCGCCTCCTGCTGGAAGCGCTGTGCGAATTCCCTGCTCTCCGCCAGTTGCCCCGGCAGGACCTTGATCGCCACGTTCCTGTCCATGGACGGCTGATATGCCTTATAGACAGTTGCCATGCCGCCTTCACCGACCTGACTAATGATTTGATAGGGTCCGAGCATTTGCCCGGGTTGAAGTTTGTCCATGTCTCGCTCCTCAAGATTGACTGGGTTGGTCTGTTGGGTTTATTCTAACATTTGATTGTCGGTTCGTAAATTTCCCCAGCCTGTATTGACATGGTCTTCCAACGCCCTGAATCTTTATTGTGAGGTGTGTGCGCCGCCGCACACAGGCGAAGATGCTGCAACCGATGAAGAAAAACGGTGGGCGCGCCTCTGCCAGAATGGCGATTGCATCAATGGTCCCTCTCGTCAATGTTGGTTGATTTTACCCCGCCGACTTCAACACCCTCAGTGCCCGCAACGTGACCCACTCATTCGGTTCTTTCATCTTCCCAAATCTCATCCATGTCTTGCCATCGTAATTGTATTCGAGCGGCCAGCGTCCCTCCCCATCCTGCTTCGAGCGGATGAGTTTCAGCGTGTCCGCGAGCCGCGGGTCTTTGGCGTAACCCAATCCCACCAGCGCTTCGGCGATCTGCAAGATGTCGGTGACATAAAAGACGGGGAATCCAAACTTCCACCAGTTGCCGCTCGGTTTTGCCGCCCAGCCGTTTGGATAGTTCGCAGTGGATGGATCCACGCTGAAGAAAAAGTTCACACCGTGACGGATTGCCCGTACGATCAATTCGCTTCGTTTCTCAACTGGAAGTTGACTCAACGCCAACAAGACTTTGACGCCGCCCCATGCACACGACAGTTTGTTATTCGCCCCACACGCGAAAGTGGGACCGCACTTGCCCGCGAAATAACGGACCGGCGCGTGCTTCTCTTTCATCGGCGCGACTCCCTCGCCCATGACTGTGCGTGCCATCCACTCGTAAGCCGAGTCCATGCGTGGATCGCTGTAGCCCAACTCCATCAACGACCAGAGCATGTTCCCTTGCAGGCAATCTATTGTCCCTGAAGGAGAATTGTTGGTCATGGCAGAGATCTGCCCACCGGGGCTCAAGGCATGGTCGATGTAGTATTTGCATGCCAGCCTGATACGTTTGTCCTCTTTTATCGATGCGCCTAGTTGCGCCAGCAGGATTAACGCCCACACCGTGGACTTGTACTTCGGCCCATAGCCTGTGCCTGCTCTCTGCCAGTAGCCCTCCTCGTTCATCTTCGAGAGGATATGCGCGATCGGTCCCTCTTTATGCGCCAATTTACGCGCAGTTTTCAATTTTTTATCGTCAGGGGAAAGGTCGAACAGATCGCGCATCGCCAGATAGCGAACACCGGGATTCTCAGACTCCAGCAGCCACGGCAGGGAGTCGCTTCGCAGTTGGTTCTTCCAGGACATGTGTACCTCCTTTTGTAAACGAATGTCCCCCGTGACTATGTGTAGTATAGCATTTTGTGAAGATCAGGGAACAGGTAGTTTGAAGACTTCAAACGGTTCCAGGCCATAAGTCTTTATATCTTCGTTGGATGGCGAGTAGACCAACTGAGCATCCAATTGGCTTAGAAAATTCTCGTAGTAGCCTGTGAAGACAATGACATATGCAACATTTTTGCTACGGACAAACTCTGCAAGTTTTGCCTGATCGTTCATGATGGGGATCACTTCAGGTGTGATCAGCCCGGCAATGTCAACCATCTGACGTTGGGTGATGTAGCCA
>DATIUT010000294.1:0-13567 GCA_035466615.1 Anaerolineales bacterium | reverse complement strand
GAATTTGAACACTTTACTCCGAAGACGTTGTCAATAGAGGTTTCTGGCATGCCGAAAATATTTGGTTTAATCATTCGAGTAATTCGTTTCATGACACTAGAATCTAAGAGGGTAAATTCTTCAGCCAGTGAAGAACAAAGAATCATAGCGGCAATAGAAAAAATAGAATTATGGTTGGACGGTCAATAAGCAGATGAAACAAACACTCAAACGGATCACCCCTCAACCCATTTGGCATTTCATCCGTGACACCTATGATGCGATTCGACGCGTCCCTGAACTGCCTGCAGCGTATCTACATCCCTGGCGGCGCGAGAGCATTAAGCGCCTCACTGGCTTGAAGGATATTCATAAAGGAAAACGTGCCTTTATCATCGGCAATGGCCCATCCCTGAAGCAGACCGATCTCAGTAAGTTGAAAAACGAAGTCACCTTTGCGATGAATCGCTTTTACCTTGCTTTCCCTGATCTTGGATTTACGACATCCTACATTTGTGTGACGAATGACCTCGTCGTCGAGCAATTTGCAGATGATCTTGCCGCACTTCCAATTCCCAAGTTCATCGCCTGGAGGGCGCATAGACATTTTTCAAGCCAATTGCCAATTACCCAATTACCAACTTTCGTGTATACGTCGTACACAGGTCCACGCTTTGCGCATGATGCACGCGGGCGGATTTGGGAGGGCGCAACGGTCACCAACCTGGCGCTTCAACTTGCCTATCACATGGGCATCCAGAAAGCCATCCTCATCGGTGTGGATCACAACTTCACGTCCAAAGGTGACGCCAATAAGACCGTTGTTTCCGCAGGCGATGATCCGAATCATTTTGACCCGCGTTATTTTGGGAAAGGCATCAAATGGCAACTGCCTGACTTGGACACTTCCGAGATCGGGTATGGGTTCGCGCGTGAAGCCTATCGCAAAGCCGGGCGCGAAGTGATTGACGCCACCGTCGGCGGTAAATTGACCATCTTCCCCAAGGTGGATTACAACTCGCTGTTCTGATCGTCTCATACTTAACCTTGAACCTGCCTCCATTACCCAAACATCCTCTCGTCTCGATTGTGACTCCCTCTTACAATCAGGCGCAATATCTCGAACAGACGGTCCGCTCCGTGCTCGGGCAGGATTATCCGCACATTGAATACATCATCATTGACGGCGCGTCCACGGATGGAACGGTTGATATCATTAAAAAATACCAGAACCATTTGGCATATTGGATATCGGAAAAAGACAGCGGACAAGCCGAAGCCATCAACAAAGGGCTGGCTCGTGCGACAGGCGAGATCGTTGCCTGGTTGAATTCAGACGATTTTTATTTTCCCGGGGCAGTCAATTCAGCGGTGAAAGTGTTCGACGTACATCCCGAGGCGGGATTGGCCTACGGAGACACGGTTGCTGTGGATGAAAAAAGTGAGTTCATACACTTTCCCAAATACGCCCAATGGAAGCTGGAAGATCTGCTCACTTTCAATATTATCGGTCAGCCAGCGGTCTTCATGCGCCGGGATATTTTTCTCAAGGCTGGTTATCTCGACCCATCCTTTCATTTTCTTCTCGATCATCAATTATGGATTCGCATGGCATCACATGCCCCAATGGTATATGTCCCTGAACGCTGGGCGGCGGGACGTTTTCACGAGTCTGCAAAGAACATTGCACAGGCGGCTAAATTTGGAGAGGAGGCTTTTCGTATTTTGGATTGGGCGAAAAGCGATTCGCTTGTATCATCTGTATTGGCTCGAATCCACAAACGGTCACGCGCCGCGGCGTATCGCATCAATGGACGGTACCTGCTCGATGCCGGTAAGGCTTGGCCGTCGTTCAAATCCTACTGGCAGAGTCTGGTTATGCATCCTTCCACTGCGCTTGCGGAGTGGAAACGGATCATTTTCGCTTTTCTGAGTCTTTTCGGGTTGGGAGTCCTGCAAAAGTGTTACAACAAATGGCGCAAAACGCGGGCACAGCGGCGCGCACTTTCGGAATCAGAAGGGCAAGGGTACAATCTTTAGGCTTATGGATGGTCAGTCCAAATCTTTCATCGCTCCGAACCGCCGGGCGCTGGCATTCGTGCTGGCGCTTTTGTTCGGTTTGGGACCGGGTATGCGCTTTACTGCTTGACCTGGTGTTTGAGGTGATTTTTCATGAAGGATAAAGTTTGGTCTTTTGGTAATCGTGTTTTTCAATCGTTGAGACCGGATGTGGTCTTCGCCGCTGTAACGGGTTTAATCATCGCTTCCGAACTTTTCGCCATTGGCGTGTTATTGTATCTTGGTACTTTCAACCGGTATCTGGCTGATGATTATTGTGAGATGGTGATCATGAAGAATAAGCCATTGTTACCGGCTGTTTTTAATATTTATATGGACGGTATCTTTCGAGGCACATACAGATTTTCAAAATTTCTGTTAATTGGCGTGTCTGAATTGTTTGGAACCCACAATGTTCAATTCCTGCCGACCATAATGATACTTATCTGGCTGGCTGGAATGATCTGGTCGATAAGCCAACTCCGCAAACTGGCGGGAATTCGATGGCCGGTGATATTGGATTTTTTGCTGGCGGTCTCCATTGTCTTTTTTTCTGCATGGCAGGCGCCCAACCGTTTTCAAACTTTTTTCTGGCGTTCCAGCATGACAGCACACTTTGCTCCGCTTGTTTTTATGCCCCTGCTCAGCGGATTTGTTCTTTCCCAAATCAATTCTGCGAAGAAGCCTTCACACTGGGTATCACTTTTTGTGTTTCTGATTTCTTTTTTTGTGGGCGGCTTTTCGGAGCCTCCCACAGCCACTATGATTGTTATAATGATCTTGCTGATCCCAATTGCCTGGCGATGGGATGATGATTTAAAAAGACGATCCGCGATGGGCCTGTTATCATACAGTCTGGCAGGGTCGTTGCTGGCATTTTTTGCAATGTTTTTTTCACCGGGTAACGTCTCTCACGGTAAAACTTCATTCACGGAGTTGTTTGTAACTTTTGAACAGACCATTCGATATACATTTAATTTTCTGGACGATACGGTTTGGACCCTGCCGCTGCCGTCTTTGCTCTCAATCCTGACATCGTTTTTTGTGTTTTTTGTTTTCTTGATCAAATCAGAGAACCAGCCCCTTGCCCCTCAACGCAAGCGAGGGATATGGATAAGGCTTGTTTTTGTTCTGTTGATCCAATTTCTCTTAATTGCTGCCAGTTTTGCTCCAAGCGCGTATGGTCAATCCTATCCTGCGGAACGCGCCCGATTCCTTGGACGACTGATCATGACAATGGCATTGCTGTTTGGAGGTGCATTGTTGGGAGTGCTGTGTGCAAGTTCCAGGGTTTTATATTCCCGTCGTCGAGGAGCTTTTCTTTTGGGTGCTCTCGCCCTTTTTGTATTGGCGTTCTACCCATTCCGCGCGGGCATGTCCCTCTTGGCTGATGTTCCAGATTATCGCCAGTGGGCTTTTGCATGGGATTTGCGTGAGACTGAAATTTACAGATCAATTGCAAATGGTGAAAAGGACTTGGTCGTGAGGTGGTTGCCCACGAAAGAGGGCGTCAAGGAAATTGATGGCGATACCCGGCACTGGGTAAACCAATGCGCCGCTGAGTATTACGAAGTGGATACCATCCGTTCTGTCCCAATGGATAATGAGTAGCGCCGATGCCTGACATCTCCCACCCTCTCGTTTCGATTGTCACACCTTCCTTCAACCAGGCGCGCTATCTCGAAGCGACGGTCCGTTCTGTGCTGGGACAGGATTATCCCAACCTTGAATATACTATCGTGGACGGTGGCTCTACCGATGGAAGCGTGGACCTCATAAAAAAATACGCAGACCATCTTGCGTGGTGGGTCTCTGAAAAGGATAAGGGTCAAACCGATGCCATCAACAAGGGATTTGCCCGCACCCGCGGTGACATCCTTGCATGGATCAACTCCGATGACACCTACGAACCCGGTGCGGTCTCCGCGGCTGTGAAGTATCTGCAAGATAATCCCGATGTTGGGCTGGTGTATGGTGATGCCAATTTCATTGACGAACAGGAACGCGTGATCGGCAAGTTTGCCGCGCGCCAGACCGACTATCTCCGTCTGCGCCGCGGATACGTCCACATTCCGCAACAGGCTGCGTTCTTCCGTGGCGACTTGTGGCGCGCGGTCGGTCCGTTGGACCCATCTTTTTATTTTGCGATGGATTATGATCTTTGGGTGCGGCTTGCGGCACGCGCGCCAATCCGTTACGTGCCGCAACTGTGGGCAAATTTCCGTTTGCACTCCGGCGGAAAGACCATTACCGCCGATGACCGTTGCTGGCCCGAGATGATCCGCATACACCGCAGGGATGGCGGGAACTGGTTTTCGATCATTACGGCAAAATACGTGGTGCGAAGGGTCGTTGCTCCGTTGCTCAACTGGCGGCGTAGACTCCAAATGCAACAATATTCAAGCAGGTGACCTTGTGAAAAAACTTCTATTTGCATCCTCGTCCATGGATGACTTGATCCAGCTCTTGCAGGCGTGGCGCTTCTGGGTTTTGAGTGGTCTGGTTGGCGCTTTGCTCGGGGGATTGGCATATGTTGTCTTCCCGCCGGACTTTCGTGCGCGCTCAACCGTCCTGGTGGATTTCAACATGGAACAGGCATGGCCCGTCGACTCAGATCGTGAGCTGTTTTATTACCTTGAACGTGAAGCGCGCAAATTGGAGGAGGTTGCGGTGTCGGATGGTGTGCTCGCGGCAGTGGCAGATGAAGTCGGCGGTTTCACCGTGAACGATCTGCGTTCCGGCGTTTTGGAATTGAGCGAACCGGCAGATGGCGGCTGGCATTTTTATGCGAGCGATCCTTCCCCTGCACGCGCGGAACGATTGGCATCCGTCTGGGCGGAAACATTCGTTACTCAAGTTCGTGGCGGGATCGAAACAGCCATTGCGTTGGATGCGACTCGTAAAGCCCTGGAGTCAGACCCGGCAGACGCCGAACTCCTGGCGCGCATCACCGAATTGGAATCAAAATCACTTGGCATCACTCCGGAGTTGCAAATTTCTCCATCACAGATCAGTAATCTAAACCCGCAAAGACGTGTCAGTTTGGCAACCCATATTTTTGTTGGGGCGGTTGCCTCCATGACTCTTGGCGCTCTGGGTATCCTTTTCTTTGGAACGGGCAGGCGTGCGTAAACTGGATCTCGACTCGTTCACACGCAGCCTTTGGGCGCTGGTGCTCGTGACCTTGCCGGTCACCAGTTTTCGATTCATGCCGTTCATGGGCGCCGGGACATTCGTCCGACCGCTGGCACTCTATCCTTTGGGATTGCTGATGCCGATCCTGCTGTATCAAATTTGGACGAAACGCATCCCGCGCCCCTGGAACGGAGCTCTGACCATTTTGCTTGCTTTTACGCTGATGGCGCTCCTCTCCACGGTTTTGGGCGCATTGCTTTCTCCCATCGAATTGCATGGAGTGGGATTCTGGGACCGCGCCTTGCGTGCCTGGATCACGTTGGTCATCGGCTTATCATTTTTTATCTCTGCTGTATGGATGAACAGGAACGAAACTGATCTCAAGTTTTCATTGAAGTGGTTGTTGGCGGGAATGGTTCTGCACATGGTTTGGGGTGGTGTGCAGGCAGTGGGATTGCAGGTGGGTCTGCGTGGTGAATTGAACAAGATCCAAAATCTATTCTCGATACGCGGTCTTCCAAAGAATAAACGCATCGCTGGTTTCGCCTATGAACCTTCCTGGCTGGCGGGTCAACTTGCGACGTTGTACATTCCCTGGTTGTTTGCAGCCCTGCTTGCTCGTTATCGTTTGTCACGATTCAAATGGCTGGAAGTGGCTCTCCTGCTTTGTGGATTGGTCATTCTCTTGCTAACCTACTCGCGCGGTGGACTGTTCATTACCGTGGGCGCGGTGGTTCTCACTTTTACTGTTGCAGGCTCAGGTGTAATGAAGGACCTGCGGGGCTGGTATCGGGCAGGATTCCGCCGGGATGACGGTAAAGGTCAATGGGGCAGGATTCAGGCCTCGGGGAGTCGGATCGTTATGACTCTCATCCTGATGGGCGCGGTGATCGCCTCTGGTGTCTTTCTTGCGGACAAGGGATACATCGCCGCGTTGTGGAACACATCCGCGGAGAGTCTGTGGGATTACGCGATTGATGCCTATCTCGGTCCGCGGCTGGCGTATGTGGTCGCCGCGCTGGACTCGTTTCAATCGAGGCCATTGACGGGCGTTGGCCTTGGGGCGAGCGGGTTCAGCATATATTCCAATATGCCTGACTGGGCTTTGAGTGGTGTGCCAGAGATCGCCCGTCAGTTGAGTCCGTTGTCGAACTTGTACCCCAATCCCAAGAATTTTTATATCCGTTTGCTGGCTGAGACCGGGTTGCCGGGATTCATCCTGTATGTATCGTTCCTGTTCACCATGCTGGCATATGCGCTCAAGGGATTGCGTCGGGCGGAACCGTTCTGGCGTTTCATCGGCGCTGCGGGATTCTTCAGTGTGGTTGCTGTTGCCCTTCAGGGAATATCGCAGGATTCGTTTGCGATGCCGGAGATGTGGGTGAACCTGGGCATACTCGCTGGCATTGCTTCTTTTGCGTTAGAATCAGAAAATAAATCCCTCACCCCATCCCCTCCTCCAAGGAGAGAGGGGCAGGAGCAGATATGATCGTACTTTCCGTTGGCATGCCGCGCGCAGGCTCAGGCTGGCACTACAATCTTATTCACGACCTTATGGAAACGGCAGGATATATTGATGCGCGCGTCATCCGCGAGAAATATCATTTGCAAAGTATATTGACCGAGGTCAATTGCAACATTGGGGTCCTGTCCGTGAGAAGGATGGGAATGGTGGCATTGCCCGCGTTGGCAGGTAATGACTTTGTCATCAAGGCGCATGCAGGACCGTCGGCACCCTCCCGTCTCCTGCAAAGCCTGGGCCTGCTCCGCATCACATACATTTACCGCGACCCGCGCGATGCCATGCTCTCCGCCTTCGACTATGGTCAGCGCGCCCTGCAAAAGGGACGTCCCAACGCTTTTTCACACCTCATTAATTTCGAAAAAAGTCTCAATTTCATGATGGACTACGTCCACATTTGGGATGGGTGGACGAAGGAAAAGGGCGTTCTGATCGCGCGTTACGAAGACCTGTTGACGGATTACGATAATGAGGTAAGGCGTCTGGTTGGATTCCTCAAATTGGACGAAAACAGACTTGAAATCCAAAAAGTGACCGAAAGTTATCGCCCCGGCGCGGCGGAGGGACAGCAGGGTTTGCATTTTTACAAGGGCAGGATCGGCAGGTTCCGCGAATCCTATTCTGCAGAGCAGCAGGCAGTCTTGAAGGAAAAAATGGGGGCATATTTATCCGAAATGGGGTACGAACTTTAATACTTCTGTAACGTCAGGCGGGGGAGTATTTAATCATTTTCGAGTATCATTGCACCCATGCGCAGATACGAAACTCCCTACGTTGCAGATTGGTACACCACATCCTTGCGCTGGCTGATGCTGGTTGTATTGACTTTATCACTGGCTTTGCGCGGGCAACTCGGAAACCTTCCATTCTGGGTACTGGCAACCATGCTCCTGTGGAACATCTTCATGAGCGTGCTGGCGGGAACAAACATGCGCATGCCCTATCATCGGCAAATCGTTTTAGGTATGGATTTTATTTTCTCCGTGCTTTATTTCTGGACACAAAGTACATTGCCGGGCGGCACCTCCATTTGGCCGGCTGTGACTCCCATCATTACGGGCGCAATCTATTTCGAAATGTGGGGGGCGTTCGCTCCCGCGCTGGTATTTGCCGTCTTGCAGTTCATTGTTCTGCACTATTCACTTTCAAGTGATATCCTTTTTACCCTGATGGTGGGTCTGGCAAGCGGACTGATCGGACTCTTTGGGATGACTCGTTTGCGCGCGTCCCGTCGGGTGCGCATGGATGCGGAAGAACGCCGCCGCCGCGCTGAGGCCGAACGCCTGCGTGCCATCTACGAACTGACCTCCTCGCTGACAGCGACCCTCACTTACAAACGCGTCCTTGATTCTGCCCTTGACCTTGCATACAAAGCCCTCAACCCAAACGTTGACCCTGATGAAGTACTGGACGAGCGGCTTGTGAGCGCAGTGCTGTTGTTCAAGAGTGACGAATTAACAGTTGGTTCTGCGAGACGGTTCACCAGTGCCGACATGCGCGCGGTCCTGCATGGGAAGGATGGGGTCCTCAAGAAGTTGCTCGACGAGGGGGATACTGTCTTCACAACGGATATAGGTTACGATCCCGAACTTGGGCGCATCATTGCGCTGCGTTCGTGCTCCTGTGCGTATGGCCTTCCCTTGCGAAGCGGATTCAACGTGTATGGCGCGATGCTGTTCGCACACCCGGACTCGAACTATTTCACGAAGGAACGCCGGGACCTGCTGGATATTATCGGCAGGCAGGCGGTGATCGCGGTGCAGAATGCGAGTCTGTATCAGGACCTGGTCGAGGAAAAGGAACGCATGGTTGAGGTCCAGGAGGAGACGCGCAAAAAACTGGCGCGTGACCTGCACGATGGACCGACCCAATCCGTTGCGGCGATTGCGATGCGCATCAACCTTATCCGCCGCATGATGGCAAAGAACCCAAAGGAAGCTGTGGACGAACTGCAGAAGATCGAGGATCTGGCGCACCGCACCACGAAGGAGATCCGCCATATGCTGTTCACATTGCGCCCGCTCATTCTCGAGTCGCAGGGGTTGAATGCCGCGCTTCAGGCGATGGCAGAGAAGATGCGTGAGACCTTTGCGCAGAACGTGGTCATCAACGTGGACGAAACCATTCTGGAAAACATGGAGATGGGCAAGCAGGGCGTGATCTTCTACATCATCGAAGAGGCTGTGAACAACGCGCGCAAACATGCCAGCGCGGCGCACATTTGGGTGCGCCTGCGTCCCTTTGAAACAGACATTGCATTGCTCGAGATCGAAGATGATGGCGTCGGCTTCGATGTGGCGGCAGTGCATAAATCCTATGATAAGCGCGGCAGTCTGGGCATGGTCAACCTGCGCGAACGAACGGAACTGGTGACCGGGTTGTTGAACATCGACTCCGCACCGGGCAAGGGGGCGAGGATACAGGTTTATATCCCGCTCACCGAGGAAGCCGCAGACCATCTGCACCACGCGAAGAAATAAAACCACATTTCTATCCGTTTTGTATCATTGCCGGCAGGAAACAGCCGGCATTTTTGTTGTAAGAACTACGACGGTCATGTATGCTATATATTGCTCGTTATTGTAAAAACTTGCAATAAGGATTGGTATGTCCTGTTCTTCCGATTACGCCCCCCAACTCCGAGCCCGCGGATTTAGAATGACCCTGCAACGCCTGGCAATCCTGCACGTCCTTCGCCACGAAAGGACTCATCTCTCGCCTCTGGAAATCTACAAAAAGGCTCTCAAGGAATTACCCGGGCTGACCGAACCGACTGTCTACCGCACGCTTGAATTCCTTGCCGATAACGGGCTTGTGCGTCCATCCTATGCCGTCAATGGACGCCTCACCTACGAGATTGCCGGGAATGACCATCACCATGTTGTTTGTAGAAACTGTGGGGCTGAGATCAAAGTGGAACATACCCTGCTCGAAAGCCTTTACCGTTTGCTGGAAACTACGAGCGGCTACCGAAGCATTAATAGCCATGTGACCTTCTTTGGGGTGTGCCCGGAATGTCAATCATCTTAGAAAAGGAAACAAATATGCATTATTCACCCGCCCCTCTTCATATCCCTGATGGATTTTTGAATCTTGTTGTTTCATTGATTTGCTGGGGAATCGCGGTTATCGCGATCAGCATGGCGGTCTCGCGGACGAATAAATCATTGGGCGAGAAACAGGTGCCGTTGATGGGAATCATGGCGGCGTTCATCTTTGCCGCGCAGATGATCAACTTCCCTGTTGCGGGCGGAACGTCCGGCCACCTGTTGGGAGGGGCATTGGCGGCGATTGTGCTCGGTCCCTGGGCGGGGATGCTGGTGATGACCGCGGTCATTGCCGTGCAGGGATTGCTCTTTCAGGACGGCGGTTTGCTTGTCATGGGTGCGAACATCCTCAACATGGGCTTGTTGACCGTCGCGATCGGTTACGGGTTGTATCGCTCGGTGATGAAAAGTTCACAGACGATAAAACTTGCAGTGGCTGGTGCTGCCGCGTGGCTTTCTGTGATGGCGGGCGCGCTCGCCACGGCTCTGCAACTGTGGTTGAGCGGGACCAGCAACTTGCAAACCGTTGTGATCGCCATGCTCGGGGTCCATGCATTGATCGGGATCGGCGAAGCACTCATCACGGTTGCCGCCCTTGCTTTTATCTTCCGCACGCGTCCCGACCTGCTTGGTGAAGGCTCCGCATCCGCAGAGGGGGGACGCGGCTGGGTGATCGCGGGAGTGGTCATTTCCCTGATCGTTGTTTTGTTGTCGCCGCTTGCCTCCGCTGATCCGGACGGGCTCAACCGCGTGGCAATGGATCTGGGCTTTATAAGTACAGCTCAATCGGGGAGCGGTCCATTGGCAGGGTATAGTACCCCATTTCTCGCAAATGCATCCGCCTCGAAAATTGTGGCGGGAATGATTGGCGCGCTGGTGATGCTTACACTCGCGTTCTTTGTAGGTCGTTTTTTGCAGAGGAAATCATCCTAGTGAGTTCATATCTTAACACGGTCTTGATATCTCATTTTCACTTGTACTTGCCTGCAGGTGCAGGTGCCATACTCGACCATCAATCTAAAATTGTGAATCATTATGCACTTTGATGCCTTTGACCGTTATCACGATGCCAACAGTTTCGTCCACCACCTCGACCCGCGCGTGAAGGTGGTTGTCACTATTGCGTTCATCCTTTCGAACGCACTCCTGCCCGATGGTGTATGGATGGCATTCGGGCTTTCGTGGCTATTCCTCCTTTTTGCGAACGCGTTATCCGAACTTGGAATTTTCTTTACCTTCAAACGCTCCCTGGTGGCATTGCCGTTTGCATTGGTTGCTGTTACCGTTTTGTTTTCGATCCCCGGCAATCCAGTCACTACTTTTCATTTTATTTTTTGGAATCTGACGATTACCGATGCAGGGTTTCTGCGCTTTGTGAGCATCCTCATCCGTTCATGGTTGTCGGTGCAGATGGCGATCCTGCTCGTGGGGACAACGCGCTTCCCGGATATTGTCCATGCGCTTGAGCATTTACGTGTGCCGTCCATACTTACCACGATCATCGCATTCCTCTATCGGTATCTCTTTGTGCTTGCGGACGAAGTCTTCCGTTTGTTGAGGGCGAGGGAGGCTCGTTCGGCGGCTGCAACAGGCGTCAGGTCGGGTGGAAGCGTGACCTGGCGCGCGGGAGTGGCTGGCAGTATGGCGGGCCAACTCTTTTTGCGGAGTTACGAGCGTAGTGACCGCGTCTACAATGCGATGCTGGCGCGCGGTTATACGGGCCATCTGCAGACGATCAATCCGCATGAACTCCATCGCGTGGATTATGCCACGACCGCGCTTGCATTAGTCGTTATCCTTTTGCTTCAACTGGTTGGGAGACTATGACAAACGTTTTATCTGTTCACGACCTGCATTTTTCCTATCACGATCATCATGCGGCATTGCGTGGTGTTTCGTTCGATTTGTGCGAAGGCGACAAGGCCGCATTGGTGGGACCGAACGGCGCAGGCAAATCCACTTTGATGTTGCACCTGAACGGGATATTGACCGGCAAGGGCGATGTGATTGTGGGAAATGCCCGTATCACGCGTGACAACCTGCCTGCCATCCGCGCAATGGTCGGGCTCGTCTTCCAGAACCCGGACGACCAACTCTTCTCACCGACGGTGTTCGAGGATGTGGCATTTGGTCCGCTTCACATGGGACTGCCAAAGGACGAAGTGGTTGTGCGAGTGGAGTCTGCGTTGAGCGCGGTGCGCATGTCCAATTACCGCGACCGCATGTCGCATCACCTGAGCGTGGGGGAGAAAAAACGCATTGCCATCGCGACCGTACTTTCGATGAACCCCCATATATTGGTATTGGATGAACCCTCCGCTGGACTCGATCCGCGCGCACGAAGGACGTTGATCAACCTGTTGCGCGAATTGCCGATCACGATGCTGGTCTCCACACATGATATGAAACTTGTCGAAGAACTCTTCCCGCGCACGATCGTGATGGATGAGGGTCTGATCGTTGCAGACGGGATGACAAAAGAGATATTGCAGGATGAAAAATTCCTGAACGAACATGGGTTGGAGAAACCGTGAGGGGAGCGAAGAAGAAACAGTGAATAGAAGGTGAGTCCGTCTCAAATGAGGAGGCGGACTTTTTGTCTGAAGGCTACAGCCAAATTGTTGACATTATTCTTGCTTTTTTGAAGGTTTGTGGTCTATAATTCTCCCATTGGCATTGTCAGCGGAAAAACTAAGTTTCAATCAGGGAGGAAAACTCCCGGGGAGAAGGCTATGCTCACAAAGAACCAGAAACGTGTAGGTTTGCGAATGGCGATTGTGTTGTCATTAATCGCCGGAGTTATTGGGGTGATGCCTGTACGTGCCGATGTAGAAACAGCCGATGAGTCAAAAGAAGCGATATATCTACAAACAAGCGGCTGTCAACCCGGCAGTGGGTGGATGTGGACGAATGGTCCGCTTGAACCAAGCATTGCGGCTCAGGTGCAACAGGAATTGAACCGGAAGGGGATAGAAGCAATTGTCACTGCGAGAAGCTACGGGGAAACAGATAGTTGTGGAACATACAGCCATCACGGAGTTGATTTTACGATTACCCTTTCGGATGCGGCATCAACGAACCAACCATCTCAACAAACGCTCGTTGACAATATTCTTCCGGTATTGGTTGGGTTTGGAAAGCCAAACCTTGGCAACGTAAATTTGGTCTCTGCCCAGGGTGACCTCATCCCTATAAATGTCCCTGATGAACAGTTGGGCCCTCAAGCATTGAATACAACGGCGGGTGCGCTGTCTGTGACCGGTGTAACAAAACGAGTATATGTGATTGTTTACGATCCATTATTAAGTAATGGTCAAAAATTGAGTGAATATATGCATTGGAATGACCATTCAGTTATCACACAGCAGACTATTGATTTTTTCACCCAGTATTCGAACAATAAAGTCAATTATACGATTGCTGATACAACGGTTGTTACCAGCGGCTGGCCCGAACTGATAGATGGTTTCTCCTATACAGAAACGGAATACCTGGCAGTCTGGTCCAATCCAAGTCTGCATCATGAACCCACAACGGTTAACTATAACAAGATCGTGAATTCGCCCGAGTTTGATATTTGTGGCAGATTGAATCGCGGTGAGATTGATGAGGTTTGGATCTATAACGGCCCCTGGTTTGGTTTTTACGAATCCACATTGGTTGGTCCGGATGCTTATTACATGAATTCAAACCCTGTTAATGGGCCACATGAATGCAATAAAATCCTTCCAATCATGGGGCCAAGTGTTGAAAGAACGGTGCATGAGGCAGTACATAATTTCACCCACCGGACTGAAGACACCATGAAAAAAGTTTATGGGAGCTG
>DATIUT010000293.1:0-6099 GCA_035466615.1 Anaerolineales bacterium | reverse complement strand
TCTCGCAGGCTCAACCGAAGTCTGGCGGCACGATATTGAAATCCCCAAACAATATGGCGTGGATATCAACGTCGGCGATACGCGCGGACCCAGCGGCATCTTCCGCTTTTTGCGGACGATAAATCCAATGATGGATATTGTCCGCGATATGGAAAAAGTTTGCCCAAATGCAATTTTGTTAAATTACACCAACCCGATGGCGATGTTGTGCGCTTCGCTTCAACGACAGACGTTTATTCCTGTGACGGGGCTTTGTCATTCCGTGCAGGGGACAGCCATGATGCTCGCTGAATGGATCGGCGCGCCGTTCAATGAAATTGATTATGTTTGCGCGGGGATCAATCATCAGGCGTGGTATCTCGAATACAAATGGAATGGCAAGGATGCGTATCCGCTGATTCACAAAGCCGTCACCGAGCGACCCGAAATTTACAATGCCGACCAGGTTCGAAATGAGGTATTTCTTGCCCTCGGCAAATACGTCACTGAATCAAGCGGGCATAATTCTGAATATATGTCATGGTTTCGTAAACGTCCCGACCTGATTGAAAAATACTGCACACACAGCACAAACTGGAATCCTGGCGAGTACGCCTACATTCTCAAAGAGTATCAACACAACGAAGCCACGTGGAAGGATCAGGTCAAAGAAAGACTCGCCAAGCCGCTCACAGCCGAAGACCTTGAACGCGAACATGAATATGCCGCCTACATCATCAACGCCCTTAAAGGCGGCGAGATGTTCAAGTTCAACGGCAATGTCCGCAACACGCACCTCATCACCAATCTGCCTGAGGGCGCATGCGTCGAAGTCCCTGTGGTTGTGGACAAGGCGGGCATTCATCCCATCCATGTCGGTGCGCTCCCGCCCGAATGCGCATTGCTCACTCAACTTTCCAGCGGCATCGAAGAGATGGCGATTACCGCCTCCATCGAAGGCGACCCGACGATGGTTTATCGCGCCATCGCCCATGACCCGCTCACTTCGGCTGTTTTGTCGCTGGCTGAGATTCGTCAGATGACCAACGAACTCTTCGCGCAACACAAGGAATATCTGCCGCAGTTCAAAACGCACAAAGTCTAAAGCTGGAAGGTTTGAAGGTTGTAAATTAAACTTTCAAACCTTCCAATTTTTCAACCTGACACCTGGAACCTGACACATGACACTTCTTTCCATCGGAAAACTACGCGGACTGCAACAAATCTCATCCAAGCGCGGGACATTCACTGCCCTCGCGCTCGATCATCGCCAAAACCTGCGCAAATTAAATCCAGCCTTTGTTAAAGATGAAGAACTTTCGCGCTTCAAATTGGATGTGACCCGCGCGCTCGCAGACAGGGCGACGGCTGTTTTGCTCGACCCGGAAGTTTCCGCCGCCCAAGCCATTGCCCAGCGCGCAATTCCAAACAATGTTGGGCTGGTCGTGGCGGTGGAATCGACTGGCTATGCGGGCGACGCCACCGCGCGCCAGGCGCAGATCATCCCCGGCTGGTCGGTTGAAAAGGCCAAGCGCATGGGCGCCAGCGCGATCAAACTACTTGTGTACTATCATCCCGATTCGCCGACTGCTTCCGAAATTGAATCGTTCACAAAAAAAATTGCGGACGATTGCGCCCAATACGATCTCGCGCTTATGCTGGAACCGCTGTCTTATTCGCTCGATGAAAAGAAACAACTTTCATCGGAGGAAAAAAGATATGTGGTCGTTGAAACGGCCAAACGACTTACGACGTTTGGCGGGGATTTGCTCAAAGTGGAGTTTCCGCTTGGGTTGGAGGAATCAGACCCAAAGGTCTGGGCTGAGGCGTGCGCGGAAATTTCCGCCGCGTCCACCATCCCGTGGATTCTTTTATCCGCTGCTGTGGATTACGAAGTCTTTCTCCAGCAGGTTGTAATCGCGTGTAATGCGGGCGCAAGCGGAATCGCCGTGGGCCGCGCCGTGTGGAAGGAAGCTGTGACCATGAACGGAGACGAACGCATGAGCTTCTTGAGAACAACTGCGAAATATCGTCTCTCACGACTCACGTCGCTGTGTCACGCGCTTGCAAAACCCTACACCGATTTTTACAAAGCCATCGCGCCGTTCGATTGGTACAAGACCTACTGATGTTTGATGTTCTTGTTGCTGGCGAAATCAATCCTGACCTGATCCTCACGGGTGATATCGTGCCGGAGTTCGGTCAGGTTGAAAAATTGGTTGACAGCGCTGTGCTTGCCATCGGTTCTTCCTCCGCTATTTTCGCGTGCGGCGCGGCGCGGCTGGGGTTAAAAGTCGGTTTCATCGGTGTCTGTGGTGATGATGTCTTCGGTCGCTTCATGCTCGATGAGATGTCAAAGCGTAATGTGGATGTTGGGAACGTGATCGTCCACCCAAACGGGTTCACAGGCTTGAGCGTGATCCTCGCCCGAGGCGCAGACCGCGCGATTCTGACTCACCCTGGCTTGATTGCTGAATTACAAGCCTCCGACATCTCTGATGCATTGTTGAGACGGTCAAGGCACCTGCATGTCGCATCATACTTTCTGCAGACCAAACTCCAACCTGATCTGCCGACTCTATTTCGTCGTGCGCACTCACTGAGACTCACAACTTCCCTCGACACAAATTACGACCCCTCCGAAAAATGGATTGGTTTCGATGATCTGCTTTCCGTCACTGATGTTTTCCTGCCTAACCAAACAGAAGCCTTGTCCATCACAAAATCACCCGATGTGGAGTCTGCTTCGAAACAACTTGCTCGAAAAGCAGAACTCGTTGCCATCAAACTCGGCGCGGAGGGGGCATTGGCGTGTAGTCATATGAGTATTTCTAAATCAGCCTCCATTTCAGTGAACGTGATAGATACTGTTGGTGCGGGTGATTCGTTCGACGCGGGATTTATGTATGGATATTTGAATCAGTGGAGTGTGGAGGAATCGCTTAGGTTGGCGTGCGTGTGCGGAGCCTTATCCACACAACAGGCAGGCGGCACGAACGGGCAACCAACCCTTGAAGATGCGATGAACCATGTATCTTGATGAAATTATCGCGGCGCAAAAACGTGGAGAGGCAATGGGGATTGCATCCATTTGTTCATCACATCCCTACGTTCTGAAAGAGACTCTAAGGGTTTTTGAACATCCCTTAATTGAATCAACCTGCAATCAAGTAAATCAGTATGGCGGATATACAGGCATGACTCCCAAAGATTTCGTCGCGTATGTGCGCAAGATTGCAGAGGAAAACAACTTCCCATTTGAAAATATTATTTTAGGCGGCGATCATCTGGGACCAAACGTCTGGCAGAACGAGCCTGCTGAATCTGCGATGCAAAAATCGGAGGTGCTGATTCGTGAGTATGTGCAGGCTGGGTTTACGAAGATCCATCTCGATTGTAGTATGCGACTTGCCGATGATCCGCAAGGTGTGTTGGATGTTGAATTTATTGCGAGGCGCGCGGCCCGGCTGGCAAAGGTGGCGGAAAACTCCCTCGCCCATTGGGAGAGGGACAGGGGGGAGGAAAGATTACGATATATCATCGGTACAGAGGTCCCAGTCCCTGGTGGAGCGACGGAACGCGAGGAAAGCGTCAGTGTGACAAAGGTTGAGGATGCGCGGCAGACCGTCGAGGTTACGCGTGAGGCGTTTTTAAGGGAAGGGTTGGAATCGGCGTGGGAAAGAGTTGTGGGAATGGTGGTGCAACCAGGGGTGGAATTCGGCGATGATTTTGTCCTGCCTTATCGTCCCGAGGCCGCGCAGGAGTTGTCAAGGTTTATCGTGTCTCAACCGATGGTGTATGAAGCGCATTCAACCGATTATCAAACACGCGATGCCTTGAGGAATTTGGTGAGCGACCACTTTGCGATTCTCAAAATAGGGCCGGTACTCACATTTGCATTTCGTGAGGCGGTCTTTGCCCTGGCAATGATGGAAAATGAATTGATTGCGAAGGGCGAACTCTCGAACATTGTTCAAGTGTTGGATGACGTGATGGTGAAGCATGCCGAACATTGGAAGAAGTATTATCGTGGCGATGAACGAGAGCAGGCTTTCAAGCGTAAATACAGTTTGAGCGACCGTGCACGATATTATTGGGTTCAGCCTGAACTGCAGAGCTCGTTTGAGCGATTGATGAAAAATCTTGGTGGGGATGTATTGCCGTATTCATTACTGAGTCAGTTTGTGGGGGAGGCGGGCTTGAATGCGGCGCAGGTCATTGCCTGGAAGATTAATAAGGTGTTGAAGGATTATTTGATAATTTAGATGTTGTGCTGGCTGTAAATGCGCATGAGCCGAAAGGTCATATCATTGAAATCAGCACGATTTTAGTGTGCAAAAACCAGGCATATTAGAAGTATAATTCTTATTTGATACAATAATATTTATGGTGCCCCCAATCTTCTAAATTATTGGCTTTAGGCCCGAACCCCGCCGAGGGCATCCATGTCCGTTAGGATTTGTATTCTGCAAAGAGGTATTTTGATATGCCCACGATCATTAGAAAATCACAACCTGTTCTGATTGAAACCCGCCGCGAGACTTACACCTGGCATGTGCGTTCCAATGTCTGGCGTCCGCCTACGGATGTATATGAAACCGAGGGGAATGTTATTGTCAAAATGGAAGTCGCCGGGATGCGCGACGAAGACCTCGAAGTAGCGGTGCAAGACAACCTTTTGTTGATTAGCGGCTCCCGCTCTGATTCGGTGGAACGGAAAGCCTATCATCAAATGGAGATCCCGTTTGGAAAGTTTTCGATGGGCATTGATCTGCCTGTGCATGTAAATACAGAGAATGCAACTGCAGAATACAAGGATGGTTTTTTGACCATCCTGCTCCCCAAGGAAAAATAATACATGCCTGCTTCAAGATGGCAAACCAGTTTCGCGGATCTGTTTCGTTGGATGGAGGATGCTGACGCAGAGTTGATATCCAGCCTGACACCCACGATATTTCCTCGTTTCCCCAAAAATAAATCATCGGAGGACGATACCTCTGATGAACAAAACGGACCCAAGTACCCGGATGTCCTTCCGATTCTGCCTTTGCGCGGCGTGGTCGTATATCCACAGACCGCCGTCCCGTTAACGGTGGGTCAGCCGCGCTCGATTCGTTTGGTGGATGACGTTGTCGGTGGGGATAAGTTGGTGGGATTGGTGACAGCCACAAATCCAGAACTTGAGACGCCCGGCCCGGCAGATCTTTATCGCACAGGGACGATTGCTGCTGTCCATCGTCTTTTACGCGCCCCTGACGGCACCGTCCGCCTGCTCGTGCAGGGATTGCACCGTTTCCGTTTGGGTGAATTTGTCGCAGAAGAACCGTACTTGAAGTCAAGGATCGAACTTGCTCCTGAATTGATCGAGCAGGGATTGGAGATCGACGCGCTGGCTCGCAATGCGCGCGACCAATTCCATCAGATTACGCAAATGATCCCCTCTTTCCCGGAGGAGTTGGAGATGTCCATCACTTCGGTGGAAGATCCGTTGCAGACGGCGTATACAATTGCGAACTTCCAGCGCATGGATATGACCGACGCCCAGGAAATCCTTGAGATCAATTCGGTCTCTGACAAACTCAAAAAATTGATCGGCTTGCTCGTGCGTGAAGCGGAGGTCCTGCAATTGGGTCAGAAGATCCAGAACGAGGCGCGCGGCGAGATCGAAAAAGTGCAACGCGATTATTTCCTGCGCGAACAGATGAAAGCCATCCAAAAGGAACTGGGCGAAAAAGACGAACAAGCTGTTGAGGTGGAGGAGTTCCGCAAGAAGATCGAAGACGCAAAGATGCCAGAGGAGGCGGAGAAGCTTGCGAAGCGTGAACTGGAGCGCCTTTCGCGCCTGCCAACCGCCGCCGCGGAATATGGTGTCATTCGCACCTATCTTGACTGGCTGGTCTCTGTTCCGTGGTCAACTTCAACCACTGACAACCTGGATATCAAACACGCGCGCGAGATTTTGGACAAAGACCATCATGGCTTGGAGGATGTCAAGGAACGTATTCTTGAATTTCTTGCCATCCGCAAATTGCGGCTTGACCGCAAGGACGAAGTGAAAGCTCCCTCCGAAGATAAGATCCGCCGTGAACGCGAAGGCGTGATCCTGTGCTTCGTGGGACC
>DATIUT010000292.1:0-15043 GCA_035466615.1 Anaerolineales bacterium | reverse complement strand
GCTGTAGGCATGCAGTGTTTTGGTCGCGTGGATCTCCTCCATCTTGAACCACTTATTCACCATATTGCGGATGAGGGAGAGCAGCGGCGTAAAGATGAACGAAAGCAAAAGTGCGATACCCGCACCGACGAGAAGCGGGTTGAAACTGGGCAATGCCTCGAATACGGTTTGCGACGCGGAGAAGCCGGCAACATAAAAAACGACGATCACGATGGTTGTGATGATGTATGTCAAGATACGGCGGGCGATCACGCGCAAGTCGGGCGGATTGTGTGTGGCAATGATATACGATACTACGACCACGGCGATCAATCGCAATGGATTGCCGGGGATCTGCCTGCCGATGATTAATAAAATATCGTTGATGAAAATGAGAAGAAAGGCGGGGGGCCAGTAATTCAGGCGGTTGCGCAGAAGCGGTTGACGCGAACGCGCATGTGCAGAGCGCACAATGACCAATGCCCCGACCGTGAACACGAACCATCCCAATGCGGAGAGTGCCGGTGCAAGACGTTCGCGCGTGAGCGTTGCCGTCCCGTTTGTCCAAACCACATCGCCGAGACCAAACACGTTCGAGACAACTGCCGCGATCACCAATCCCCAAACGACCCCAATGATCAGCCATGTCCATATTTCGCGCCGGGTGAACTCGAGCGCGGCAAGCAACATGATCACTGCAAGCAGCAAGGCGCCATAGAGCTGGATGTCATTCGCAAGCAGTTGTTCCACCTGCCATTGCCTGCCGCGCAACAAAGCCTCGCCAATCCCCATGAGCATTGCGATCACCGCATACGCGCCCAATAAAGCGGCGGTTGTTTCCTGGCCTTCGTGCCTCCTTAGAATGGATACTGCAATGGGCAGGTACAAAGCTGTCAATATGAAGACCAATATCATGATGAGAACTGGCTGGGACATCGGCGCGAAGTATAACCCAATTCAACGAATATTGTATTATCATTGCCGCATGCGCATCACAAAAACCTCCCGCGATATCTATCAATTCACTTCGGATTTCTTCCGCCCGGACGGAGGTGTGACCTTCGACAGTTTTGCCGCAGCCCGGAAATTCGCATCCCAAATGTCGGCGCATCGGACCCGGCCGGTCCCTGCCTCTGACCTATATGCCTTGTCATTGATTGACGAGGCCATACGCGTGCTCGTAAAGCATTTTGCGCCATCTGCGGTGTTGAACGATGCAGTGACCTCCGTCAACACGAGTGTTGGCTCGGAGCATCTTGAACTCACTGAAAAGAAGTTTGTTTCCGAGTATCCTCCTGAAAATGTATATCGCGGGGAGGAAAAGGTTGAGGAGTATCTCGCCAAACTGACCAACGGGCGTGTGAGAACGGTCGAAGAGTTGATCTATGTGTTTACGCATAATGTGAATCCTGCGATCAGTACATTAATTGATCTTGTGGATGATGAACCGCTGGAGCCAACGGCATATAAAGACCTGATTTCCGCACTGAATTCATTTTTTGCGCAAATTGCAAAAGACTCGCCGAATACCGGCGGCGGGGCTGCATCCCTGTTTGAGATATTGCGCGCTCCTGCTGATGCATCACCGAATTCGCTCGAAGGACAATTGCAATTCATCCTTGCCCAATGGGGGGATTTGCTCGGTGAAGCATTTGTCGCACGAATCATCCGCGGCATTGACTTTCTGCGGGAAGAGATCATCCGTCAGCATCTGGCGCACGGCGATTTCAAACCCGATATTCCATTGCAGTCGTTCGGCGGCGGTGAGTACGCTGAATATGAGCGTTACAGTCCCGATAAAGACTGGATGCCGCGCCTCGTTCTGATCGCAAAGAATTCCTACGTCTGGCTTGAGCAACTTTCCCGCAAATATGGTCGCTGGATCAAAACTCTCGACCAGATCCCCGATGAGGAATTGGACATACTGCGAGATCGCGGTTTCACAGGTTTATGGCTGATTGGTTTATGGGAACGTTCGAGTGCCAGTCAAAAGATCAAACAACGCATGGGTGATGCGGACGCGGTCGCTTCGGCGTACTCGCTTCATTCTTATGACATTGCTGAGGACCTGGGTGGCTGGGGCGCATTGGAGAATCTACGTTCACGCTCATGGCAGCGCGGCATTCGCCTCTCGGCTGACATGGTTCCGAATCACATGGGCATTGACTCGCAGTGGATGATCGAACACCCCGATTGGTTCCTATCCCTGCCTTATTCGCCTTACCCTTCCTACTCATTTCGTTCTGAAAATCTTTCTGATGATCTTCGCGTGGGTATTTATCTCGAAGACCATTACAACGACAAGACTGACGCGTCCGTCGTCTTCCAACGTCGCGACCATTACACGGGTGATATCCGCTATATCTATCACGGCAATGATGGCACTTCCTTCCCATGGAACGACACCGCCCAACTCGATTACTCCAAAGCGGAAGTGCGTGAGGCGGTCATTCAAACCATCCTGCATGTAGCGCGCAATTTTCCAATCATCCGTTTTGACGCGGCGATGACTCTTGCAAAGAAACACATTCAGCGCTTGTGGTTCCCCGAACCTGGCGCGGGCGGCGCAATCCCGTCCCGCTCCGAGCATGGCATGACCCGGTCCGAATTTGACGCGGCGATTCCAGAAGAGTTCTGGCGCGAGGTCGTGGACCGCGTTGCAAAGGAAGTCCCCGATACGTTGCTCCTCGCCGAGGCATTCTGGTTGTTGGAGGGATATTTTGTCCGCACGCTGGGAATGCACCGCGTCTATAACTCGGCGTTCATGCACATGCTGCGCGACGAAGACAACGCCAAATATCGCATGGCGATCAAGAGCACGCTCGAATTCGATCCGCAAATTCTCAAGCGTTACGTCAACTTCATGAATAACCCTGATGAAAAAACCGCATCTGAGCAATTCGGTGACGGCGATAAATATTTCGGCGTTGTAACAGTGTTGGCGACATTACCCGGTTTGCCCATGTTCGGTCATGGGCAGATCGAAGGTTTCCGCGAAAAATATGGGATGGAATTCCGCAAGCCGAAATGGGATGAGACGCCCAACGAAGGACTCATCGGCGGTCATAATTGGAAGGTCTTTCCGCTTCTTCACCGCCGCTACCTGTTCGCGGATGTGGACCAGTTCTTCCTCTACGACCTTTTCACTGCGGACGGTACCGTGGATGAAAATGTCTTCGCCTACTCAAACGTGTATCAGGACGAGCGCGGACTTGTCCTATATCACAATCGCTTTGCAGATACCAGGGGCTGGATCAAGACCTCTGCCGCATATCTCGATAAGAGCACCGGCGACCTGCAGCAGAAGTCCCTTGCGGAAGCACTGGGCTTGCCATTCGAAGGCTTTGTCATCTTCAAGGATTACGTCACTCACTTGGAATATATCCGCTCGTGTGAGGAACTCTGGCAAAAGGGACTGTACATCGAACTGCACGCCTACCAGCATCACGTTTTTATGGATTGGCGGTTCGTGGACGATGAACGCTGGCGCGATATTTATATCGCGCTGAACGGCGTGGGTGTGGCGTCCATGCAGGGAAGGTTCGATGAAAGGTTCGGCGCGCGCGAGGAAGTGGCTGTGGAGAAGGCAAAGGTCAGGAAGCCGCGGGGGAAAGCGGCGATAAAAACGTCGCCCCTGAAGGGGAAATCTGTCACAAAGAAGAATGAAACAGCAAAGAAAACAACATCTAAAAAATCTGTGGCCAGGACTGCTGTGAAAGCGACCAGGAAAACTTCCGCCCAAAAGAAACCTGCCGCGAAAAAAGCTACCGTAAAGAAATTGCCCGCGAAGGCGACGAAGTCAAAGCCGAAACTGACTGGGAGGAAGGCCGCAAAGAAGCCATCTGTCAGGAAAAAAGACAAAGGAAAATCTTCGGGTAAGTAATCTTTGATTGCAGATGAAACGCAAACTCTATTTTCTCACCGGGCGGCTCGTAAAATCCATTAGGTTCCCCAGCGAGGCTGGTAATCGCAATAGTTGTTATTGGTGAGTTGCCGCATGTCTGAACCATCTGTGCGTATGATGAAGATCTCGCAAGAGTCTTGATCCTTGTCAGCAACGTTCGTGTAGGCGGTGAAGGCAATCCACTTTCCATCTGGTGAGAAACTGACACCCTGGGCATTGGCACCATTGGTCAATTGAGTCAGCCTGCTCCCATCCAAATTCATGGTGTAAATATTGTGCATAAAGGGACCGCCCTGGTCAAACGCAACCAAATCCATGATTGACCAGTCGCTTCGTCCGCGCGTGTCAATGGTGTCATTGACAACCTGCGGTACACGTTCATTGAAATCCATGATATACAGTTTGCTGTTTTCGCCCTTTCCCAGAGCAAAAAGAATTCGTGTACCATCCGGCAAATTCCGTCGTGAACGTCCCTGCCTGGTTCGCTGTAAAACTCCTGCGGGTTGCTCCCATCCCTGTTCATGAACCACAATTGCAGATTATTGTTTTTGGAGCGGTAATGGAAAATGATGTATTTATTGTCCGGTGAGATCTCTGGCGCGCTAAGACCCATTTTTAAGTTGGTCAGTTGTTGTGTTGCCCCGGTGTCTGTATCCATTTCGTGAATCTCGGAATGGTCCCCATAATTCACTACATAGACGACTTTTTGCCCGTCCGGCGCAAGTGAAGCGTTGTAGTTGGCAAAGGGCGAGTCTGTCAGTCGCCTCCAGCCGGAACCATCCGCATGGATGATGCAAACTTCACTTCCCTGAATTTCGCAGGTGTAAACAATTTTCCCAGCGGGTCCGTCGGTTGGTTTGATTGCCGGTTCTGTTGCGGTTTCGGTGATTCCCGGATCAACATCGGGAGGTGTGGTCAGGATGATCGGGGCGGGTGTTTCATTGTCAGTATTATTTTTTATCGCGATGATCCCGCCGACGGCTAAAAGCCCAACCAAGGCAAGCAGGGCAGGCAATCCGAATTTTTTCAGGTCAACTGCCGGTTTGGCAGTTCTTGCTTTTTTGAGGGCAACATGGCTTTGGGTCTCGATCTCTTGTTTGATGCCAATGTAGTCCCTGATCGCAGCGACAAGTTCATCGAGCCCGGATTCGAATTTTGTCCGCAGGTCCACGCGTTGATGATTGGCAAGCCGCAATGGTGTGGATGTGTAGTCGTCGCCTTCGATCAATACCGGGAAGATGCGCTTGCGATGCTGTTCCCCGAAACTGATCTCGCGCCGCACCCATTCCGAGTTGTTCGACTCGGGTGAGAGGAGTACGATGATACCCATTGCCCCGCGGATCGCTTTTTCGATCTCGCGTTCCCAGGTTGGCGTACCGGGCGCCAGGTTTTCGACATCCACCCAGACATTGATGCCGCGCTCACGAAGTTCCTTGATGATCCGTCTCTGCTTTACGGTGTCTTCGCGGCTATAGCTCATGAAAAAATAAGGGGCTGGGGATACACTCATGTACGGACCTCTCTCCAACGTCGTATCTCTGGATTATAGTGTTTTTTACTGATTACTGTAATGGTCAGATAAAGGCTGAACACCTCCTTGACTATTGCGATGCCGAAATTCGCTCAAATGCGAGGGTATGACGAGGTGACAAGGGTGTTCAAGCCTTTCCTGATGAATACAGTTTTTTACTGATTACTGATCACTTTTCCACTTTCCACTACTTCTTCCTCCCGTTCTTTGCTGCCTTGATGAACCCCGCGAACAATGGATGCGGCTTCATCGGGCGCGATAGAAATTCGGGGTGGAACTGGCTCGCCACCATGAACGGATGATCCTTGATCTCGGCGATCTCGACGAGTTTTCCGTCCGGCGACATACCCGAAAAAACCATGCCGCCTTTCTCAAAATCCTCTTTGAATTTGTTGTTGAACTCAAAGCGATGGCGATGGCGTTCTTCAACCCTTTCTTCACCGTACGCTCCTGCAGCCTTCGATCCCTTTTGCAGTTCGCACGGATACAACCCCAGCCGCATCGTTCCGCCCATATCCGTGATGGAGCGCTGGTCGAGCATCAGGTCAATGACCGGGTATTCTGTGCTATGGTCGAATTCTGATGAGTTGGCGTCTTCATGATTCAATACACCGCGTGCAAAGTCAATACACATGACCTGCATCCCCAAACACAGGCCGAGATATGGAATCTTTTTCTCGCGCGCATAGCGAGCCGCCAGAATTTTCCCTTCGATACCGCGTGAACCGAATCCACCGGGCACGAGAATGCCGTCTGAACTTTGGATGATATCCCAGCCCTTGTCCTTTTCCAGGTCGGCGGAGTGCACCCAGCCGATCTCCACTTCCACATCATTGGCGAGCGCGGCATGTTTCAACGCCTCCCGCACGGACATGTACGCGTCCTGCAATTCGACATACTTCCCAACCAAGGCTATCTTCACGCTCGGTTTCTCTTTCCGCACGCGTTCCACCAGTTTTTCCCAGGGTTTCATATCGGGTGTGCGCGTGGATTTCATATTCAGTTTTTCAACCAGGTAATCGCCAACGCCCGCGCGTTCCAATAACAGTGGGACTTCATATAAAACGTCACTCGTCACCATCGGGACAACAGCCTGCTTCTCCACATCGCAGAACAGCGCGATCTTGTCACACAGGTCCCTGTCTATCGGATAGTCCGAGCGGGCAATGATCATGTTCGGTGAAATGCCGATCGAGCGCAATGCCGCCACGGAATGTTGTGTGGGTTTGGTCTTGATTTCGCCGGTCGCGCCGATGTACGGGAGCCATGTCACATGGATGAAATACACATTTTCGCGTCCGACTTCGTTGCGAAGTTGGCGTAATGCCTCGAGGAATGGCTGAGACTCAATATCGCCAACTGTCCCCCCGATCTCGACGATCACAACATCTGCATTCGTCTCTTTTCCGATGGACGCTACGCGCCGCTTGATCTCGTTCGTGATGTGCGGAATGACCTGGATCGTGCCGCCCAGAAAATCACCGCGCCGTTCCTTGCCGATGATCTCGGCATACACCTGTCCGCTGGTGAAGTTGCTGGAGCGGCTGAGGCGGATGTCAATAAATCTTTCGTAGTGCCCCAGATCGAGGTCCGTTTCTGCGCCATCATCGAGGACGTATACCTCTCCATGCTGATATGGACTCATCGTGCCCGGGTCCACATTGATGTACGGGTCCAGTTTTTGCACAGCCACCTTGAAGCCCCGCTCCTTGAGCAGGAGTCCGGTTGCCGCGGCGGTCACACCCTTGCCCACGGAAGATACAACACCACCTGTATAAAACAAATATTTTGTTGTCATATAAACCTCTTGTGTTTTATCATTGCGAGGAGTGTTCGTTGCAATGACGTAGTTAAATGCGATGGGGAGGGCGTTGAAGCCCTCCCCATCGGGGATTACCGTTTGTAAGGTCGTTGGTCTCGACGTTGGTTCATCCGACCAGTTTGGTGAGATCCTCGGCGGCGCGCCGCATCTCAAGAAAGATCAGGCCCAATTTGGCGTCCTGACGCGCCATCGCGGTCAGCACTGCTTCGTCACCGACGGAGGTCAACACGATCGAACCCGCGTTGCCCTTGATGTACACCTGCTCCAAACCCGCGCGCCCCAACTCGTTTGAAATGCGTTCCCCAAGCGAAAGCATGGCCGCCGACATCGCCGACACACGGTCTTCCTCCACGCCTTGTTGCAGGGCGGAAGCCATGATCAAGCCGTCCACAGAGACGACGGCAGATGCTTCGATATCGGGGGCGGCGGCTTGCATATTTCGCAAACGCTCCACCATTTGGTCAGCGCGGGATTTGGACATGATATTCTCCTGAATGAAATCAGCCAAAGTTTACCATACTTCAAAATACAGGAGAATGGACTTTAAGACTCGCAGGTCAATTGTAAGTTTTTCCAGATGTAAATTTGACTGCCTTTCTGCTTTCATGATAGACTTATCTGTCAATTTGATGAAAATCAGCTACCTTATACCCTGGGTTTTGCTTGTACTTGCCGCACAGGATTCCCCGCCGATTGCGATCACATCCCCGGCACTTGGGGAAGCGATACGCGGCGAAGTGACCATCACCGGCACAACGGATGTTTTGGGATTCACATCCTCCCAACTGGATTTTTCGTACGCTTCCAACCCGACCGATACCTGGTTTGCCCTCCAAACCTCCACCCAGCCGGTGGCGGATTCTTCTCTAGCTGTATGGGATACCACCCTCATCAGCGACGGCGATTACATGATCCGTCTGCGTGTTTTTGTGGAAGATGGCACGTTTCAGGATATCATGGTTCCCGTGAAGGTACAAAACGACACGCCCATCGTCACACCAACACCTGTAATTACGCCTACGCCAAACAAACTGGATGCACAACTCCCTACGCCTTTTCTCGTTGCCGCGTCACCCACACCAACGCTGACACCGCGACCAACACCAACTCCGCTCCCGACCAATGCCGTGTCAATGAACCAGGCTGCCATTTACACAAGTCTCGGGCGCGGCGCGTTGGTGATCATTGGTCTGTTTATTTTTGCAGGGATTATCCTCCGCTTCCGCCGGTATTGATATGGACTCCGTCAGTTTGCTGACGGAAATTGCAATGAACCGCCCTCGCGCCTGTGCCGCCATCCTCAAAGATGACAAAATTCTCATGGTCTGCCATCAGACTCCTTCCCGTACATATTGGACTCTCCCCGGTGGGGGGGTGAATGATGGCGAATCGCTGGAGCAGACTGTAACTCGGGAAGTAAAGGAGGAAACGGGCTTGGATGTGGAGGTTGTTAGGTTGTTGTTCGATGCAGAATACGAATATGGGAAAAGTTATTGCTATCTTGCCGAGTTAACAGGTGAAACTGTCGAACCGACTCTCGATTTTCTCCCTGAAAAAGAGTCTGTTTTTGGCACGATACTCCACTTTGCCGCCTGGCACTTGATCAAAGACCAAAAGGACGATATCCAGGTTTCGAAAGTGATCTCCATCCTTGGACTCGACTATGACTGAAAACACATTTCTTATTATCGGCTTGGGAAATCCGGGCCGCGAATATCGCGACAACCGCCACAACGTTGGCTTCATGCTCGTTGACCGCATTGCTGTCCGTTTGAACGCGCGCGGGATGAAAGTGCAATCGAAAGCGATTGTCATGGATGCAAAATTTGAGGAGCGCAAACTGATCCTTGCCAAGCCGCAAACGTATATGAACCTCTCGGGTCAATCTGTACAGGGATTGGCGCATTTTTACAAAATCCCTTTCACCAACCTGATGATCCTCTCCGATGACCTTGATCTTCCCTTCGGCACGATCCGTATCCGCGCTTCGGGCGGGCCCGGCGGACAACGCGGCTTGTCATCCATTCTTGAAAAGTTGGGCACAAAGGATATTCCCCGCCTGCGGATAGGCATCGGTCGCCCTCCTGGCCGTATGGATCCTGCCGATTATGTTTTACAGAATTTTTCGCGCGACGAACTGAAGTCCCTTTCCGAGATTCTCGATCGCGGTGCGGAGGCTGTCTTCGCGTTTGTGACTCACGGTTTGAACAAGGCGATGAATGATTTCAATGGTGGCATGAAAGAATAACCCTCGGGTCGAGCAGGTCGAGCGATAGCGAGATGCCACTACTCAATCAGCAGTGTATAAATGATAAATGCAAACCATTCTCGATAAAATACGTTCCCTTCCTCAATATCCGCACTTGCTGAAAAATCTGCAATCCAACCAGACACAACCCGGACTTGGATTGCCTCGTTCTTCGCGCCTGCCTGTACTTGTTTCCTTGCACCAGGATCTGAGCCTTCCCATCCTGTTCATCACTGACCGTGCTGATCACGCCTTATCGCTATTCGATGAGTTGGGATTCTGGGCCAAGTCACCGCGCTATCATTTTGCAGAGCCGAACCCCTTGTTCTATGAACAGGCCGCGTGGGGTGTGGCGACACGGCGTGAGCGTTTGCAGGCATTGATCGCACTGTCTGAATATCACCTGCCATTTACGCAGAAACCCGAAGTTCCACCCATCCTTGTTGCATCTGTTCGGTCGTTGATGACGCGGACGTTGCCGCGCAGGGACTTCCTGAAGGCATGTAAGAAATTGTCACTTGGTCAAACCGTGCAGCCTGACGCGCTTTCGCGCAGTTGGGCAGAGATCGGATATCAACGCGTCAACACAGTCCTTGAGCCGGGTCAATTCTCGAAACGCGGCGGCATCATGGATGTTTGGACGCCTGCCGAGAATCTACCCATCCGCTTGGATTTCTTTGGGGATGATATCGAGACCATTCGCAGGTTCGATCCCGCGTCGCAACGAACGGTCGAAAAACTGGATTCGATCCTCATCACACCCGCGCGGGAATATATTGCAATTGGCGAACAGGAAACGGAATTGTCTGAGTTCCATATTCCGTTGTTGCACCCACAACCCGCAAGCCTGTTGGATTATCTGCCACAAAAGGCAATTGTGCTCATCGACGATCTGTCTATTGTGGAGAGTATGGCAGCAGAGGTAGAGGAACAGGCGGTCAGGTTCAGGCAGGATAGCGTCGCAGAAGAAACGTTATCTGTTGATTTCCCGTTGCCATATATACCCTGGTCTGAATTGCATGATGATTTGCATGAACGACCTTCGATTGAGTTGGGTTATTCGACGGCAAACGATTCACCCTCACCCCTAACCCCCCTCCCGCAGGGAGAGGGGGATTCGCTCGCTTCGCATTTCGGGCACGATGAAAGGTTTGGGGGAAGGCTGAAGCAATTTGTCGAGTATGCAGGCTCAGTCGTGGAGGGAGGCGGGCAGATCATTGTGGTGTCGCGCCAATCGCCGCGCCTGCATGAAATGTGGCTGGAGCACGACCGCGTCGGGTATGAATCCGCCAATCCGCAATTCATCGAAGCGTCCTTATCCGAAGGGTTTGTTTTAGGCGAATTTCATCTCATCACGGACTCGGAAATCTTTGGCTGGGAGCGACCACAACCGCGTATGCGCCAGCGGCCGGTTGCGGAAACCCCCGAGTCCGTCTACGCGGATTTGCAGGCGGGCGATTATGTTGTGCATATTGACCATGGTGTGGGGCGCTTTGGCGGGTTGGTGCAACGTGAGTTGGATGATCGTCTGCGTGAGTTTTTGGCGGTGGAATATGATGGCGGCGGGCAACTGTTCGTGCCTGTGCATCAAGCAGACCGCTTGACGCGTTATGTGGGTGCTGAAGGCGCGGTACCCGCGTTGGATCGCTTGGGTGGACAGGAATGGCACGATAAAAAGGGACGCGTCAAGCGGGCGGTGTTGGAAGTTGCGCAGGAGATGTTGGATTTATATGCACGGCGAAATATCGTGCAGGGGTATGCCTTCAAGCCGGATACGGCGTGGCAAAAGGAGTTGGAAGATTCTTTCCCATATGTGGAGACCGAAGACCAGAGGCGTGCGTTGACCGAGATCAAGTGCGATATGGAGGCATCACGACCGATGGACCGTTTGTTGTGTGGCGATGTAGGGTATGGCAAAACCGAAGTTGCTTTGCGCGCCGCGTTCAAGGCAGTGATGGATGGCAAACAGGTCGCTATATTGGTTCCAACAACAGTACTGGCACAACAACATTATGAAACCTTTTTGCAAAGGCTCGCCGCGTTCCCTGTGAAAGTGGAAATGCTTTCGCGTTTTAGAACGCAGCGGGAACAGGCAGGCATTGTCTATGGACTTGCTACTGGTGAGATCGATATTGTTGTTGGCACACATCGTTTGATCTCCGGCGATGTACAGTTCAGGGACCTCGGTTTGGTGGTCATTGACGAAGAACAGCGTTTTGGTGTCACGCACAAGGAACACCTCAAGAAACTCCGCACCGAAGTGGATGTGCTCACGCTTACGGCCACGCCCATTCCGCGCACGTTGTATATGGCGCTTACGGGTGTTCGTGATATTTCGAATCTCAACACGCCGCCTGAGGAACGCCTGCCCATCGTCACGCATGTTGGCCCGTATTCGCCGAAACTGGTTCGTCAGGCGATCCTGCGTGAACTGGAACGCGGCGGGCAGGTCTTCTTTGTGCATAACCGTGTGCAGACCATCGACGCGATGAAGGTGCACCTCAACCAGCTTGTGCCCGAAGCGAACGTGGATGTTGGTCACGGGCAGATGCCCGAAACGCAGCTCGCGTCTGTTATGCACCGTTTCAATGCGGGTGAGACGGATATCCTGCTTTCGACAACCATCATCGAATCTGGATTGGACATTCCGAACGCGAATACTCTCATCGTGGACCGCGCCGACACCTTCGGATTGGCTCAACTCTATCAACTGCGCGGCAGGGTTGGACGCGGGGCGGCTCGGGCGTACTCCTACTTTTTCCGCCACAAAAAACTGACGCCCACGCTCGAAGGCCAGCAACGGCTCGAAGTCATTGCGGAGAACACACAACTTGGCGCGGGTTATTCGATTGCGATGCGTGATCTTGAGATACGCGGTGCAGGGGAATTGCTCGGCACACGCCAGCATGGACATATCCAGGCAGTTGGATTTCATCTTTACACACGATTGCTTGCGGACGCGGTGAGGCAGATAAGGAGAATTGAGGCATCGAGGGATGGAAAGAGGGATGAAAAGGAAAGAATAGACATTGCTCTTTCGAGTCTGACACAACCCATTTCCATGCCTGTTAACGTGGATTTGCCTCTTGCAGTTGGCATCCCTGCCGAATACATTGCCGACCAGGATCTCAGATTGCGGTTGTATCGTCGCATTGCGGATTTGCGGGATGAAACCGAGATTGACGCGCTGGCATCCGAATTCGGGGATCGTTTTGGACAATTACCAGAGATGACGCAAAACCTGTTCTATCAGATGCGGGTCAAATTGCACGCAGAGAGGGCTGGGCTATCCACAGTGAGTTGGGAAAGTGGACAGATTGTGTTGCGGTATTCGACATCAGGAGAGGAAAAGGATGGAAAACGGCTGGCAGATTTGGGACCAGGGATACGAGGTGGGAAGTCTTCTTATTGGTGTGCGTTCGGGGAGAACTGGCAGGTTAGGTTGCTGGACGCGTTGAGGTCCCTCACTGGTTTTGCATAAAACTTTTTCATCTGAAGAGATTACACGTAATTGACTTTGTTTACCAAGGTTGTATAATTAACTTTGCTGGATTTCAGTGGACCTTATCCATCAAGGAGGTGTCCCAAATTCATATAGCGGAACGCTTTTTCTGTCTCGAATGGTCTGAATAAAAAATCAAGAGGAGAGTTTTATGAAAAAGTCTGTTCGTGTGTTTTCGTCTGTGATCGCGCTGATCCTACTTCTTTCCACTGCGGTTGCATTGGTGGAAGCCGAGCCTTCGGGCACTGTGGATGTCCAGATCCTGGCAGTGAATGATTTTCACGGTAATTTGGAACCGCCTTCGGGTTCCTCCGGCCGCATAGGGACCATCAACGCTGGTGGTGCGGAATATCTGGCCACTCATGTCAACAACCTGCGCGCAATGAACCCGAACACAGTGGTTGTCTCGGCGGGTGATATGATCGGTGCCAGCCCACTACTCTCGGCTCTGTTCCATGATGAGCCGACCATTGAGGCGTTTAATCAGATCGGACTCGATTTCAACGCGGTCGGCAACCATGAGTTCGACGAAGGTGTGTATGAACTTATTCGTATGCAGGAGGGCGGTTGTCATCCTGTGGATGGTTGTCTGGATGGCGATGACTTTGCTGGAGCCGAGTTCCGCTATCTTGCAGCAAATGTGACATGGAAAAAGAACGACAAACCCATTTTCCCGGCATACAAGATACGCTCCTTCAAGGGTGCTCATGTCGCTTTTATCGGCATGACGCTTGAAGGAACCCCCTCCATTGTGACGCCATCTGGCATCTCGATGTTGAATTTCTATGATGAAGCCGATACAGTCAATGCTTTGATTCCAGAACTCAAGCAAAAGGGTGTCGAGACCATCGTCGTCCTGATTCATGAAGGCGGCGCTCAGGTTGCCCCCGCTCCTTATAACGGATGTGTGGGCATTTCCGGTGCGATTGTGGACATTGTCAACCGCTTCGACCCCGAAGTGGATGTAGTCATCAGCGGCCATACTCACAATGCCTACAATTGTGTCATTAACAACATGCTGGTTACCAGCGCTGCGTCCTTTGGTCGTGTTGTGACCGATGTCGACCTTGCCATTGACCTGTCAACCGGCGAAGTTGTCAGCATGTCTGCCAACAACAACATTGTCACCCGCGATGTCCCCAAGGACAGCTTCATCACGGGTTTGATTGCCAAGTACAATGCCATTGCGGCGCCTCTTGCGAACCGTGTGATCGGTTCCATTACTGCGGATATTACACGCACGAATAATGCGGCAGGTGAATCTGCGCTGGGCGATGTGATCGCTGACGCTCAACTTGCTGCGACAGCCGACCCGGCTTTTGGTGGGGCGGTGGTTGCATTTATGAACCCCGGCGGCATCCGCGCCGACCTGACTTATGCCAGTAGCACAGCGGGCGAAGGCAATGGCAATGTCACCTATGGTGAGGCGTTTACAGTCCAGCCGTTCGGCAACAGTCTGGTCACCATGACGTTGACTGGTGCTCAGATCGATACCTTACTCGAAACACAATGGGTGGTAAATCGTGTGTTACAGGTCTCCAATGGTTTTACTTATAAATGGAGCCTCAGCGCGCCGGTGGGTAGTAAGGTGGATATTGCCAGCATTATGATCAATGGTATGCCGATCGATCCAAACGGATCCTATCGGGTCACGGTGAACAGTTTCCTTGCTGATGGCGGCGATAACTTCCTCGTGTTGAAGAATGGCACGGATCGCCTCGGCGGTGAAGTGGATACCGACGCCCTGGAGAAGTACTTTGCGGCGAATTCGCCGGTTGCCCCGGGCCCGCAAAACCGCATTGTCCAAATTCCATAATTTAGAGGGTGAAACTGTATAGAGAAGCGCAGGGCTGATTCCCGCCCTGCGCTTTGATTCTTGTTTTCTGGGTTGAGCCGATCTGCGCGTTGCTGTTCATTTGATGGATGGCAGGCTCAATGATGATAACCTCTATTTTTGATTGGCCACCACGAGGAGACCTTTATATTGGACGCGAATGGATGAAGGTAAAACGATCCTTCATTCTTAGAAAGGGCTTTTCCAAGAGTTTATATGAAAT
>DATIUT010000291.1:0-4781 GCA_035466615.1 Anaerolineales bacterium | reverse complement strand
GAAAACCACTTCCCCATGAGATGTGCATGACAGGGATTGCAAGCGGCAAACCAACCGTCAAATATAGATTGCCCCGGCGCATGGCAGACTGCAACCCTGCAAGAAACATGATCAAGAGATAGAAAAGCAATTCCCCAGCCAGCACGAACAAGCCAACGGGCTCAAATATCGAAAAGACGATCAGTCCCAACAAACTCAATACAAACAACGGAGGCAGAGCCTGCCTCCATCTTAGTGTATCGGGATATCGTCGAAGCATACGCCACTTCCAGTATCCATAACGCCAATATTGCCGTGCAAGTTCCTGCAAAGTGGAACGGGCAAAATAGATCGAACGTATGGATGGGTCAAGCCAGATTCTACCACCCGCTTTTCTAATACGGGTATTGAACTCGTAATCCTCGTTGGCAAGCAAGGACTCATCGAACAGTCCAATACGCCCAATCAACTCACGCTTGAACGAGCCGAACGGAACTGTATCCACCTGAGCAGCATGCTTCGCATGACGATACAACGCATCCCCCACCCCAAGCGGATGCGCCGCCGCGACTGCAATGGATTTTGCGATCCATGTATCTGCGCCAGGGTGAATCTCCCAAACCCCACCGACATTATCACCGCGGCCATCCTCCAATGCTTTGATGCTATTTTCAATGTAATCAGGATATGGCCTGGAATGTGCATCGAGGCGGAGGATGATTTCGCCGCGTGAAGCTTCAATGGCACGATTCACACCCAAGGGTATGGAACGAAGCGTGTTATCCACCACGCGCACATCCAATTCGGGAAAGTCTATTCGGAATGCGGCAATCGCATCACGCGTTCCATCCGTGGACATGCCGTCGGCGATCAAGACCTCCATATCTGGGCGCGGAAATGTCTGCTGACGGATGGCTTCCAGCAACAGACCTATGGTGGACCGTTCGTTATAACAAGGGACGATGACCGAAACTTTGGGCATAGAAATAATTCATTTTCGCGCAAGCGGGAGATGGATCGTAAACGTCGTCCCACGTCCCACCTGACTGCGAACGTCAATTTTACCACCGTGCACATCGACGATCTCTTTCACTATTGCAAGACCAAGACCCGCGCCATGCCTCTCACCACCGGCCCTGGATGGATCAGCCTGATAAAACCGGTCAAACAGACGCGGTAACGCTTCAGTCGGGATGCCTGAACCTGTATCCGTTATGGACAATTCCATCTCAGCCCCCACCTTTTTCGCGGATAGAGCAATCTTCCCGTTCGAAGGTGTGAACTTCAGCGCATTGTCAACCAGATTCACAAATACTTGTGCGAGCCTGTCTCCATCACCAATGACCATGGGGAAATCATTTGATACATCCGCCTGTATGTGAACACCAGCCTTTTGCGCCTGTGGTATGAACTTTTCAACAACACTTTGCAATAACGCTTTTACATCGACATTTGACATTTCCAGATCGGCCGTGCCTGCTTCGAGGCGCGCCAGCTCTAGCAAATCGAGCGCCATGCGATGCATACGACCCGCTTCATCATAAATGATCTGTGCGGCCTGTTTGCGCGCTTCAGGGGTGTTGGCCGTGTCATCCAGAATGGCCTGGGAAAATCCCTGAATGGATGTGAGCGGAGTTTTCAATTCATGCGAAACGTTCGCAACAAAATCCCGTTGTGATTTCTGGCTGGCATGTACACGCGCCACCATCGAATTGAACGCGCGCGTCAGACCCTGCACTTCGCGTGGCCCCTGCGGCGGGATGGGATTCATATCATCCGAAGGATATTTCTTTGCGGCAACTATCACCTGCTGTAACGGGTCCGCCACCCAGCGTGAGAGTGCAAAGGCAAGGATCAACGAAACCATCGAAGCAATCACACCTGCTTCAAGGATCGGTGGAAAAAATTCATCAGCAAAAATGTTCAGCACCTTCACACGTGGACGCGGCGCGGTTACCACAAGTATCTGTCCATTCTGCAAACGGCTGAATGTATACAACCAGGCATTGCCTTCAGAATCAAAGGCTGTTTGCGAACCGCGATTTAGCAGGTTTCGGCGGGGATATTGGATCTGTGGTTTTTCGGGATTTGTATCAATGACCATCTCGCGGTTTGCGTTGAATACAAGAACACGTATACTGTTTGTTTGAGATATGTCCTGGAGCAGGCTTTGATTTCTGATAAACCTTTGGGGGTTTTCCAAAATCAGGTCTTTGACAGCGACCAACTGTTGTTGGGTCTGGCGGGAAAGGACCGGGTTGCGGATCAGGAATACCAACAAAACAATTGCGACAATGCTCAAGGCAATGACGATTACAAAAGCGTAACTCAGCCAAAGGCGGGAACGTAGGGATGTGAACATATATCTCAAAAGTGACAGTCGTTTTAAAAGCGGTTGTCGCTTGCTTTTGTTTTCTGGAAAGCATGAAAACGACTGAGGGTCGCCCAAAACCCGGTTGGTGACTCAACGTTCATCAGGATGCAACCAGCTTATACCCAACACCGGTCACGGTTTCGATCTTCACGGAACTCCCCTCCATTTTTCTGCGGAGGTGCGCAACATGGACATCCACTGTGCGAGTCTGACCGTAGAAGTCGAATCCCCAGGCTTTTTGCAAAATCTGTTCACGGCTGAGGACAAGCCCGCGGTGTTCTGCCAGGGTGAGGAGAAGGTCAAATTCCTGGGTACGCAGGTCGAGGGTCCGTGAGGGGATGTGGACTTCGCGTCTCGCTGGATCAATGGTCAGGTCGCCGATCCGAATCGGCTTGTGCGCGTCCGAATCCTTTATCTCCCCGCGTCGCAAAATGGCTTTGACGCGTGCCACCAACTCGCGCGGATTGAATGGCTTGGTCAGATAATCATCCGCACCCAATTCAAGGCCGAGAATCTTATCGATATCCTCATCGCGTGCCGTGAGCATGAGAATGGCAGTGTCCGTTTGCGAGGCACGCAGGCGCCGGCAGACTTCGAAGCCATCGAGCTTGGGGAGCATGACATCGAGCACGACCAACGCGGGATGCAGGTGTTCGACTGCGCTGAGGGCGGCTTCTCCGTCCCTGGCAGAGTCAATGCGATAGCCCTCGCGCTCCAGATACATTTGCGAGAGTTGTATGATGGATGGTTCGTCGTCCACGAGGAGGATGAGGTCGTTGGGCACAGTTAACGGGCGGCAATCAGCTTTTGGCGATTACCTGTTAATCCCCATGGACGGAAGAGAGTAATGCCACACACTCGATCTCGACCAATGCACCTTTGGGCAATGCCGCCACAGCGACTGTTGAACGCGCGGGCGGATTCTCCGGAAAAAACCCGGCATAGACTGCATTCATCGCGGCAAAGTCGTTCATGTCCTGCAAAAAGACAGTCGTTTTGATGACGAAGTTCAGCCCCGAATCAGCCGCTTCAAGAACATGCTTGAGATTGGTCAACACCTGACGGGTTTGGGCTTCGATCCCGCCTTCGACGATATTCATGGTGGCGGGGTTGAATCCAACCTGCCCGGCAGTGAACACGAGGTTTTCCGTGCGAATGGCTTGCGAATAAGGACCGATTGCCTTCGGCGCTTTCTCGGTGGAGACGATCTTTTTACCTTCGGTTGTGTACATTTTGCCTCAACTTTTGGTTTTATGATGAGGTGATTGTACTTCCGATTGTGAGTTTGTGTAAACTTCTCCAAGCATGTCAGCCTGAGCGACAGCGAAGAGTCTCAAATCTCCGCTGTCGCTCACATCGTCACGATGCCTTTCGGGAGAATGACATTTCGGAAGTTATCCGCCTTCAGGCGCTGGTAAATTCTCCGGCCGCGGGTTGGCTTCGCGGAATGCTTTGATCGCTTCGCGCAGTGCCTTGCCTGTGCCGCCCATGGCATCCTTGATTTCCTTCAGCTTCCCGCCCATCGCCTGTACGGTCTCCTTGGCTTTTTCGGGGTCGGTGACTTTACCGTTACTGTCAAAGCCCTGATGCGAGTTGACGATGCCCTTGCCGCTTTCATACACGGGATGTGCATCTTTGAGCGCGGCTTCGAACGCATCCAGCGCGGCTTGTACAGCAGAGACATCCTTGCCATTTTCGCTGGCGCGATCAATCAACTCCTGGACTCTTTCCACAAGGGCGTCGGAGCGGTCAAAGCCGTTTCCGATCCTCTCATACAAACGAAGTTGACGCGCCCAGATTTTCTCCAGCCTTTCATTGGACACTTCTCCTTGTGGAACAGGCGGTTCGTACTCCCCCGCGGCTGATACACTGACGAGGGGCAGGCTCGCCACCGCCAACGCGGCGACGAGCGCGATCAATAGGGTTTTCTTGAACAACAGTTTCATCGTAATCTCCTTTTTGTAGGTTACGATGTTCATTGTAGGTTGTGAGGGTTATGGGAGTATGGCAGGGTTGTAAAATCTTTGTAAAAAGTTCGGAGATATAAGGATTGAGCATCGTAAAGAGGTGTTCGTCCCGTCAGGTAAGGAGAAATTCTAATCTGTAGTCTTTTCGCCAATTGCGTCAAGTCCGTAAAGATAGAACGTAGTATTGCCTGCCGATTCGGCGGTGAGAGGTCGATCACCATTCATCACATAGGTGGCGATCACACCTGCCGCATCCATGTTCAGACGTTGACCGAGGCCGTTGTAGTCCATTTCGGCCTGGGTGTTCCAGTTGGAGCTGTTGTGAGATTCTACTTGCATGGTTTCGCGCACGCTATCGGTCAGCATGCAATTCCATTCAGTAGTTCTGGTAGTATGTTAAATATATATCACGGTTCTGTCCATAATTCAGATGGCATTACTAAACAATTTGTGTTACTAGG
>DATIUT010000290.1:0-6163 GCA_035466615.1 Anaerolineales bacterium | reverse complement strand
GTGTTTGAAACGCTTTGCGGAAAGGAAATCCCCGCCTGCCATTTTCAACGGGTTGAGCACTATCGTCAGAAATTTTGCTATCAACAACACACTTGCCATCATCACAACGAATTCATCGCAAAATGTAAATGCTTTTCTGATCGAACATGGTTTAGACGAGTGTATTCACGCGGTGTATGGAGTAGATATTCCTGGTTCCAAGGCACAGAAAATATCATTTGCACGGAATCAGTTTTCAGCAGGCACAGCGCGAGAATCGGTGTTTATGATAGGTGATTCGTTAAGTGATATTAGTGCAGCAAAAGAGGCATCTGTCACGAGTGTGGCGGTAACTTGGGGGCATCAGAGTTTGGAACACTTGCTTCGCGGTGCCCCCGATTATGTGGTTCATTTTCCACACGATCTTGTTGAGGTAATTGAAAAAATAGAATGAAAGCAGTGACGCCGATGAACTGGATACATTTTTATGGCAGACCCGATCACTCAAGGGTTATAGCTTTCTAAACGGGATCGCTTTTGCAACTTATTCAGTAATCACAGTAATCACCACGATTTCACTTCTTACCGTCCCTCCATTTGCATTTACTCCTTCCACCCAAAAGCGATGCTCGCCTGTAGAGAGTTTCCACCAGGCTTGATAGGGCGGGGAAGAAAAAGTGGTGAGCAAATTTCCATCCACCCAGATCTTGATTTGCGAGATTCCGCCTTCCGCCGCGACTTCGATTTGCAGTTGTTGAATGGATAAGTCAAGATTTGGGTCAATGTGATAGGTGGTGTTGGGATGCGGGGAAAGCAGAACGAGTTGGTTCTCCTGTCCTGAAATATTTTCTGCGGCTCGAGAATAATCTGCGAGCAAGGGTAATCCCTGTTCACGTGCCCAGGTTTGTGCTTCAACAGGCAGATTCAAAACAGTGATGAATTTGCGCCGTTCGATGGGCGTTGAATCGTTTGCGAGGGAATTCATCAGGGTATCAATCCAAACTTGTTGATAGGTTGAATCGGTCTGCATGGGTTCTGTCCCTGCAATGAACCATTCCATATGTGTGTGCGGACAGACCGAACCGGGAAGAAACCCTGAAATGTCGCATACATCAACTTGAGTCAATCCATCAGGCCGCACAAATGGAATATCGGGGCGTCCCTGCAAGAGCCCGCGCATTACTTCATGCCAGATGGGCGCCGCACCGCTCAGGCCGGTCACATTGTGCATGGCTTCGTATCCGCTGTTGCCGACCCAGACTCCAACCAACAGATCGGGGGTGTATCCAATCGTCCAGTTGTCATGGAAGTTGGTGGTCGTCCCTGTTTTGACCGCGGCAGTGCGGTCCAGCTTCAGGGTGCTGTTCAAGCCAAATCCGATTGAGCGGGCGGAGTCGTCGCTGAGGATGTCGCTGATGAGCCAGGTCACGCGTGGGTCCAGGATTTGAAGCGGCGGATTTTTATCCGCCATGTAAAGCAGGTTGCCGTCCGCATCGCGGATATCCAGAATGGAAGTGCTACCGGTGTAATATCCGTTGTTGGCGAGCGTTGCATATGCGGTGGACAGTTCAAGCAGGCTGACCTGCCCTCCGCCCAACGCGAGCGACAGATCATATTGACTTGATTCGTTGAGCGATGTGATGCCGAGTTGTTTCGCAAGATCAACTGCCTTATCAATTCCAGCTTCGTCCAATGTTTTTACGGCGGGAATGTTCAACGAAGAGCCAAGCGCCTGACGAACCGAAACAGGTCCGTGTTCGAAACCATCGTAATTGACCGGCGTATACGGCGTGCCATCGCGAATCGTGAAGGTTGTGGAAACATCGAGAATGGATGTCGCGGCTGTCCATGTGTTTGGGCGGGTTGGGTCGAGGGCGAGCGCATAAATGAATGGCTTGAATGCAGATCCGGTCTGGCGCGGCGAGATCGCCATGTCCAGCGCGCCATGGATGGATTCATCAAAGAAATCGGCGCTGCCGATGAGCGCAAGTATCTCTCCGTTATGCGGATCAAGCGCCACCAGCGCGGCATTATTGACGTTATGACTGAGCGCGGCATCTTCGTTTTTGAACTCATCAATGTGGCGCTTCAGCGTCGCTTCCGCAAGATGTTGATAATCCAGGTCGAGCGTCGTCCGCACCACGAGGCTTTGCCTGGCATTGAGGACTCTGTCCGAAATCAATTGATCAATCTGATCCTTGATGATCCAGATGAAGTGCGGCGCCTCAATCGGATAGGGAGCCGGGTTATAACTTAATGGGGTTGATTCTGCGCTGATGCGTTCATCGTGTGAAATAAAACCCTGCTTTTCCATCAACCCGAGGACTATGCCCTGTCTCTCTTTTGCCAGACCAGGATTCGTGAACGGATTGTAGACTCCCGGCGCCTGCGGGAGGCCTGCGATCAAAGCGCATTCAGGTAAAAGCAGTTTACTGGCTGGTTTACCGAAATAAGTCTGTGATGCCGCTTCGACTCCGTAGGCCATGCCGCCATAATTGATCTGGTTGAGATATAGTGCCAGAATTTCATCTTTGGTTAGTTTGTGTGTCATCTGCCAGGCAAGGACTGCTTCGCGGAGTTTGCGCCGCAAGGTTCGTTCCGTTCTTTCGTTTTCGCTCAATAACAAATTACGCGCCACCTGTTGTGTGATTGTGCTTCCGCCTGCGATGGTCTCTCCGCCTTTGATATTGATCCACAGCGCGCGGGCGATTCCGGTGAGGTCAACGCCGGGGTTGATGTAGAAATATTTATCTTCGACCGCGATGGCGGCGTCTTTCAAACATTGGGGAATGTTCTCGATGGATAAGACCGTGTTCCGTCCGCCCCCTTGTGGGATGATCTCGTAGAGCAACCGCCCGTTCCGGTCCGTGATGCGGACGCTGGGCAGCATGTACGTATCTGGAAGGGAGTCGATGGACGGCAGGCCCCAGAATGTATAAATTAGAAGCCCTACGAGAAAAATGGATCCCGCAAAAAAAGTTTTGGCAAGTATTGCCCGGAAACCCTGCAAGGTTCTTTTGAGCTTCATCCTATGAATATTAATGCATTTTTTGCCCAGATTGTTCCATCATTTCTGCCGACACGTCTTTGGCCCATCTGCATCTGAGATGACCACTGAAAAGCGTATGGTTTTTTGACAATAACATGTCGGTATTTTGTGAATCCGGGCGTTACACCGCAACCTGCCGCGATTTTTCAGGTTGAAATACAAGATGGTCAGATTATTCGAGTGGTTGACCTATCTACACATAAAACACCTGAGCCGTATTTTTGGTCTTATGCGAAAGAGTTTGTGCTTGTAGACGAATTATTCCAGGAAATTGACATGTTATTTATTACACCAGAACCAAGCATAGATGAATATATCAGCATGACCTACCCTGAAATCATAGATCTGATGGCTGCGCATGGAATTCCCATCAAATCGTGGGTAAATCCTTGTGTCTATCCCTTGCCCACAATCCATTACCACAGTGCGGTACGTGGACAAGATTTGTTCTTTCTCGGCTTCACTGCGTTCATATTTCGGATACATCACAGCCGATTTGCCGCAGTCGTTACACAAAAACTGCCGACTGCCTGCGCTATTTTTGCCGTTTTTGACCACATTGGCGCTATTACATTTTGGACAACGAAATGTAACTTTGTTTACAATCATGCCGCCTTTATGCAATCATTTAGAAAAAACCATCACCGAAAATCGCAATTAATGACCGTGCCCAATATAGCTTTTAAAGCTGACTAAACTCGTCCGACAACAATGATCCGCCCACTGTAGGCTGCTACAAAACGTTCCAGCGACAGGCGCGCGCCAGTTTGCAATTCAGCTTTCCGCCCCGATGGATTGTTAACATAAAAAGCCTGCGGGCGTCCATCTGCGCATTCCGCGCCAATCACAACCATGAGATGCCCGCCCTGTTTGGTAATAGGCAGGCGATCATCCCCAGCTTCATACGAAACAGAAGCGATGACCATACGCTCTTGGCGCAGATATACAGGGATTTCTTCCAAACTGGCTGGACGGGCTTCCGCTATCAAACCGCTTTCTTGTGCCATATCAGCCAACACGCCATGTATCCAACCGATTTCATTGTCCCTGCCGTCTGCCTCGCGGCGGATCAGATAGCCGCCTCGCTCCAGTCCCAGGCGTGCCCAATCCACAAGCGAACGCATCGGGCCACCGACAGCTTCCACACACATTTTCAGGCAAGCCACACCGCAGGCGCGTTCGACCCAATAGGCATATTCCTGCGGGGTTTCCGCTCCACTCTCCGCCCAACGCGGATCTTGAGTTGGGTCCATTCCATTTACAAAAATGGATTCAGCCAATTCTGGGCTGGCAATTTGAGCATAATAAGGAACGGAGTAAGGCAACCGGATGGTTTCAAGAATTGGTTCAGGCATACTGCCGTGATTATAATTCACACAAATGACCCCAACTCACCCCACCTGGATCGAGATCAACCTTTCAGCCGTTGCCAGCAACTGCGCCCACATCATCCACGATACCGGTACGCCGCTTATGGCAATCGTCAAAGGCGATGCATACGGGCACGGAGCCGTGGAAGTTAGCCGGGCAACTATAGAAGGCGGCGCAAGCTGGCTTGGAGTGGCCCGCTTTGGAGAGGCGCGCGTTTTACGTAAAAACGGAATCCGCGCTCCCATTCTGGTGCTGGGCATGGTCACACCGGATGAAGTGGATGAAGCCATTGTCAATGATGTGGCCTTGACTTTGCATAGTTCGGAGACGCTTGAACTTTTCTCCGCGCGCGCCCGTGCCGCCGGTCAATCTGTTTCTGCTCATCTAAAAGTAGATTCAGGAATGGGGCGCTTGGGCGTTTTCGCGGAGGAAATCATTTCCTTCACGCGGCAGGCGCAAGCGGCAGGAGGAATCCACATTGATGGAATATACAGCCATCTGGCGACAGCCGAAGATTACGATGCATTTGCCGAAACACAATGCCAACGCTTTGACCGGGCGGTGCGGGCTTTGGACGAAGCCGGTTTGCGTCCACACTGGGTGCATCTTGCCAATTCAGCCGCGGCTTTTTACCTCCCGCGCAGCCGATATGATATGGTGAGGGTGGGCAATGTTGTGCTCGGATTACGCATCCGCGTTGACCAGCCTTTACCCAATTATTATCAACCAGCGCTGACCTGGAAAGCGCAACTGGCATCTTGCCGCCTTTTGCCAGCCGGTTGGAATGTGGGTTATGGAGCCGACTACATCACTTCGCACGAAGAACTCATCGGCGTCATACCAGTAGGCTATGGAGACGGCCTCCGCCGCCTATCGGGTAGCCAAATTATCATTGATGGGATCAAATGTCCCGTAGTGGGACGCGTGTGCCTCGACCAGTTGATGGTGCGCCTACCCCGCCCTTATCCAATGGGCGAGGAAGTTGTGATTATCGGTCAGCAAGGCAATGCGTCCCAATGGGTGCATGATCTGGCCGTCCTTTATGGAATATCACAAGCGGATTTCACTACACTAATTCACAGCCGCGTACCGCGGGTTTATGTTTGAGAATTTTGTTTTTAACAACAAAGGAAAAACTAAAAATCTTTGTGTACCGTTGTGACCCTTTGTGGTCGGAAAGACAGATTGTCAAGTCATGCGCGGATCGAATGAATCGCGAACTCCTTCCCCCAGGAAGTTATAACCCAACACCACCATCAGGATGGCCAGACCGGGGAAGGTGGTCAGCCACCAGCTATAAAATTGGTAACGCCCTGATGAGATCATGGCGCCCCACTCGGGAGTGGGAGGCACAGCGCCCAAGCCGATGAAACTGAGAGCGGCTATGTTGAGAATGGCGCTACCGGCATCAAGGGAAGCCTTGACCAGAATGGGCGCAAAAGAATTGGGAAGAATATGGAGCAATAAGATGCGGCTGTGGGACGCGCCGAGCGCAACTGCCGCTGAAACATATTCATTATTCTTGACACTCAATACCTGACTGCGCATCAGACGGGCGTACTCCGGCCACCAGACCAATATCATGGCGATGAGCGCATTGGTAATGCTGGGTCCCAACACTGCGGCAATTGCCAGCGCCAACACAATGGACGGGAATGCCAGCGTGATATCTGCCACACGCATGATCAGCAGATCGTAGGTTCCGCCAATATAGCCGGCGGATGCGCCCACCAGCATTCCCATGATCATGGCGAATAAGATCAC
>DATIUT010000289.1:0-4969 GCA_035466615.1 Anaerolineales bacterium | reverse complement strand
ACACCGTCGCCGATGAGTCTGCCGAAGTAGCGAGAGTCCGATCCAGCCGGGAAACGGAATACATCCAGCCAGTCGGTATCTATCAATCCTGTTTGATATTTTGGGAGATGGAAATATTCAGGCTTTGAATAAAGCGACCAGTTGACTTCCACATCCCCAGCCGGGGCATCGAAGAAATAACGCGCATTGACATCCGCCTGAGCCGGTGCTCCCTGCCTGATCTCGTCGGATGAAAAATTCACATTGAGGTTGATCTCGGGCTTGCGATACTCTGCCACCTGAAAGGATAGGTAGAACTCCAGTCCAGTGTTTTGGAAGGTGTAGTAGCCCGGCACGGCATCCTGCGAAAGTTCGATCTGACCGTTGAAAGTACCGTAGGGTGAAAGCTGTGCATTGATGTTCGCGAGCTGGGTGCCCTGTGCGTCGTTCAAAATGATTGGCACGGAATTGATGGATGGCAGTTCATAACGTCCGTTGAATGCCTGGCGCACGATGCCGCGATAATAGATCGTCTGTCCGGGGCGGTAAATAGGACGGTCTGTATACATGTAGATCTCGTTGTGCGGAGCCTGCACACGTTGTGTGTAACCGAAGTCCCATGCGTTGATGCCTGTGTTCCAATTGCTGATGGCAAGCGCAAAGTTCTGATCGCCCGGCGCACCGAGCATGGCAAAGACCTGTCCCTCGCTTCTGGAGACCGGGCCCTGCCATAATCCATTTGCATCGGTTGTGCCCGAAGCAAGGGCGTTGCCCGCGTCATCATAAATGGTGACTAACGCGCCGGCAACAGGCGTCTGCGATGGCAGATCCACCGCCCACACAAGTGCATTCGTCGCGCCAAGTTTGAATGTGAGGTTGACCTGGCTTGACGCAACGAAATAAATATTTTTGGATGTTTGCTGTATTTGCGGCGATGAAAGGTTCACATAATACAGGCCGGGCAAGAGCTGGTTGTTCTGCTCCGCAAGATCCAATTTCACTTCAGTGTATTCGTTGGACGGAAGGTCGAATACTTGTGAATATATGGATGGGTTGGTTGGCGCGTATGCTTGTTGCAGGTCAAATGAGTTCTGAAGTGTGAAGAAATCCTGCAATGAAAGAGATGCGATGGTTGCATCCGTACCCTGCAGATTGAGGGCGTTTGCAATTAACACAGGTTCATCGGGTCTCACGAACAAAGTGGATGAGATGACCGGCTTCACATATAGGTTCGGAGACAGGGGGGGCGTTTGTATTTCCGCCCGGAATGGCGCGCCGAGCGACTGCCCCCACTGGTCGCTGATCTGGCCGGATAGTTCGATCGCATAATTCGTGCCGGGCCTGAAATTATATAAATAAAGATTCGAACCATCGAAATTTACTGCAAGATCATCCACCGCAGGGGAAACCGTCACACGGTCTTCGTAATTACCCGGCGCCAGCGGCGCAGTGAACTTGAGGGTAATGGACCTGATATCCGCCTCGGTGGAAATTACCCCAAAGGTTTCATACGTTTGCAAGACCGCGCCATACTCCTCGCCAAGTGTCATGCCGCTTTTCGATTTTGCCCCCGCGCCCACGTTCAAGGCATAACCGATGCCGCGCGCAAGGGGTTCCTCGGGAACGAACGTCAACTCCGTATCGTCGCTGTTCCATTTGTATGTTCCATTCAGCGGGCCTTCGGTCCCATTGAACAAAAAGTTCAATTGCACACTCTGCCGGTCCATCGGCTGGTTGAATGTTAGCTTAATCTCTGAATTCGTTGGGATGGGATTCTTCGGAGGCGGACTCAACGAGACGACGCGCGGACGCGATGTGAGGAACTTCCATGCATTGACCACGCTTCCATCCAGGCCGACACCTGATCCTGTTTTCAAGCCCTCGCTCATGCTGACGGTGTATTCCGTCCCGCCCAGCATCGCTGGTTCCGGGTAAAAAACATAAGTGCTGGTGTTGACCCATTCGCCGCGCCCTGAAACGGATGGCGTGATATTGAAAGCGGGCGGCAGGGAGGATGCTTCTGCTCCGAGCGGCACAACAGGCTGGTTGAACGAGACTGCAATGGCGGCGTCCACATTTACATCGGTCATATTTGCTTTGGGAAGCAGGTTCGTCGCGCGCAAATAGTCTGCAACAATATAGGAAAGCTGGATGGGTTCCGCGATGCCAAACCCGCTGGCAGATTGGATGGTGTTTGCAATGACGATATTCAGTTTTGAGTTGGGCGTGTAGGGCTGCACAGGGGTGAACACGAGCGTTGCTTCGTCTGTCCAGGTGAATGTGCCGGTGGGTAGTCCGCTCAAGGCAGATTCCACGGAGGCTTTGTTCATTCCCTGATTGAAATAGAATGTGATGGGAGAGAGATGTCCGATGACTGTGTTAAGCGGAGGATCCGCCTCAATGAGCGCGGGTGGGTATGTTTCCTGGGTTGCGGGCCCCCCGGTTGCCGGGGTGGAAGGTGGGGCAATGAATTTAGGGAGAGTTGGGAGGCCTCCGCATGAAGTGATGATCAGGCTGATCAGGAGCAGACAGTTCAGGGTGAGAATGAGGCGGGGTCTCTTCATGGGTTCTCAGTCAATTCATGCAATCGTCATCTTAATTCATTATACTCTTGATGGTTGTTTGGAAATCAAAAAGGACACGTTTTATCCGCGTCCTTTTTTGTTGTGTTTATTGACCTGCGTTCACGATCGCATCGACGGCCACTGCAATTTCCTGGAAGGTTGGTATTTTCCCCGGCTCACCGACCTTGGCCTTGTTGACAAAGACGCTTGGCGTGCCGCTGACTCCGTATTCCTGTCCGAGATCAAAGCTGGCTTGGATGTCGTCACGGTATTTGTTGTCACTGAAACAGGCATTGAATGCATCCATATCAAGATTGATCGCCTCAGCCATGGCTGTCAGGCGGCGGTTGCTCAGGTTACCCTGGTTCTCACCGTTCCAGTTGGCGTAAAGGATCGCTTTCATTTCCCAGAATTTACCCTGTTCGTTCGCGCACATGGAGGCGTTGGCGGCCTGGTCGGATTCACCTCCATTGCTCGCGCCCTCCCCATCAATGAACGGATAATTATGGTAGACCAAACGCGCCTTTCCAGGGGTAACCAGATATTCGATGATCAATGGCTCGATGCTGTCCGAGAAGTACTGGCAGGCTGGACATTGGAAATCCTCGAACACGTCAATGACCACGGGGGCGTTCGGGTCGCCCAAGCCCAATCCATCCGGGTTGGGCAGGGTTTTTGCCTCTGGGATGATCAAGTCATCTATGGTGGTGAACTGGGGCCATATGAATGCAATCACCAAAAGTAACGCACCCACTGTGATCAAACCAATCGTAGTCAGGCGGCTTCGCATCTCCTGACGGTGCATTTTCTCACGCCGTTCCTGGCGTTTGCTTTTCTTTTCGAGGGTCATGGAACAAACTCCTTGTTGCTGTATGTTGGGGTTGAATTTTCCCATGCCCAAATGGTTTTGTCTAGGAAAAAGTTAGGCGGGATTAATGAAGTCGGGCTGCGGAACGTCCTGCAACCTCCCCGTGTTTTCGTTCGTCATATACTCCCGATGATGCAAGACAGCGAGTTGTTAAGAAAATATGAGCCGGTTCTGCGCTTGGCTCGCGCGTGACCAGTTCACCCATATTGATTTTTGCCTGGAACTTTCGTTAATTTGGGGACGTCTGATAATCGTCGAGCAAACGTTTGTTGACAAAGAAATAGGGAGATATAAAATAGTTGTATGTCCAGATGGGTATTTGGTTCAAGAGGATTCCATGTCGTCACAAAAAAAAGAAATTTCCGTTTTGATAGCAGACGACCATCCTGGGTGGATCGAAGGCATCCGCTCCATTCTTCATATAGCCTCGGATATGAGGGTGGTTGGCGAAGCGCAGAACGGGGATCAAATCAGACAAAAGATTGCTGAACTCCACCCGGATGTTAAAAAACATGCGAAAAGCAAAGCCTATTTTGGTTCTATTGATCACCCTTCTGTTTGTGATAGCAATATGAAAGATTTCTTGATTTGAAACTCTGATAAGGAGACAAAATGTTTCGCAAATATATTGACGTTGCTTTGATCACGTTTTTGATCACAGGTGCTTTGGGGCTCGCGGTAACTGTGGTAGCCACGAATCGCCCTACTGACGTAGCGGCAATGCATGCCGGGCAACCGGCGATTATGCAAGTGGATGGCTCTCAAAACCATCTTCCTGCTACAGACAGCGATGTGTTGAACAATGCTGTTTCGCCCCAAAAGGCGTATCCCATTGTGAAGACAAAGAATAACCTCAAGGTGGAACTGTTGGGCGTTCAAGTAGATGGTGGTTTTTTGTATGCTGATATTTGCTTTGACTTTCCATCCGACGATCCAGCTTGGAGTTTGGGCGGTCCTGATAATTTGAAGTTGAGTAATGGCGTGACGCAAATTGGAGTCTATTCCATTGAAATGATTCCTGACCCGCAAACGGGCCTGTTGAAAAAAGATGATAAAGGAAGGTTTATTGGACGATGTGACCGCGTTGGATTTCCTTTAACAGAAGGATTTGCGCTTGAAAACCTGAAAATCTCAATTGGCAAACTGATCACCGATATGCCCGAAACACCTGACTGTGACGAGGTCCAGGCAAAATTGGACTCGAAAAATACGGGCATAAAAATCAAGTGCATCAATGAGCCTGGCAAGAGTGGAGTCGAACTTGTTGTCAAACCAAAAGATTTGGATGATGCTCAGGCGCAAAAAATGATAACGGACGCCATGATCGAAAGCGTAAATGGCTCTTGGGAGTTTGAAGTTGGAACCCCGTGATAGCAACTTGACTTAGAGTAATTTACTGACAAGATGGCGGCCAATCGGTCGCCATCACCTTTTTGTTGTGTTATTGGCTTGTATCATGCAATTTCCCCCACCTCGCATACACCGCCTGAGAGAGAGCAACCTTCCCGCGCTTTGTTCGCGCGTGACCAGTTCACCCATCTCGACTTTTCCCCCGAAA
>DATIUT010000288.1:0-2365 GCA_035466615.1 Anaerolineales bacterium | reverse complement strand
ACCCCCTGGATTCGAAGTCGAAATGGATGTTATCTGCAAACACATGCGGAACTTCATTGACGTTGAGGCCGAGTCTGTCGAGGATGGTCTCGGCGTCAACAGTGAGGCCGCCGGCGCAAAGCTTGAAGCGCGGATAATGCTCCTTTTCGAGGATCAGGATCCGGTGAGTCAGATGCGGAGCGGTCCGATGCAAATGTAATGCGGTGGAGAGTCCACTGGGACCGCCTCCGATGATGAGAATATCCTTGTCCATTTCTAAAGTTTGCAGGCGTTTAGTCTGTTGGCGCTGTGGATGGGATGGGGGCGATCTGTCTGCGCCAGAAGAATGCCCAATACATGATCACGGAAATCGTGTAGAGGGTGATGGTACCGATGAACGGCGGACCGAAACCGTATCTCACCTGAAGCCAGCCGCTGATGGTGGGACTGAACGCCCAGCCGAAGTTCCATGCCATGCTGGTGAGGCTTGCCACCGTGGCGCGTGCCGAAGGTTCGACGTGTTCCATCACGAAGGTTTGATACACAGGGCTGCTCATGTTCATCAGCGCGAGGCGGATGTAGTACGTGGCGGCACCGACCCAGAAGATGGGCGAAAAACCAAGCAGGATTAAGAAGGGAATGGATAGCGCCTGTGTGATAACAACGAGTTGGATCTTGCCAGTGCGCTCAGCGAGCGGTGGCGCGATGATCAAGCCGACGCCCATTGCCAATGAACCCCATGCGAACAGCGCTCCGATGACCGGGTCCGGTTGGTGATGTACAACGCGGAAAAAGACGTTCATGAACGGCATGATGAGACCTGCGCCGATGGAGGTAAGAAGCATGGGCAGGATCAACTTGGTGAGGAGCGCTGGATTTTTTGCGGCGAATTGGAATGGGGCAAAGATGGCGCGTTGACTTCGGGTCATTTGTGGTGACTTGATGAAAATCAGCGGCAATACAGCGATTCCCGCGCCGATGCCTGCGACCAGAACTGAACTCCCGTATGCGATACTGCCTGTTGCAGAGACGTTCTGCATCTGTCCGAGCCAGGCGGGAAGGTAGCCGCCGATCCAGCTGCCGACGGATGCCATGGTCATTTGCAAGCCCTGACCGAAACTGAAGAGATAGGTGCGCTCGCGTTCATCGCTGTTTTCCATCAGGAACGGGGACATGGTCACGCCCGCCAGGCTTTGTGCCAGCCCGGTGACAACATTCATGGCATAGAGCATAGACTCAGCCTGCCAGACCGCCATTGCCAGAACAGCAACACTTAGAAGGGCGCTGGAAACAATGAGTGAGCTTTTTCGTCCGATGGTGTCTGCCAGGTAGCCCATGGGCAGGGCGGCGAGCAGTGCGACGAAACTGCTGGTGGTGATGAGGTTGCCCAACAGGGCTTCGTCAAAGCCGAGACTGAGCGCGTAAAAGTTGAAGACCAGCCGGAAGATGCCCATCACCATGCCGGTGATGATGACATTGAGCAGATAAAGCCGCGCATTCGTTTTGAATGCGCGGACATGAGTTCCATATTCACCCAGAACCCGGAGGGGTCTAAAGGCTTTCAAGTTTTGTTCATTTACTCCGTTTTTTCATAAATGGATCATGCGTAGGCGCCCGTCCAGGTTTCGAAACGGCGGTCGTCGTGCTCATCTTCCTTGTAGAAGGTGATATAACTAAGAGCCTTGTATGGCACGAACTTTTTTTCCCTGGGATTCTTTCTTGCGAGGTCGAAGTAGGTGTGCCAGGTGCCTGAATTGAAGTGGATCTGGTTGCCGCCATGATTGTCATAATCGAGAGGGATGGTCTCCTGATGGTGTGTGTGCCCGTAGATAATGTAACGTGCCGTGTCATCCTGGAACGACGGTTCCTTCAGTGCAAATTTAACAAAGGAATGGTCGCTGCCGAATAACCGCCTGTTTTGCAGTTTGTATACCAGATTGTCAAGCATTTCGAGCGAGATCAGCCTCGAGATTTTGATTGCCGCCTGCACTTTGTCCACAATGTCGATCTTGAATGGAATGTCCTTGCTTTTTACAAATTTCAGGTTGACGAATTTTTCACCGAGATCATCCCACATCCGCTTGAGGTCGCGCTCATTCATTCCGGTGAGCAAGTGTTCATCCGAGAGTCTCTTGATCTGTCCGGAGATCCATAAAGGGGTTGCCAGTGCGGGGCGGACGTTCGTGATGTGGCGCAGGTTGTTCACGATCTCGGTGTCCAGGTCGGGTCTGCGTCTGAGTTCCTCTGGGTAACGATTGCAGACTTCCATGGTAAAGGCGTCACCGAGGGTTGCCTGATCGCGCCCAAGTTTTACGTTGAAGTTGAACGAATCGTAATAATCACCGTGACGGCAGAAAACCTTGTATTGCCTGAAGAGCCTCTCGAT
>DATIUT010000287.1:0-2351 GCA_035466615.1 Anaerolineales bacterium | reverse complement strand
TTCCAGCTTCTGGCGCAGGTAACGGATATAAACCTCAAGCACGTTGCTCTCGCCGCCAAAGTCATATCCCCACACACGGTCGAAGATCACCTCACGTGTCAACACCTGTTTGGGGTGACGAAGGAACAACTCAAGCAGTTCATATTCTTTTGCGGTCAATGAGATCGTACGGTCACCGCGTGAAGCCTGTCGCGATCCGGTATCCAGTGAAAGATCTGCGAATTTCAAAACAGGAATACGCTCAGGCTGTGTCCGCCGTAACAAAGCGCGCACGCGCGCAAGCAACTCATCCAGATTGAACGGCTTGATCATGTAATCGTCCGCGCCGGCATCGAGTCCCTGAATACGGTCTTGCACGGTATCTTTTGCAGTCAGCATCAAAATGGGAATCGAACCGCCCGTGCGCAAACGATGGCAAACTTCCAACCCATCCATGCCGGGTAACATCCAATCCAAAACCACGAGGTCAGGCGTATGATCGCGTGCAAGGATCAACCCCATGCGCCCATCAGTTGCAGTGTCCACGGTATAGCCTTCATAAGACAAACCGCGTTGAAGCAGTTTCAAGATCTGCTGGTCGTCTTCGATGATCAGGATACGCTCATTCATAGTGATTGCTCCTGACCAAAATATACCACAACTTAATTCCATCATTTGTTGGACTTGTATTAACGCATCCATCCCAACCGACATCTGATTCCAATTTACATATTTTCGCCACCCTGATTCCCATCTCTATCCCGTCCCCTGCTTGACACATCATCCCATAAGTGTATAATCACGCCTTATAAGACAGCGTGAAGACGAGTAACTGTTCAACCGTTCAGAAAGTTGTCGGTCAATGTGAGACAACCGGGCAAACAGTGAAATCCCCTTCACCCATTGCCCTCGCAGGGACGCGCAAAGAACAACGCAGTCGTAAGAGGGACGTGAGCGCCCGTTACAGCGCACTCCGAGGCCGCGATGGCGGCAAAAGCAGGTGGCACCACGAGACGCCCCCTCGTCCTGCAAATGGACCGGGGGCGTATTCTATTTCTGCATACGGAGGTGCAATATGTTGGATCTAAATCTTATACGCGAGAATCCCGAGCTTGTTCGAACGTCACTCAAGAACAGGCAGATGGATGTCTCTCCTGTGGATGAAATCCTCAAACTGGATGGAAAGCGCCGCGCCCTTCTCACCGAAGTGGAGAAGTTAAAGGCTGAGCGCAATGCCGTCTCGAAAGAGATCGGCAAGATGAAGGAAGCCGCGGAACGCGAAAAGAAAATTGTCGCAATGCGCGAGGTCGGAGATAAGATCTCAGCGCTGGATAAGGAAGTGGCAGACGTCGAGGTGGAATTAACTGCATTAACCGCTGCCCTGCCCAATGTCCCGGATGAGCGGACGCCGATAGGCGTTTCTGAAGAAGAGAATGTTGTCCTGCGAACCATTGGTCAACTTCCTGAATTCAACTTTGAACCAAAGGCGCATTGGGATTTGGGTCCCGCGCTCGGCGTCATCGACTTTGAACGAGGCACAAAGATCACAGGCTCACGCTTCTACGTTTTGAGCGGGCCAGGCGCAAGATTGCAACGCGCCTTGATCGCCTTTATGCTCGACCTCCACATACGTCAGGGTTACACAGAAAAGTATCTTCCCTTTATGGTGAAATACGATACGGTCTATGGCGCGGGGCAACTACCCAAGTTCGCTGACAACCTGTACAAAGACCATGAGGAAGAATTGTATTTCGTGCCAACCGCTGAAGTGCCACTGACCGGCATGCACATGGATGAGATTCTTGACGAGGCGCAACTGCCTTTGCTTTATACAGGATATACGCCATGCTTCCGCCGTGAAAAGATGAGCGCGGGGCGCGACGTACGCGGCATCAAACGCGGGCATCAGTTCGACAAGGTCGAGATGTACATGTATGCCAAACCCGAAGAGTCGGATGCCTTGCTGGAGAAGATGCGCGAAGATGCCGAAGCGACCTGCGCCGCACTGGGTTTAACTTATCGGGTGAAACAACTGTGCACAGCTGATCTCGGATTCGGTTCAGCCATTACTTACGATCTCGAAGTCTGGGCGGCGGGATGCAATGAGTGGCTGGAAGTGTCATCAGTCTCAAATGTTCGCGACTTCCAGGCGCGCCGTGCGAATATTAAGTATCGCCCCGCCAACGGCAGCAAGGCACGTTTCGTCCACACCTTGAATGGCTCAGGGTTGGGTCTCCCCCGCACCCTGATCGCTGTCATGGAGAACAATCAGCAGGCTGACGGCTCAATCGTGGTGCCCGAAGCGCTCCGCCCGTGGATGGGCGGTGTGGATGTGATCAAACCGTAAACTATCAATAACCCTTGCGAAGGTT
>DATIUT010000286.1:0-5353 GCA_035466615.1 Anaerolineales bacterium | reverse complement strand
GTAGAAAAGGAACGTTGTATTGTCGTCATTTTTCGAATATACGCCGATGCTTTTAATTTGGCAATGATTTTATAAATGTAGAAGTCTTTCTTCTTTCAACACAACCTTAAACCTGCAACATGCAAACATTCTAACTTTAGGACTTATTCATGTCACCTGAACAACAATTTGCCGATAAATACATGCTCGCCCTCGAGCAAGCCATCAAGGAAAAACCGCAAGGCGGACTCAACGGCTTCGAACAGGAATGGAATCTCCTCGATGAAGACCTGCGTCCGCTATTAACCGTAGGTGCAGGACCCAGTCAGCAATCCTTTGTGGATTATTTGCGTGCTGAATGCATCCCACCGTGGCAGGCGCAATTCAGTCAGATCGAAGTCTTCCACTGGATGATCGAATGGGCAACGCGCCCATATTACACGCCGCGCGGCGCAATCTACGAAGCGCGCCTCATGGAAGCCTCGCTCATGAACGCCCTGCATCGCGCGGGCATTAACTTCGGCGAACGCCTGCATTACTGGCATGGCAACCTGCTCGCGATCACAAATATCGGTCACGACTCGCTCCCGGGCAAGTGGTCTATTGCCAAACGCCGCTATCTCGAAAAATGCGTTGACCTCTACGGTGAAACGCTCGCCACTACTGGCATTCACAGCAACCTCTCACTCCCCGATCCGCTCTTCGCGTGGGACTTCATGCACCTGCCCGTCAATGAACGCGGCGATCAACATCTCGACGTATGGAACTCTGAGTTCTACATCACGGCGGCACGGCTCCTGCGCGCGTTCGCGTCGCTTTTCATGGCGACCACTGCGTCCACGCCGATGCAGGCTCAAGTCCGCGGTGGACGCGCCGTTGTCGCCCTCACCGAATTTGATTCGGTGCGCAACCTCACGTTCCCGAATCCGCCCGCCATTGATCTTCCCGACCTCTATCGTTCGTACAACGACTATCTGCAAATCTCTTACGACCTCGTGCGGCGCGGAGTCCGTTTTGGAAATAACAACTGGACTCCGATCCGCGCTCGAAGTTTTGCCGAACCCGTCGAGCGGATCATTTCAACGACGAGCGATCAACTCGCTTCTCTCTACGCTCGAGGCTTGTTCGCCGCTGGTGAAGCGACGCCGCCCGATGAGATGGCTCTGCAAATCGAAAAGCAAAACCTGATGGCGCGCATCAATTTGCCGATGGGACGTGTGGAAGTACGAACCGATGAAGGCGGACATTCACTCGACTTGGACATCGCCAACCTGACGTTCAAACACTTACTGCTTCTTCGCATCTACTCGGACCCGAAATTTGCCCGCAGCTTCCGATATGACCGTGAGGACATCACCCGCGCGCGCTCGAATGAACAACTCGCCGCCCGGTACGGTTTGCGCGCCGAGATCGAAAACCCACTGACCGGCAAACCCCTCTCCGTACGCGCCTTCCTCAAATGGACTCTCAACGAAGTCAAGCCGCTTGCTCAAGCCCTGCATATGTGGGACGACCTGAATCCGCTTGTGGAAATGTCCGAGGGCGGACGCAACACTGCAGAGAAGATCCGTGCGCGTCTGCAGTTGGATTTGGGCGCAAACGATGAAGTGCCGATTACCGTGCTGAAGGAATTATTCTACGAACACGAAGCGCAGGTCAAAGCGGACGTGGAACGTATCGCCTCAGAGTACGGTTCGCTCGGCTCGGACACAACGAAACTCGCCGAATTTCTCCAGCGCAGCCGCGACGATGTGCGCAACGCACCCCAAGCTCCCATCCGTTTCCGCCCGAGGACACAAGCCATGATTGAGATATCCTACCCCAACAAGACCGTCGAAATCCTCGACCTCGCCCAGCAATTGATTCGCATTCCATCTGTTACAGCCTGCCCCAATGAGCGTCTCGACGAAGTTCACCGAGCAGGGACGCTGGTCTACGATTACCTGCGGAATGCGGGTCTTGAAACCAGATTCTTCGATGGAAAGTATCCAGCAGTATTTGCAACTTTTCCCAATCCTATTCTTCGGTCTTCACCATCCAACCTTCAACCGATTTTACTCACCGGCCACTTCGATGTGGTCGAACCCGAGCCTGACGACTCGCAATTCACGCCTCGCATCGAAGGTGATTCCCTCTATGGGCGTGGCGCCGCGGATATGAAGACCGTGGTTGCAACGTATCTTGTGTGGATGAAGGATGCAATGAAGGCAGGCGCGCCATATCCCAATATCGCATTGCTGTTGGTGGGCAACGAAGAGAACGGAGAAGCTGAAGCCTGGGGCACGCCGCATGTATTGAAAGAATTAAATATGACCCCATCCCTTTTTATTGCTGGCGAACGAACCGGCGAAAAAGGAACCGAACTTTTCGGCGAGATCTGTGTGGAGAATCGCGGCGTGATGCGTTTCGACGTGATCGCACGCGGAACGAAAGGCCATAGTGGCGTGGCAGGGACGGGTGATTTGAGCGAGAAGCTCATCGCTGCGCGTTCTGCTTTGAACAAACTCTTCGCCAGGCATCTCACACTCAAAGCCGCAGACGGATGGCAATCACAGGCAAAATTTCCGTTCATCAACGTGGGCACGCCAGGCGTGTATAACGTCACTGCGGCGGAAGGAATTCTCGGTGTTGAGATTCGCCCCATTCCACAAGATGACGTTGCTGGGTTAAAGTCAGCGGTTGAAAGTTATTGCACTGAAAACGGGCTGGAAGTTAAATTCTCAGTGATGGAAAACGGGGTGGCATGTAGCCCGGCCAATCCAGCGTTGAAGGCACTGATCGAAGCAGTCCAACAGGCTTCGGGTGATGAAGAACCCAAGATCGGGAAGAAGTTACCCGGCACGAGCGCAAGATTCGCCCCGGGCGGGCAGGCGGTCGTATGGGGGCAATCGGGTATCGGTCCACATGCGAAGAACGAAGCGCATTTCATCCCCAGCATCGAGCCTTATTATAAATCGTTGAACGCGTTGGCCAAGTTATGGAAGTAAATCTTGAAAGAGAGCCCTATCGAATCCATGCGCTCTCCATAATGTTTCATGGCACTTGCAACATCAAACCGGTTGATCAGGACCGGCTTCCCTACCGCTTCCCGGTTTTCCCCCCATCCGTGTTTAGCATGGACTGCCTGGCAAACTCAACCCATTCCTTCAACTCCTCAGGAGTTGACGTCTGAGGGACTTCAATCTCGACGGAAGCATTGTTGGGTTTTTGGATCTTTATTTTTATATGATGGTTTTCACGGCGCATTGACCATGCGTGTAAAAATTCGAGGAATTTCGTCAAAACGGTCGGCACGATCGTCAGCGAAACGAGGGCAAACACGGCGGGATCAATGTCCTTGGCGCCGTCACGAGGCGGGGTATCGACGGCCAGGTCCCATTCCTGTTTAATTTCATGCCGGAACATCAATACTATGTTCTGAAGTTGCTGAGGCGACATTTCCGGGTCGTCCAGCCGCACGCGAAATTCAATGGATTCATTTACCATAAACTGTTCCCTAGTCTGTCAACCGATGCTTCAACTCGTCGGTCAAACTGTCACTCAGATCATACAACTCCGGCCCGGCCCTGCCAACCACGTATCCCTGAACATACTTGATGCCATTTTCAAAGATTTGTCTCAACGTAACTGCCATGGCTGTCGATCCATCAAAACCTTCGATGACAATCACCGGGGACGAGGTCTTGTTTATCTCAACCATCCGCTTTACATAATCGAGTGTCAGCTCACAAAAATCCTTGCGCAACAACACATCCCGATCAATCTTTACATAAAAGGGGGAGATGCTGGCCAATCGAGAGACAGATGAGTACCCCACTCCAAAATCATCAATGGCAAAATTGATTCGATGCGCAGACGTATAATGAGTGAGATGGCGTTTAAATTCCCGCAGCGCATCCGGCTCGTTCAACGGCATATCGGTAACGATGGGAAGTTTCTCGGATATCTCAAGCACAAGTTTGTCGCCCGGCAGGATTTTTTCACTGCTGATCAATTCTTCCACCTCTTCGCGATATGCGCGCCGGATCAATGACGCTGGATACACATTCACTGACAACGCAGGGATCTGGCTTGGCTTGATACCGCGTTCATTAATAAGATTTCGATAACTGTGTGTTGCCATCCTGATCATGTGTTTATCAAGCTCGATCATAAAACGCGTCCCCCACATTTCCGCCGCACGAAACAAATGAACAGGTGCATGAGTGGCATCACCCACCCGGGCCAGAGCCTCCCAGCCAAAAATATCGAGAAAGACGGGGTCGAGGTAAAGTATCGGCTCAAACACTACATGAGTCTTCATCAAGCTTGTGCGAAAAAGTTCAAACCGCTCCTCGTAAAGATCAAGGGGGACAAAATTATATGTGGCTTTTAAATCATCGAGGACGGACGCTTTCAATTCAGAATAAGACAGTTTTACATTAAGCTCATTGGTATGAGTGTACAATGATTTTAAAATCGTGGCATAGGCTTCCCCTATAAAGGGAAGCCCGGGTGCAGAGATGCCATATACAACCAGGAAATCACTAACAGGCCCGGAACGCAGCAGGACAATCATGTTCTTTTCGAATATGCCATTGACCGCGTCTGAACGCGAAACCTTTACTTCATTGGTTATGCCCAATACGCCTACAGGAAGCTTATTTTCATTCACAACCCGCAGGACCTGACTGCCAAGGAACTCCGCCACGACATTATCCGCGCCAGCCTTGGTGGCAAACTGACTTGTATAACCCATCTTGGCCTTATTATTATCAATTCTTATGACACTGACAAATTGCGCGTCGTAAATATTCTTCACCACATTAAGAAGCAACGGCCCAACGTCTTCATCGGCAGAGATATCCAGGGAATTTACCTGTGCAAGCAGGTTGTCAATAAAGGGCAAACAGGCCAGGAGGGGGTTTTGAAGTAACTGAACGCCATTGTGCGAATCCTGGACTGAAACATCCTGAGAGATTCGTTTCCAGAAATCATTGTTAGAAGGATCCTGATCGAGCTTCATTTTTACGTGATTTCTAGTCAGGACAAAACGATTGATCATTTTGCCGGCAAAGCCGGCGGGCTGGGAATCAGGAATTCTCAACTTAATATAAGAAAGCAGGCTTTCCACGGTGACATCCCCGGTTTCCTCGACCGCCCCCTTGCCTCCCTTTAGGCCCTCTACAAGATGATAAGTGAAAATGCCGTTTTTCTTTTCGTAACTTTCCCGTGACTGCACATTTCTAGGCGATGAAAAAATCGCAATTCGACCCTCCGCCTGTGGAAAGGAAGCTTCATCGATCAAATCCCGCGAAGGCCTGGGTTTTTCAACCGATTTGGATGGTGGAATAAACGCCTCACTATAACAACAATCCAGAATAAAGAGTATTCT
>DATIUT010000285.1:0-30676 GCA_035466615.1 Anaerolineales bacterium | reverse complement strand
CTGGAGACAAACCAAAAAGATAATACTGTCCCGCGGCTAAAGATGTGCTAATTGTCGCCAGATCTGTTAGGGTACTGCCGCATCCACTTGATTTTTTAACTTTCCAGTTTGTTAATGTGAATGTACTTCCAGTCGCATTATAGATTTCAATAAATTCATCATTGGCACCGCCCGGACCTCTGGTTCTAAACTCACTGATTACAACATGAGGAGGAGGCGGAGGTGCTACCACCGGCGCCGCTCTTACAGGGACTCGTACGGTCCCGATCAACCCGGTCAACAGACAGGTGAGCAGGAAAAGAAAAAAAAGGGAGCGGAAGAACTGTCTACGATATCGCATAAAGGTTCGAGAGCAGGCACGTTACCAGAACGCTGAAACAGGTGTCCCTGTGCGGGGAGCGAGGGAAATACACGTGCGTCCAGAATGCTATTATACGCCCCCTGAAGGTGGAATGTCCAAGTACAGATGTGCTATCGCGGTGCGACCACCAGTTTGATCGCTGTCCGCACCTTGTCATCAATTGTTACATCTACGAACTCGGGCACGCAAACCATATCCAACCCGTCATTCTTCAAATATCCAATCGCCAGCACCAGAGCCTTCACAGCCTGGTTTACCGCTCCAGCGCCGATTGCCTGCACTTCCGCCCGTTTATGTTCACGGACAACACCCGCAATTGCCCCGGCAACAGCAGAGGTACGGGAGTTTGCAGAAACTTTGATCATCTCCATGGGAACCTCCCAACAATGAAAAAAAGGGGCTGTACTAAAAGCATTGTACAGGATTTAAGATTTATATTCAAGAAGCTTTAAGAGGATATATGATTCGTAATAGCAGTAGGTGTTGTGGAAACTGTGGAGAAACCTGCCAAACCAGAATATATGGGGTGCTTTCCCCGCATCACTCTGGATGTGGGGCTGATTCCGTCCGATGGTCTTTTTCCCAATTGTGGAAAGATTCTGGAAAATCTACCCACAGCCCATCCACAGCAGGGGCCTGTTTTCCACAATTTCCATATTTCGAACAAGCGGAAAAGAACCCCCCATATATGGGGGTATGGTAGGTACCGGAAAGCGGCGGTTATTCACACTTCTCCACAAGGAGAGGTGCTTATCCACAAATAAACGCGAGTTATCCACAAATTAGTTGTCTGAACAAACATAAATGAAAGGCATAATCCCCTAAATGTGGTCATGATTCTAGTACTAAAAGGTGATTATTTTACCTCTGGCAGAGTGCAAAATTACCCTGTTGACAAGTTGTATGGATTAATCTAGAAAATGTGACTCTGCTTGTCCCAAGCTTGGGTTGGTTTTTTCCGCAAAAACATCCATAAAAGCAGTAAACGTGGCAAATTGCTCACGGATGTCCCAAAACAGGAGGGAACTCCTCCGATAGTTTAGATGATTCGCTCCCAGTGAAAGAGGCCAGGGCTTTGTCGAGTATGCGATCATCCTTGCACTCACCGCCGTCGTTGTGAGATGGAGCTCTTAGCCAACTACGGATCCGAAATAATTATAGAATGACCCTGCCTAACAAGAATGTAAAAAACGGATGTTTTTATTGCTTGAAAGAAAATGGAAAAGGGCTAGAATAAAAACAACCTGGGAATTGACCCCAGGCATCTATTTTATTCGAAAGGAAATAATTATGTTATTCACTCCCATTGAAAGAGGCCAGGGCCTTGTCGAGTATTCGATCATCCTGGCACTTGTCGCCGTCGTTGTGATTGCCGTCATGCGCCTGCTTGGGCCCAAGGTCGGCAATTCCTTCAGCTCGATCAACAATTCAATGAATACCCTTTAGATCAATCAAGAAATAACATATGTTGCTCTAAAGGGGAAACGCCCCGCCGGAAGGCGGGACGTTTTGGTTAAGGAGAAAGACACCATACCTTTCAAAGATTTAAGCCTAACAAGGATGTAAACGAGACTGTTTTTTCACCATTGTAATATTTTGAGATATGGATAAAATAAGTATAGTGCCGAGGATGGTCCTCGGAAAAACACAGTAACACCATTATTCAGAAAGGAATTACCATCATGTTATTCGCTCCCAAGGAAAAAGGTCAAGGTCTGGTTGAGTACGCGATCATCCTGGCGCTCGTCGCCATTGTCGTGATCGCCGTCATGCGCCTGCTCGGACCCAAGATCGGCAATACCTTCAGCTCGATCAACAACTCCCTGAACGTGTAATTCGTTCACAAGAGCACAAAAAAGCCCCGTCGTGAGATGGGGCTTTTTATATTTGTCCTAAACGTACTTTTCCCTGAGGACAGACGAGACATAGTCCATTGATGCAACGACAACAGCAATCGCCAGCATCTGGGCGCTTGCGGCGCGGTAGTTTAATAGGTTAATATTCTGTTGTAACAGGAAGCCAATCCCGCCGCCGCCCACGAAACCAATGATAGTGGACATGCGCACATTGATGTCCCAACGATACATCGTATATGAAATGTAGGGAGGAATAATTTGCGGGACAACCGCATAAATAATGGTTTGTAAACGGTTGGCGCCAGTGGCTGTAACCGCTTCCAATGGTCCGGCTGAAATACTTTCAACCTGCTCGGAATATAACTTTGCGAGGCTTACTATTGTGTGCAAGCCAAGCGCCATCACACCCGCGAACGGACCAATGCCAACGGCGATTACAAACACGATGGCCATGACCAGCGCTTCAATGGAGCGCAAACCATTGAGGAAGGTGCGCGTAACGTAATAGATGACCATACCGGTGAGTAACGTGTCTTTGGGTTTTGTGAAGACAGCCAGTGCAAGCCCCAGTATCGCACCTGTACCAATCGGTCCCCACAGGGTGTAAAAGGGATTGCCGATCTGATACAACCATTCCACCAGTTGTCCGAAAAGACCAAAGATCGTGGCGCCTGCCATTGTGGCGAAGACGACATTGAATATCTTCACGTTTGCAGGCGATAATTTTTCCGTGGCGCGTTGTCCCAGCCGTCCCATGAAACTGCTTAACGCCCCACCCGCCGCAAGGCCTCCCAATGCCGGGGTGATGATGCTGACAATGTCTCCGCTTTGGAAGATGAAGTTTCCGAGGAAACTCAACCAACCCCACGAGTCCACCCCCAATAAACCGAGATTCTTGGAAAGACTGGCAAGCTGGAATAGGCCGTAAAAACTGACCAGTACCGCCAGGAACAACACGCCAAGACGGGCAACCTGTAGGGATGCACTGGGTTTGGAGATCTCTTCTTGAGGCAATGCCCAGCGAAGCCCAAGCCATACGAGGACTGGTGCGATGATAATGGAGATCAGATTTACAGGGATGTTTTCTGCAAAGGGGGTGCTGAATCCCTCCACCCAGCGGACAACGAAATAACCTGCCACAATGCCGATGGGCCATCCCAAAAGTGAAAGGGCAATACTTGACAGCGGGCTTTTGACCGGTTTCATCAGGTTGCGTGCGGCGATGAAACTGAGTGGAATGGCGAGAATGGTTCCAGCAGTGGTGGCTAATAGGGCAAGGAAGACCGTTTCAACGATCTTGTCCCAGGTATCGTAGGCGGTCCTTGTTAAATGGGGCGCACCCACATTTTGTTGCAGGGTGGCACGGATGTATTGCATATCTTCACTCGGGCGTTTTGGGAGGGTAAATTCATAAATGAAATGCCCGGATGCATCGGTTTGGACGTTATCCCGGCCGAGTGTGACAACATTGGATGGGTCACTGCCAGGGACAAAACGCAATGGTCCCGATACATTGGGTGCAAAGTTCAATCCTTCCACCTGCACGGTTTGTTCTGGTTCTGCGCAGGTGGGCGTGATGATAAGGTAGGGTCCACTTTTATCGGGTTCGGGGAGTACGGGGACGCCGCTCGCTGGGCAGGTGACATACACAGGAGAATTTACGATCTCCTCCCGCTGTTCATATTCGAATATTTCCGGCCTGGCAAGGGCGCGCATGACGCGCGTGAGGCTTTCCTGTCTGCGTTCGCTTCGCAGGTCTTCCAGATCGACTTTTGTAATCTGGAATCCGTAGGCATACACGACCAGACCAAAAAGGACTGCAATGCCAATTTGTAGAGATTTCCACGGGGAGGCTTTCTTTTCCTTATTGTTGCTCATGCTTCACCTCACCCGACCCGCTCTGCGTCGCGCCCGTAAATATCCTTGAACTTCTTGTCATCTATTTCGCTGGGCAGGCCTTCAAAGACGAGTTGTCCCTGGTTGAGTGCAACGACCCGGTCGGCATAACGATGGACGAGGTCGAGGAAATGCAGACTGCATAACACGGTCACGCCGTCCTTGTCGTTGATATCTTCCAAATGCTTCATGATGCTGTGCGCCAGAACAGGGTCGAGGCTGGCGACCGGCTCATCGGCGAGGATCATTTTCGGGTCCTGCATGAGCGCACGCGCGATGCCCACGCGTTGCTGTTGGCCGCCGCTTAGTTCATCGGCACGATGGTTTGCCTTGTCTGCAATGCCCACGCGTTCCAATTTTTGAATGGCTTTTTCGATATCCGCCTTCGGGAAGCGGTTGACCAAACTCCAGGCAGGGTTGACGTAACCCAGCCTGCCGGCAAGTACATTCGTGATCACTTTGGAGCGATGGACAAGGTTGAAGTGTTGGAAGACCATGCCGATCCGCCGGCGGATGCGTCGCATTTCTTCCGGGGAGGCTTTGGTAATATCCTCGCCGTTCCATAGGATTTGTCCGTCGGTTGGCTCGATGAGACGGTTGATACAGCGTAACAATGTGGATTTCCCCGAACCGCTCAAGCCGATCACCGCGAGGAACTGGCCATCCGGCACATCAAAACTGACATTATCCAGCGCCTTCACGCCACCATCGTAGATTTTGGTCAGGTTTTTTATTTGAAGCATGGTGAAAAATCCTGAAAACTGTTTTGGGCGTGTCTCCCGCTTTGTTTGGGCGGAGGATGTTCAGCCCTTTAATTCCTCGATAAATCAATAAGAGGGATAATTACAATTTGGGGCAGGGAGATTTTCTCCCTGCCCCAAAAACTTACTACGAAAGGCAAAACTTATTCTGGAAGTTTGTAGCCAGTGGCTTCGACCATCGCGCGGACGAAGTCATATTCGGCATCTTCGGCGGGGGCAATGCCAGACCAGCCGTAGAAGTCGGCGCTACCAATGGAGGTGCCCCAGGCTTCGGTCTGCGAGAAAGCCACAAGGGCCTCTTCGATCTGGGCGCGGACATCAGCAGGAAACTCAGGTCCGAAGGACAGGGTGTCATTCGGGATGGCTTGGGAGACCGCCAGGATGCGAACCTTCTGAGCTACATCGGGGGCCTCGGTGCGGATATTGGCGCGGGCATCCAAAATGCGGTAACCGTCGCAGAGCAATTTCTTGCCCTCGGCATCGGGAGCGCAGTTCGGAATGGATTCAGCGGGGACCTCATACTGGTCGAGGCTGGTGATTGCGCCAGTGAGATATTCATCATAACTGAAGACGGGCTTGCCATCAGGGTTCAGTGGAACGCTGTAGAAAACGGTGCCGAAATCAACTTCGCCGTTGTACACAGCGGTAACTGTCTGGTTATGACCACCGGTCTGGACCTGCTCACCGGGGGTAACGCCAGCCGCCGCCAACTCGACGGTGGGAACCATGTAACCAGAGGTGGAACCTTGGTCACCGAAACCCCATTTCTTGCCTTCGAGGTCGGAAAGGGTCTGGTAAGTGCTGTCGCGGGCGACGATGTACTCAGCCCAGTAGACGGGATAACCAAAGCGGATGGCTTTGAAGGCAACGTCCACACCGCACAACTGGCTGGCAATGGCATAGCCCAAACCGGGGATGAAAGCCATGGTGTCTGCGGGTGAAGCGCACATTTCTTCAACGGTCGCGGCGTAGGAAGTAGGAACGACCACTTCAAACGTCAGGCCGGTGGCTTCGTTCAAAGCGGCAGCCATCACTTCACCACCAGTGGTGATGATGTTCGCATCAACAGAGGGGACGAACAATACTTTAATGGGATGTTCGGGCGAACCAATGGCGGGCGCGGGTGCTTCTGTGGGAGGCGGGACTTCGGTGGGAGGAACAGCGGTCGGCTCAGGGGGGGCCGGTTCCTCGGTGGGTGCCGGGGTGGCTGGAGCACAGGCAGCGAGCGCCAGTGCAAAGACCATCACCGCGGCAAAAAATAGATATAGTGACTTTTTCATTTTCTTCTCCTCTTACAAATATTTGGATTGGGGAAAGGTTCCCTTGCAAAAAAGATAATACAGTGTATTCCGAATTATGACAAGTGACTTTTGATTAAAAAACCATTACTCCTTATCCAGGAGCAAAAGCAGGTCCGCCCTGGATTCTCTGACATAAGTGTGGAACCCGTTGAAATCGCCGTCGTTCACCGCCTGCATTTCCTCGATGTTGTAGGCCGTCTTGAACGCGGCGTTTCCGGCGTCCGTTTGCATGATGGCGGGAATCAAATCGAAGAACAGATTTCGCATGGATTGCGGCATTTGTGTGGAAAACGCCAGCACTTCATAAGGGATGACTTCTGGAACCTGCCATATGACAAGCACCTGTTCGATCAGATCCGGCATCTCATCTTCGAGCGATGGGAATTTGCGTGCATCAATATACGTTGCGCCGAAATCGCAGATACCGCCCACGTACAGCGACCGCACCACCGTGGGCTGACCTCCCACGAACGCGGCGGGTCTGGTCTGGACCTGGGCTTGATTCAACATCCCGAGCGGAATCACATATCCGGATGGCGATGTCTCCTCGCTCCAGCATGGTTTTTTACCGTTAAACTGTGCCAGCGCGACAGATGCATCGGCTGTGTTCTCCCCATTATCTGAATTGAAATAAGATGTAAATCCACCTTTGCGCGCGGCAAGAAATTGTGCGCCGTATTTGATCTTCTCATCTTTTACAACTGCATATTGGGCGCGCACCAGATCCTTTTGATAGGCAAGCGCGTATGAAAGCGGATCGAGCAATACGATGTGAGCATCACCCTTTTCAAGCGCGTCCACAAGCGCGGTATATGAATCAGGGACGGTCACGAGGACGACATATCCCGTCTGTTCCATGAACCGGGCGGCAATCTCCCTGGCGGCGTTGATTTGTTCGGGCGAGTCGGCGGAGGGAGGCAGGGCAAGGATCAGGGGATTTTCCGCAAGGCCAAGTTCTCCCGTACGCGAAGTGGGAAGCGGGGTCGCCTCCGCTGTGGGAGTTGAAGGGATGGGCGTCTCGGTTGCCTGGGTCAATGTGATGCGCGGTAAATTACACCCCCCGGATATGAGCGCAACAAAGGCAAAAATGAAAAGTATAGATAAAAGGGTTTTGCATTTCACTTTGATTTATTGAGATTATAATACGCCCATGAAAAACAATAACCTGCTTTCCCTTTTAATTCTGATCGTGATTGTGGTTGGTGTCTACATGATCGTGCAAACCGTGCGCGAGACCTCGCAGGCCGCGACCGCGCCGTTCCAGCAGGTGAATGAGGCAAACCGCGCGTTGCAAACGCAAGTGTCGAACCTGCTCAACCCCACGCCGACGATCATTCCTGATCCGGTGACGTATATCAACGAGATCCGCGCGCTGGCACGGCTCGAGACGATCCAATACAGCGTTGAGAAGGTGGTCACATGCCAGGTCAACCAGGGCGCCTTCGATTTTGCCTTTGGGGACAAGGTGTTGTTTGTCGGGCACGGCACGGTGATCGCAGGCGTTGACATGGAAAAACTCACACCCGAAAACATGCGCTTCGAAAATGGCGTGCTTTCTGTAAGATTGCCTCCCGCCGAGATCCTTGTTTCCACCCTGGATAATCAAAAGTCATACGTCTATGACCGTCAGACCGGCATCCTTATCAAACCCAACACGGAACTGGAGACGATCTGCCGCCAATCGGCAGAGCAGGAGATTCTAAAAGGCGCGCTCGAGGATGGCATCCTCGAACAGGCACAGACCAACGCCGAGGCGTATCTCATCAAGTTCTTTGCGGCGCTCGGCTTTCCAAACACGATCTTTGTGAGTGATCAGGGATAATCAAATCCCTGAAGGGTTCAAGCCATCGGAGATTTTTTATACACGTTCGGTCCATGACGGATGATCATACTTCTCCCGGATCAATTCATCCGCTCTTCTGGATTCGGACTCGGACAACTCACCCCTCTCGAACCTTAAACCCAATTGCGCTTCGAAGGCCTGGATGCAGGCTTGCGCGGCAGTCTCCCAACTTACTTCTCTCCCCAAAGCGGATTCAACAGTCGTCGCCCGTTCCAGCAGCCGCGTCGAGGCGTTTTCTCTTATCAATTCATTTTCAAAAACAAGAGCCTGACAGATTCGCGTGAGATCGCCTGTAAGTGGAAGTGAACCATGTTGAAGGACACCTTCCTTCTTGCGTGCCTGTGCCGAGCCAATGAGCTTCTTCCCATTCACTGTGATTTCATACGTGGACGGGACTTCAAAGCAGACAGGGTTGGGTATTCCTCCGTCGTTTGCTTTCCCCTCTTTCATTTCAACAGGAATTTCCAGGCTTTTAACTGCAAGCAATAGCGCTTGAGCAAGCCGGTTATAACTTTCCAGAACACTGCCCTCCACGCGCGATTCGTTCAATGGAGCGATGACCGAGTAGGTCAATTCATCGGTATGCAGAATCGCGCGCCCACCTGTCGCGCGGCGGACGACATCCCAGCCGCGTGCTTTGAGGCGCGTTAGATCCACGTCCGCAAAGGGTTGGGCATGTCCCAGCGAGAGACAGGCCGGTTCCCAAGCGTACAACCGCAGGGTCGGGATCGATTCGCCGCCTCCGATGTGTTCGAGGATCGCTTGGTCCACAGCCATGTTCCACGCGCCGCGCGCGGGAGGGGTGATGAGGAGTCGCCAGAGGGTCATTGGAGATATTTTACTCAATCCCAATGGGAAAGTGTAACCTTTTCGGGATAATATCTTGACAGTGTTTCAAAAAATTAGTAACCTCATGACAAGAATACGTTAAATGCAGTCGAATGTGGTTGAGGAGAAAAAATGAAGAAAAAACTGAGCAGTATGATTTTGATCGTTGTGCTGGCGCTAACTCTGAAAATTGTCCAGCCAGTTTCTGCAGTTTCTCAATATTCGGTAGTTGATTTGGGCACACTAGGAGGAGGCCGGAGCATTGCCTACGACATTAATACTCGTGGGCAAGTTGTGGGAGATAGTGAGACCGCCACGGGTGAAAATCATGCCTTTATATGGGAGGATGACATCCTGTCTGATTTAGGGACACTGGGTGGGACATTGACCTCTGTCCGCGCTATTAATGAAGCTGGACAGGTTATTGGCATGGGTGAAACTGAACTGGGTGAGATTCATGCCTTTATATGGCAAAATGGTGTGATGACTGACTTGGGAACATTCGGCGGTGGCTATAGTTTCGCATCGGCCATAAACAAACATGGACAAGTTGTAGGCGATAGCAGAACCGATTCAGATGATTACCATGCCTTTTTGTGGCAGGATGACGTAATGAGGGATTTGGGGACATTAGGTGGAAATTCAAGCGGTGCTTCGGCCATTAATGATCGTGGGCAAGTAGTTGGCGGGAGCGAAACCGCCTCGGGCGAATTTCATGCTTTCTTGTGGCAGAATGACACAATGATTGACTTGGGCACACTTGGCGGTTCATACAGCTCTGCGGCTGTTATCAACCAGCGCGGACAGGTTATTGGTATGAGTGAAAATGCCTCGGGTGAGTTGCACGCTTTCATCTGGCAGGATGGGGGCATGATTGATTTAGGTACATTGGGTGGAATGTATAGTGACGCCGTGGATATCAACAATCATGGGCAGATCGTAGGTACGAGTCAGGCTGTGTTGGACGAATTCGAATATCATCCCTACCTATGGCAGAATGGCATCATGCTTGACTTAGAGTCTCTAGGTGGAGATTATAGTTTTGCCAGTGATATTAATGCCGGAGGACAAATTGTTGGTGGAAGTACCAATTTCTCTGAATCCATGCAACGCGCTTTCATCTGGCAACAAGGTGTTATGACAGAACTTGCTGGCTTGGGTGGCAACAATAGCCTTGCGATGGCCCTCAATGAGAGAGGCCAGATTGTAGGTTTCAGCGATACTGCTTCCGGCGAGTCCCACGCTGTTCTTTGGACGAAATAACCCGGGTCTTTATATTCAAACAGCCCTCCGAGCAGGAGGGCTGTTGCTTTATGCAGTTGCTCGAAATTCCTCAAGTGCATTTTCTTCCAATTCCACCGAGATAATTTCCAGCGGCGGCTTAACTGCCCAGCGTGGAAGGTTGTGCATACGATGTAACAAGGCCTTCAATGTCGGTGGGAAGGGAGGGTATTTTTCGAGGACGTGTCGTTGTTCGGTGACGCGTGCCTGTGCCTGTGAGATATCGCTGCCTTTCATCATTCCATCCCATACTTCACGCAGGTCAGGCGAGATCAAGTTGGCGGGCGCGGTGATGCAGCCGGCGGCTTTGTTTTGCATGGCAAGTTGAAGATAGGAGTCTGTGCCGGTGAGAACGACAAGGTCTTCGCCGAATTTCTTACCGAGAGACTGTGCGAGATCAATATCGTGCGAAGAGTCTTTGATTCCTGCAAATTGGACGGGGAAGGCATCCTTCAATCGTGCCAGTAACTCAATGGAGAACCCAATCCCCGCAACATTAGGGAAGTGGTAACCGAGCAGATATTTATCAGGTGGTACTGCCTTTTTGATGACTTCACTGAACCAGTTGAACAAGCCGTTATCGGTGGCTTTGCGGAAGTAGTAGGGAGGCAATACAACGACTCCGTCATAACCAAGGTCAAAGGCGAGTTTGGTCAGGTCAATGGTTTCGGAGAGACTGGGAGTCCCTGTGCCGGCGAGCAGGCGAAAACCTGGCACGATGTTGCGATATGCACGCACGGAACGTAACAACGTCTCACGTTCGGATGGGGAGAACGATGGACCTTCGCCGGTTGTGCCGAAGAACAAAGCTCCGTGACAGCCTCGGGATGCAAAAAACTTCAATAGTGCTGGAACCGATTCGAGATCCAGTGATAAATCGTCTCTCAACGGAGTCACAGCCGCGGCATAGACTCCTGCAAGTGGATGTGTTGGTGTCATTTTTTCTCCGATCTTTTGGTCGAACTTTTTTGGCGCGGCGCTTTTTTATTCTTTACTTCAACGAACTTGCGTGCCGCATCCACCGGTGGTTGAAGTTCATGTCCCTCCTCCGAAACAAGATAGTGCTGGTGATCCAGTACCCACAGATACAGATCGCCTTCGGTCTTTTGAGGAAACTCCTTGAGAATGTTCGTTTCGCGAATGACGTTGACGACAGGCATGTAAACATGATCGTACCAATCTGCAATCGCCTCCTCTTCGGAGATGTCGCGTTGCAGGTCAAGCCCCATGAAGTAACGATGAACAGCAATGTGTTCCAGCATGCGGTCGAAGCCGTCCGGGATGGTCAGTTTTATATCAGCATCGGGCCTCAACGAATCAAAAGAGGTACGTTCAAGAAAGTGTATCTTGTCCTCGAGGATCTCCAGGTCTTCGGGTTTGATATCAGCTGTGATGTTCACCCGTGTGGAACATTCGCGCACCTCGGCTTCGATGTAAATCTGTCCCTGCTCGCGTGCAACGGACACGCGGTGATGCCCGTCCACAACGAAGTAAACCTGCCCTGCTTTATAAAGGACGACAGGCGGGAGGCTTACGTCCTGATAGAAAGCGCGGTTGACACTTTGCCAGCGCGCGGCGAGCTTGTCGGATGCAGGCAGGAAGACCCGGTCAAATTCGTGATAGCGGTTCAAACTTCCCGCGATCTGATCCACACGAACGGTCTGTACTCCCCGATAGATGGGACCGCCGATGTGAAGCTTCTCCTTGATATCATCGTAGGATAGCAAGGTAGTGCGCCGGCCTGAGATGGAATCCCAGACGCGGTTCATGAATGATTTGAAGAGCGCGCGTTGAAAATCCGCGCGGGATTGTTCGAAATAGGATTCTTCTGACATGATTGCGATTAATGATAAACGTCCAGAACCTTGTATGGATGAACGTTGATGATCTTTGTACCTCTATATGTGGATTCGGATTCACCGAGGTTGCGGCGATAGAAGTGTGTATGTCCATGAAAATGGTAACGCGGTTTGGCGACCCGTATGAGCCAGTTAATGGCTTTGAGTCCCCGGTGTGCCTGGGTATCTTCATCATGGATACCGAAAGGAGGCGAGTGTGTGATGAGAATGTCCATGTAACGCCCATAGTTGATGCGGTTCATGAGCAGGCGAGGCAACATCCTAAAAGCACGGAAATGGGCGCCCGTTTGGGTGTATTGATTCGTCCCGTCGGGGCGGTATTGGATGCATCCGCCCAGGCCGCCGATCAGGAATGTTTTGAGGCGTATCAATTTCTGGTCCAGGTTTGAACCGCCTTCAACATATGATTTGGAATCCTCCGGAAAGTAGTCAGGATCATGGTTGCCGGGAACATACAGGAGCGGGATGTTCAAAAACGTGACAATGTTTTCAAGATAAGGATAGGGGAGGTCACCGCATCCAATGATCAATTCGACATCGTTGAAATGACCGTTGTTGCAGAGGCTGTAGAGTCGTTCAACGACTTCATCACTAACCGCAAGGATTTTCACAATAATGTTATTTTGCCGTAGAAAGGGGTTCCCTGCAAGGTTTTTACAATGAAAATGGGGTGTTAATGCGGAAAACGCTCTCGATTGCGGTTGTCAAACAATGAAGGGCAAACTATAATCTACCGACAGGAGAAATACTCTGGAAACAAGATTGTTCCCCGAACTTTCAGATGATGACAAGGGCGAAGAAAATGCCGCCGGCAAAAGCCAGCAACTTCATCCGGGCGTTACGCTCGGCAAACGGTATTTAATCCAGGAAGTTGTAGGGCTTGGCGGAATGGGGTCAGTATACCGCGCCCGTGATATGCACTTTCCTAGTGTAACGAAACTGGTGGCGGTCAAGGAAATGATCAATGGAGCGCCCGACCCGTTGGTGCGTGAGACCATTGTGCAGAACTTCGAGCGCGAAGCCAACCTGCTTGCCACTCTCCATCATCCTTCCATTCCAAAGATCTACGATTATTTTACGCTGGAAAGCCGCTCCTATCTTGTGCTGGAGTTCATCCATGGCAAGGATATGGAAGCCGTCATCACTGATACGAACGGATTCCTTCCGGAGGAACAGGTTCTGGCTTGGGGGATTGACCTGTGCGATGTGCTGGACTATCTGCACAAGCATAAACCGGATCCAATCATTTTCCGTGACATGAAGCCGTCGAACGTGATGATCAATTCCAGCGGCGATATCATACTGGTGGATTTTGGCATCGCCAAGGTGTTCCAATCCGGTATCAAGGGGACGATGATCGGAACCGAGGGATATTCCCCGCCCGAACAATATCGCGGGGAAGCCACGCAGGCGGCGGATATTTATTCGCTGGGTGCAACCCTGCATCATGCGTTGACGCGCCGCGACCCGCGCCTCGAACCGCCGTTTTCATTTGCTGAGCGTCCCATCCGCCGGATCAATCCCGCAGTCTCAGCCGAGATGGACGTGATTGTAAGCCGGGCTTTGGAATATGATCCTGCAAATCGTTTTAAGAGCGCCGCTGAAATGAGGGACGCCCTGGCCTCCGTTGCCCGCAAGACAGGGTTACTCATACGTACAGACCCAAAGACCGGACCCGTGAAGAGTGACGGGATCAAGCCGCTTTGGAAGTTCAAGTGTGAAGATGAGATCCGCGGCACGCCGACGATCCACCAGGGTTCCCTTCTTATTGGTTCATATGATCATAACCTGTATGCTTTGGATGCTGCAGAAGGAAAGTTCCAATGGAAGTATCCAACCGATGGCGGTATCGTTTCCCGCCCGATGGTTGTGGATGGAAATATTTTTGTGGGGTCCGAGGATAAGCGTTTGCATGTGGTCTCCGCCCGTTCTGGCAAGGTGGTGTGGACGTATTACACGGAAGCTCCCGTCCGTTCATCCCCGTCTATTGCCGAAGGGCATGTTTTTTTCGGGTCGGATGACAGTTTTCTGCACGCGGTCAACATCAACACTGGACGAATGGCCTGGCGCTTTGAATGCGCTGATGCCATACGAGCCACACCTTTTGTGATGAATGATATGGTGTATTTCGGATGTGAGGCCGGGGAGTATTACGCGTTGAATTTTCGGGGCGAGATGAAGTGGCGTTTCCGCTCGAAGCGGGCTGTCACGGCGTCAACAGTTGGCACCGGGCAAGCCATCTATTTTACGTCTGTGGATGGCACGCTATATGCACTCGATCCGCGCAATGGGTGGGTGATCTGGCGTTTCCGCCTGGGCAAATCATCCATCAGCACGCCGTGTGTTGCAGATGACCTTATTATTGTCGGCGCGGCGGATGGTTTTATTTACGCTGTGGAAGCCAAAAATTCAAAGGAAGCCTGGCGTTTTCGCACAGAGCACCAAGTGAACGGTTCGCCGGTCATGTATAAGGATTCGGTATATTGCGGGTCTGTGGATGGGAGTCTCTATTGTCTTGAATATCGCACAGGCCGGCTGCGCTGGAAGTTCGGCACGGAAGGAGCCATCACCGGCACCCCGCTGGTGTATGACGATGTTGTTTATGTCGGCTCCACAGACCATCATGTATACGCGTTGCTTGCGTGAGAAGGAGTTCTTGTGGATAAATTGTTCCGCTTGTTATTCAGAAACCAAAAAACACCTGCGAAAGCAGTGGATGTTGCCAATACTGCGCCTCTCACGGAAGAGCAATTGAAAGCCATTGTCAACAATCAGAACCCACAGTTCGACCTTCAACAATTGGTCTCTGCCGCTGGACAGTCCGTGGGCAAACAGCGTGAATTGAACGAGGACAGTCTGCTTGCCATTACAACGACAATGGCAGGTAATTCCGGAAACCTGCCCTTTGGCTTATATGTTGTGGCAGATGGCATGGGTGGGCATCAGTTTGGTGAAGTTGCAAGCAATGCCGCCATCCGCACGGTTGCGGGATATGTACTGAAAAAATTCCACCCCTACCTGTTCCAGGTCAAAGTGGATACGATGGATGAGTCCTTTCAGGAGATTATGTTGGCGGCGGTCCATGAGGCGCAGCGCATCATCCAACGCGAAGCACCGGGAAGCGGAACCACCCTCACCGCCGCGCTTGTGCTGGGACAGCAGGTCACCATTGCGCATGTGGGCGACAGCCGCGCATACTTCGTCTATCCTGATGGGCGACTTGAAACGGTCACGCGTGACCATTCACTTGTCCAGCGTTTGCAGGAACTGGGTCATATCACCCCGGAAGAAGCGGAGAATTACCCTCATCGCAACGTGCTCTACAAGGCGCTTGGCCAGGGCGACATCCTCGACCCGGAAATTTTTACGCTCGCATTTCCCCAGCCAGGCACATTGATGATTTGCAGTGATGGGTTGTGGGGGGTGGTTGCAGAACAGGATCTTATCCGTGCTGTTAATGAAGCGCCTAACCTGCAAAGAGCCTGCCAGAACCTTGTCACCGCCGCAAACACAGCGGGAGGTCCTGATAATATAAGCGTTGTGCTTGCTCAACTTATTGGGTAATCATGTCGCCTCAAAAGCAGGATTATTATTCTGTTCTGGGTGTTACAAGAGATGCCTCACAGGAGGACATCAAGCGCGCTTATTTTGAGTCCGCCCAGAGACTGCATCCTGACAAAAATACAGCCGCTGGTGAAACCGAACTATTCCTGGGGGTGCAACAGGCTTATGAAACACTGTCCAATCCCAAACGCCGTGCACAATACGATGCCACACTTCCACCCGAGCTAAAAGTCAGACTTCCCTACGAACACAGCCTCATTTACAGCCGTTCCAGTTTGGTTCATATGAAAGAACCGCAGATGTTGTACATCATTCTGGAGATGCAGTCACCGGTTGAGTCGCGCCGCGTTCCCTCGCCTCCATTGAACGTCTGCATTGTTATTGACCGTTCCACATCCATGAAAGGTGAAAAGATGGATGTGGTCAAAGCCTCAGCCATTCAGATTTTGCGCAACCTCAGGCAACAGGACATCTTGAGTGTGGTTACCTTCAGTGATCGCGCCGAGGTGATCATTCCTGCCGCCCATTATGAGGATCGTGCCCGCCTCGAGGCGCGCATTCAAATGATCCAGCCTTCCGGCGGGACCGAGATCTTTCAGGGGCTTGATGCGGGTGCCAAAGAGGTCATGCGAAGCCACAATTCCAAACGTTTGAACCACATCATCCTCCTTACAGATGGACAAACCTATGGGGATGAACAACAATGCCTGGCGCTGGCCTCGAAATTGGGTGAACTTAGCGTGGGTATTAGTGCCATGGGTATCGGCATGGAATGGAACGATATCTTCCTGGATGTACTTGCCACACGCACAGGTGGGAGCAGTGCCTATATTGCGGAACCACAGGATATAAAGAAACTGCTGCTCGAAAAATTCAGTGCCCTGGCACAGGTCTATGCAGAGGATGTAAACTTGATTTCCGAGCCGGTGGAAGGTGTCCAACTTTCCTATGCTTTTCGCCTCCAGCCCGACCCCGGGCTCATCCTGACGGACGAATCCACCATGCGGCTGGGTCCAATATTGCAAGATACTTCCACTCGTGTGATTTTCGAATACGTAATTCACCCAACAGCGGTAAAATCGGAACTAGCCACTATTATGGACGGCACGCTCAAGGCCTCGATCTCATCCAATCCGCTTCCCGTTCCTCCTTTGCGGATGCGCCTCCAGTGCCCGGTGTCAGACACGATTGAGACGGATTCGCCTCCACCGGAGATCGTTCAAGCCCTTTCCAGATTAATGCTGTATCGTATGCAGGAACGGGCGCGCAACGAGATAGAAAAAGGAAATATAGAAGCTGGAACCCGTCAACTGCAACTACTTGCCGAAAACTTAATGACACAGGGCGAGCGCAGTCTTGCGCAGACGATTGTCTTCGAAGTGGATCGCATACAACAGGAGAATGGCATGTCTGCGGAAGGCGGAAAGAAGATCAAATATGGCACGCGCGCCTTGTTCCTTGCGCTGCCCCAAAAGGAGTCAGCATCATGATTATTTGCTCAAATTGTCAGCATGGAAACGTAACGGGCACATTATTTTGTGTTGAGTGTGGGGCACAGTTGAACGGGGTGGAAACTCTTACCACACAGGCGATCACCCAGGATCAAATCGTAGATGATCTTAAAAAGACATCTGTCGTTGCCGAGCCTCCTTCATCCCCGGCAAACAGCTGGCTGTCACTGCATTTGATGGATAGCGGCAAGATCCTTCCACTTGCAACGCGGAATGAATTCACGATGGGCCGTCTGAGCGACGGCCAGCCCATCATGCCTGATATAGACCTGACACCTTATCAGGCATATGCTTCCGGCGTTTCCCGTCTGCATGCTGTGGTGAAGCGTGATGCGGAGCGGGTCATTATCATGGATCTGGGTTCCTCCAATGGCACCTACCTGAACGGACGCCGCCTTAACCCACATACGGAGGAGATCCTCAAACACGGCGATGTCATCGCCCTGGGCAAATTGAAGATCCAGGTATTGCTCCGCAATATTTAGAAGCATTGAAAGGTATGATATGGCGTATTCGATCATTCTTCATATTACCGGCGAACCGTCTGTGGTGGGCGAGATCGAGGAACTTCCGAAAAACAATGACACCGTCATTACCATCAACAACCCGCGCCTGCGCGACGGGAAGGATGTTCACTATATTGAACCCAATGTGACCAAGGTGATCTGGCCTCTTGCCAGGGTGGCATTGATTGAGATCCTTGAAAGCGAAGATGAAGAAAGCCTGATCGGTTTTGTGAGGGAATAACAGTACATGCCCGAAGAGTTTGACCGACGTCGTATTCTCGTTGTAGATGACGAAGAGCGCATGGTGCGCTTCATCCGCATGAACCTGGAGCATGACGGTTTTCAAGTTGCCGAAGCCTTCAACGGCAAACAGGCAATCCAGAAATTACGTGACACAACCCCCGACCTTATCCTGCTTGATGTGATGATGCCCGATATCGATGGCTTTGAAGTGCTCGAAACCATCCGTGAAGGGAGCAGTGTGCCTGTTATCATGCTCACCGCCAAGGGTGAAGAGGATGACCGCGTGCGTGGGCTTGAACTGGGAGCGGACGATTACATCACCAAACCGTTCAGCCCGCGCGAAATGGTCAGCCGCGTGAAGGCGGTCATCCGCCGTACTGAGGGCGCGGGCGGCTCGATGCATGACATCATCGAAGTGGACGAACGCCTCAAGATCGATTTTGACCGCCGCGAGGTCTGGCTCGAAGGGAAGCTGGTCAAACTGCGCCCGACCGAATACCGCCTGCTCTATCATCTGGTACAGAATGCGGGATGGGTTTTGACACACGACCAGATCCTTATCAAGGTTTGGGGATACGAATACCGCGATGAGCCGCATTACGTCCGCCTCTACATCAACTACCTGCGCCAGAAACTTGAGAAGGATCCCGCCAACCCGAAATATGTCTTAACCGAACGCGGCGTAGGCTATCGCTTCGTGGATTTCAAGAGGCAGAAAGAATAACTTTGGAATCATGGAGTTTGCTCCATGAACCCATCAGCAAGTTGATGGAATCCAGAACTTCATACGTATTTTTTATAAATGGCTTGCGTTTTTCTAACACAGGCTTTTTATATTAAGGGCATAAACTCAATAACCAAAAGGAGGTCGCTATGTCTAACTTAATTCGTTGGGAACCCGCTCGTGAAATGATGACCCTGCGCGAGGCCATGGACCGTCTTTTTGATGACGCGTTCACACGCCCGCTCTCCCTCAGGGACGCCTGGTCTGTGCCTGCAATCGACATGTACCAGACTGACGACGAGATCGTCGTGAAAGCCTCGTTGCCCGGCATCAAAGCCGATGAGGTGCAGATCAACATTACCGGCGAAGTGTTGACCCTCAAGGGCGAGATGAAGCACGAGGAAGATAAAAAGGAAAAAGCCTGGCATATCCACGAGCAGAAATGGGGTTCGTTCGAGCGCTCTGTCGTCCTGCCGACCAATGTGGTCGCAGACAAGGCAAAGGCTGAGTTCGAGAACGGCATCCTGACCATCACCCTGCCAAAAGCGGATGAGGCCAAGCCCCGCATGATCACTGTCAAAGCAAAATAATTCGTAGGGGCGGGCTTAGCCCGCCCCTACGAAATTTAACATCAGAATGTAAAGGGGAGAAAAGGCATTTTAGCCAGAATCAACTTCCGGTTAGGGAAGAAGCGGTCAAATTTGTCAGGCAACCGTTCTTTTTGTCGAAAAAGGGGTGTTTTGGGGTAAAATCCACCCCATGCCAAAGCAACCTGCCAAACAACGTATTATTTTGGTGGACGATCACGAGGTTGTCCGCCTGGGCTTGAAGTCTTTACTGGAACGTCATGTGCAGTTCGATGTGGTCGGTGAGGCGTCGTCAGCACGTGAGGCGCTTGAGAAAACGGAAACGCTCAAGCCCGATGTGGTGGTGATGGACATCCGCCTGCCCGGTACGTCGGGGATCGAAGCGTGCGAACAGATCGTGGAAAAGCACCCGAACGTGAAGGTCATCATGTTGACCTCGTATGCCGAGGATGAAATGCTCTTCTCCGCCATTCGCGCGGGCGCTTCGGGATACATCCTCAAGCAGATCGGGAGCGATGATCTGGTGAAGGCGCTCGAAGCCGTTTCGCGCGGTGAGGCGCTTCTTGACCCCGCTGTGACACAGCGCGTTTTCCAGCAGGTGCGGCGTGCGGTGAAAGAGGAGGAGGCTTCGGCTTTCGCACATTTGAGCCAGCAGGAGAAGCACGTATTGCTTCTCGTTTCGGAAGGCAAAACGAACCGTGAAATCGCCAAGCAGTTGTTTTTGGGCGAGGGCACGGTTCGTAATTATGTATCGAGCATCCTCTCGAAACTGGGTGTGAACAACCGCGCCGAAGCCGCCGCTTACGCGGTGGAGCATAACTTGCGCGAATATATTACAACGTAATCCCGAAAAAGTATAATCACGGAGTCGCCCGGGCGACTCCGTTTTTTGTTTAAGGAGCGAAGATGTCACTTTCCATCAGCCTTACCGATGACGTGATCACACTACGTCCATTTCATATGGAGGATGCCGCGCAGTTGTATGAAGCCGTGTGCGAATCGCTGACCGAACTCAAGCCATGGATGAGTTGGGCGCATGACGCATATTCCCGACAGGATGCGGAGGACTTTATCCGAATCACACGCGCCCGCTGGGACGGGAGAGCATTATTCGCTTTTGCCATCACAGATGCGAAGACGGGAGACATATTGGGAGGCTGCAGTTTGAGCAATAAAAATCCCGTGTATCGTTATTGCAATGTGGGTTACTGGGTGCGGAGTTCGCGTCATGGCGAAGGAATCGCGGGACGCGCTGCAGGCCTTGCCGCGCGTTATGGTTTTGAAAATGAAGGCATCATCCGTGCCGAGATCGTGATCGCGGTGGGGAATGATAAGAGCAAGCGCGCGGCGGAAAAGACCCGCGCTCATTATGAAGGGATTTTGCGGAATCGGATGGTGGTGGGCAATGCCATTTACGACGCGCACATGTATGCGCTTCTCCCCTCGGACTTTGGGCTGGTGGCGCGACTATGAACATGATCCACAGGGAAACCTTGAACCAACAACTCCTTGACCTTGGCATGCAGCCGGGTGGAGTGCTTCTCGTCCATGCTGCATTCTCCAAAGTGGGACCAATCGAGGGTGGACCCATGGGTTTGATTTCAGCATTGCATTCCGCTCTCGCGCCTGACGGAACGCTTGCCATGCCCAGCATGAGTCACGACGATGACCATCCCTTTGATAAAGCGAAAAGCCATTGTGCTGAAATGGGAATTGTGGCAGATACATTCTGGCGATTGCCCGGAGTCCTTCGTAGTGACAATAACCATGCTTTCGCGGCGGTTGGTCGGTTTGCAGGAGGGATCCTTGCCCCGCATCCCATTGATATTCCGCATGGACTTGACAGCCCGGTGGGCAGAGTCTATGAACTGGATGGGCAGGTGCTTCTGTTAGGTGTTGACCATACATCGAACACAACCATCCATTTGTGCGAGAACCTGGCGGGGGTCCGATACAGATGTGATAAATACATCACGATCCTGAAAAGTGGAATCCCCGCCCGTTTCGACTATCGTGAAATAGACCATTGCTGCCAGAACTTTTCCCTTGTAAATGGCTGGCTCGATGAAAAAGGATTGCAACGGCGCGGCAAAGTTGGAAATGCGGATGCACGTCTCATCCGCTCGCGTGATATTGTGGAAGTCGTGACTGAACGACTTAGGCAAAACGAAACGACATTCCTGCATCCAAAGGGAGTGGATGAGCAGTGTGATGATGCGTGGAGGAGTCTCGAAGGCTAAGGTGTGGGTGTTTCTGTGGGGATGTCGGTCGCTGTTGAGGTCGGCGTGGATGTGTCGGTGGGAGTGGGTGTAAATGTATTGGTCGCCGTCGATGAGGGGGTGATCGTCGGTGTGAATGATGGCGTTGAGGAGGGAGTAATCGTGGGGGTATTGCTGGGGGTTGGTGTGGCTGTCAGTGTGACAACCGGCAGTATGTCTATGGAGATGTTTTTATCAAGCACATCTTGACGAATCCATCCGCCCTCATATTGTTCCAATATCCCGGTTTGGTCCGGCGCCACTAAAAGCCAGAAAAATCCCTCTCTCTCGTTCCAGATTCGTGCCGAGAACCAGGGACATACCTTTTCATCAGGATCATACGGCAAATACAGCAGTGTTCCTGCGTATGTCGCCTTGTCAGGACCGGAGCGTACGAAGATGTTACTTGCATCAGTGGTTATGCAAATTTTTAGTTTTACTTCGAGGGATTGGACGGGTGAAACAGTCCACGTAACCGTTGGTGTGAGAGTGAGGGTCCGTGTCGCGGTGGCAGTGTCGGAAGGGGTGGCAGGTTCGAGGGTGTGCGGTGTTGGTGAGGCAGTTACCCTTGTAGCGAGGGTCGGTGTGATCGTCGGAACTGCCGGAGGCTCGAAAGGATTGATCCATGCAAAGATTGCCACTAGCGTCAGTCCGATCAGGGCGGGAATTCCATACTTGAGAAATATGGGCGGAAGTGGGATGACGGTCTTTTTGTACGGTGCAACAACGAGCGGCTTGCCGGTGTATCCCAGTGACGGGAGGAGTTTCCTGAAATTGTCTGCGTATTCCCCGCCTGCGAAATTGACGAAGTTGATCGTGTTCAGCGCGAAGGGCACATTGCACGGAACGAGCATGATCGGGATGATCTTCTTGCGCAGGGATAGCGCCTGTGTATATTCCTTCTTGACCCATTCTGACTCTATCGAATATGGTGTGAGGACGACGATTACATATTGGCTCGACGCGATGGCGTTGGGGATCATGCGTACCCAGTCATCGCCGCCTTGCAGGTCGGTGATGTCCCACCAGACATCATAACCCGCGCTTTCGAGGTCGCCTGCAAATTTGCGGACGAAGTCAATGTCCTTGCGCGAGTAACTGATGAAAATCTTCTGCATGGCATCCCAACGTTTAAAATCACGGTTGTGTTCCACACCTCATTACCATCCATATGAAGTGTTGTAACACAAATTATAGACAACAGCATAATACCATTCCCCCGCGGATTTTGGGGAGGTTGGTAAGGTAATGATGAACAAAGGGCGGTTCTTACGTTTTTCTTATCTCTCACCTCTTGACCAAAATCCGCCTCGCGCATAAAGTTAAGCCCGCTTAACTAAAAAGAAGGCTTAACTATGATGAGATCTGTCCAATTTATGCAAGCCATCCGCGCATGGATGGATATTTTTATGCACCGCTCCATGCGCGGTTGGGGTCTCTTTGCCAAGTCAACGGGACTTTCCATGCCGCAGTTCAGCGTGTTGATGCAATTGCATCATAAGGGAGCCTGCGGCATGTCTGAGATCAGCGAACGGTTCGAGGTCACACCCGCGGCGGCGAGTCAGCTTGTGGACAAACTCGTTCAAAACGGATTTATTGTTCGTGAGGAAGACCCGAATGATCGTCGCGCCAAGTTGTTGGACCTGACCGATAAAGGCAGGGAATTGCTTGAGCGGGGATTTCAAGAACGGTATCGCTGGGCAGATCAACTGGCTGGGAGGTTGACAGCTGAAGAACGTGTGCAGGTTAGTGAAGCGCTCAACATCATGACGCGCGCCGCCGAGGAGTTGGAAGCCGAACCTGCTCCCTAAGTGGAAATTTCCCTAAAATCTACATACTCAATTCATAAACGGAACATACACTTCAACAGCCGTAGCATATTAATTCAATGTGATTTTGAAAGGAATGAAAACAGCCATGATGCGATTGGCAAAATATACAAAACCTTATTTGATAATGCTCCTCATTTCGATTGTGCTTTTGTTTGCACAGGCGAACTTTGACCTGACATTGCCGGATTATCTCTCGCGCATCGTCAATACCGGCATCCAGCAGGGCGGCGTGGAGAATGCCGTGCCGCAGGCCATCCGCCAGAGCCAGATGAACCGCGTGCTCATTTTTGTTGACGCGGAGGTGAAGAATTCCGTCCTTGCAGACTACACTCTCATGGACAAGAACTCGCCCGACTATGAAAAATACGTCGAGGAATATCCTGCCCTTGCAAACGAAGCCATCTATGTTTTGAACGATATAGACCAGACGGAGATCGATCGCCTCAACCCGATCATGGGTAAGGCGCTTCTGACAGTCTCAGGCATCGAACAGGTGCTTGCGGAGCCATCAAAAGCGGCGCAAATGGGCGGTGCATTCGGCAATTTTGACTTGAGCAAACTGCCTCCCGGCATGGATGCATTCACCCTGCTGGGGCAACTCCCCGCCGAACAATTATTGAAAATTAAGGACTCCATCAATTCACAGTTCGAGGCGTTGGGCGATAACATGATCGCTCAAGCCGCGGTCGTGGCGGTCAAAGCAGAATACAAAGCCCTTGGGATGGACATGGACAAACTGCAGAACCGCTACATCGTCAATGTAGGTGGATGGATGCTCCTGCTGACTTTGCTCTCCGCTGTCTGTACCATCATTGTGGGTTACCTGTCTGCAAGGATTGCCGCCGGTATGGGGCGCGACCTCCGCCGCGATGTGTTCCAAAAGGTGGAGGGATTCTCAAGCACTGAATTCGAGCATTTCTCCACAGCCTCCCTGATCACGCGCACGACCAATGATATTACCCAGATTCAAATGGTCATCATGATCATGGTGCGCATGGTGTTTTACGCGCCCTTGATGGGGATCGGTGGCGTGCTCAAGGTGCTTTCCAAGGATTCGCCGCTGGCGTGGCTCATCGTTGTAGCGGTCATGATGTTGATCAGCCTGATCCTGATCGTCGTTTCGATCGCCATGCCCAAATTCAAGATCATTCAGAAACTGGTTGACCGCATCAATTTGGTGGCACGCGAGAACCTGTCGGGCATAATGGTGATCCGTGCGTTCAACATGCAGGAGTTCGAAGAGAAACGCTTCGACAAAGCCAATGAAGACCTGACCGCCATCAGCCTGTTCATCAACCGCGTGATGGTGGTGATGATGCCGCTGATGATGCTCATTATGAACGTGCTCCTGCTGGCGGTCATCTGGTTCGGAGCGCGCCAGGTTGCCGATGCGAACATGCAGGTGGGCGATATGATCGCGTTCATGCAATATGCCATGCAGATCATGATGGCGTTCCTGATGCTGTCCATGTTGTTCATCATTCTCCCGCGCGCGTCCGTATCGGCGGACCGTATTGCAGAAGTGCTGGAGACTGAGATCCATATTCACGATCCCAAAGAGCCGAAGAAATTCCCCAAATCCTTTAGAGGCACGGTTGAATTCCGTAATGTGTCGTTCCGCTATCCCGGCGCGGATGAGGATGTATTGCATGACATCAGTTTTACGGCCCAGCCGGGCCAGACCACTGCATTCATCGGTTCGACCGGTTCCGGCAAATCGACAATCATCAGCCTGCTTCCGCGTTTCTATGAAGTGACCGGCGGTTCCATTCTGGTTGACGGTATTGACATTCGTGAAGTGACCCAGCATGATTTGCGTGACAGGATCGGTTACGTCCCGCAAAAGGGCGCATTGTTCTCCGGCACCATCGAGAGCAACCTGTTGTATGCCGATAAAAATGCCACTGTCGAAATGCTGGAATCAGCCATTGAGATCGCACAGGCAAAGGAATTCGTGACATCCAGCCCTGATGGCATGGCCATGGAAATTGCCCAAGGCGGCTCCAATGTCTCTGGTGGACAAAAACAACGCCTCTCGATTGCCCGGGCACTGGTCAAAAAACCGCCGATCTATATCCTCGACGACAGTTTCTCCGCGCTCGACTTCAAGACCGACGCCGCACTGCGACGGGCCTTCAAGGAAAAGGCGGCGAACAGCACCCTCTTGATCGTGACACAACGCGTTTCCACGATCAAGAATGCCGAACAGATCATCGTGCTTGATGAAGGCCGCATCGTTGGCAAAGGCACACACCGCGAATTGATGGAAAGTTGCGAACCATATCAAGAGATCGCCATGTCGCAGCTCACCCGGGAGGAATTAGCATGATGATGCAAGGTAGATCCACACAACAACGCGGCGGTCCCATGCAGGGTGGCCCCATGGGTGGTCATGGCATGGTGGGCGCGCCCGTTGCCAAAGCCCAGGACTTCAAAGGGACGATGAAAAAATTGATCGCCTATCTGGGCAGTTATAGGACGGCTATCATTGTCGTCTTCATATTTGCGATTGCTTCCACATCCGCCAATATTGCCGGCCCCAAAATCCTCGGCCAGGCCACCACCAAATTATTCGAGGGCGTGATGGCACAACTGAGCGGAACCGGCTCCATTGACTTTGACTATATTGGGCGCGTCGCCCTCATCACCCTCGGCCTGTATCTGGTGTCGGCTCTTTTTGCCTACATCCAGGGCTGGATCATGGCGGATGTTTCCACCAATATTGCCTATCGCTTCCGCCGCGACATTTCGGAAAAGGTGAACCGCATGCCGCTCAAGTATTTCGACGGCACCACACACGGCGAAGTGCTCTCGCGCATTACCAACGATGTGGACACGGTCAACCAGACCCTCAGCCAGAGCATGACACAGATCATCACTTCGGTGGTGACCGTGATTGGTGTGCTGGCCATGATGTTCTCGATCAACTGGCTCATGACTCTGGTGGCGCTGGTCATCATCCCGCTTTCGATGGTAGCGGTCATGCTGATTGTCCGCCAGTCGCAGAAATACTTTAAACAACAGCAGGACTATCTTGGGCACGTCAACGGACACGTGGAGGAAATGTACGGCGGGCACATCGTCATGAAAGCCTTCAACGGCGAGGAAGAGAGCATCAAGAAGTTTGACCAGTCGAATAACACGCTCCACGATGTCGCATGGAAATCCCAGTTCCTTTCCGGCTTGATGATGCCGATCATGATGTTCATCGGCAATCTGGGTTATGTGGCGGTTGCGATCCTTGGCGGCTATCTGGCAATCAAGCAGACCATCACCGTGGGCGATATTCAGGCATTCATCCAGTATGTGCGTTCCTTTACCCAGCCCATCCAGCAACTGGCGAACATCTCCAACGTTCTCCAGCAGACAGCCGCGGCGGCGGAGCGCGTGTTCGAATTCCTCGAAGAAGAGGAAGAAGTTGCCGAGACCGAACACCCTGTCAAGCTCGAAGACGTGCAGGGACACGTGGAATTCAAGGACGTCCACTTTGGCTACAACCCCGGGAAAGTCATCATCAACGATTTTTCTGCCGAAGCGAAAGCCGGCCACAAGATCGCCATTGTCGGTCCGACCGGCGCAGGCAAGACCACCATGGTCAAATTGCTGATGCGTTTCTACGACGTAAATGACGGCGCCATACTTGTGGATGGACACGATGTCCGTGAATACACCCGCCGTGACCTGCGTAAGATGTTCGGCATGGTTTTGCAGGATGCATGGCTTTACAACGGAACCATCATGGAGAATATCCGCTATGGCCGCCCTGATGCCACCGATGAAGAGGTCATTGCCGCGGCGCAAATGGCGCATGTGGATCACTTCATCCACACCCTGCCGGATGGTTACAATATGGTACTCAATGAAGAGACCACCAACATCTCACAGGGACAGATGCAGTTGTTGACCATCGCGCGGGCTTTCCTTGCCGACCCGAAGATTCTGATTCTCGATGAAGCCACCAGTTCGGTCGACACCCGGACCGAGATCCTGATCCAACGTGCAATGGATAACCTGATGAAAAACCGCACCAGTTTCGTCATCGCACACCGCCTGTCCACCATCCGCAACGCGGACTTGATCCTCGTCATGAACCATGGTGACATCGTGGAACAGGGCACGCATGAAGAATTGCTGGCCAAAGGCGGGTTCTATGCTGAGTTGTACATGAGTCAGTTCAAGAGGGAGGATGAGGCGGAACTGGTGCCGCTGGCAAGTTAATTCATCACAATTATCCCCTCTCTTGGATTGAGGAGGGGATAATTATGATTTACCCAATACAATTATGTTACAACTGCTTCTCTTCGGCGCGTCAGATACGCGATTGCATAGAAAGCAATCACGAAAAGTAACAAGGCCTGATAACCTAAAGCAAGCGCTACATATTCAAACATTCCCCCCAGCATTGCCCCAAGTAGATTGGATGCAAAGGCAATATCGGCGGTGAGTGTGTCACGAAACGAATAGCTGAAGACGACATTTGCGCAAAAGATTGGCGCAAAGGCCAAGAGACTCGCCAGCCCATATCGCATGACTGGCGAGGATATTCCCAATAAAACTTTTAGTGGCAGGAAATAATTCAAAATTAAAAACGCAAATAGCAGGACATATAACAACCAGATGCGCTTTATTTTGAATCTGGTATTGAACAAAATGGCCAGCAGGACACTGCTCAAAATGGCAAAGAACACCAGGGAGTTGACAACCCAGGTATTGCCAAAGAGTAGCCCAAAGGTCACAAGACTGCGGGTTTCGAGCAAAAGGAAGGCAACCCCAAGGAAGAAAAAGTGCCAATCAAAACGCTGGAGAATCTCCCTGGGTGCGGCAATTGCGATCATCAATACCGCCAGTATGGATATGACAGCCAGCGCGCCCAAGTAAAGCGTGGGGATGGTGGGGGCTGGCATATAGATAAAAGGCCAGTTATCTGTGGCGAGAGTTTGGTCATCACTCGCACCCAAGCGTCCATGTCCGATGACTGGCAATTCACTCCCTCGCCCGGCGGGGATCACCGCGATGGCATCCCGTTTTTCACTATAGGGAATGTCGAGTTCAGGAGCGAGTTCTGACAGGCGCGGCCCGCCGATGATGACAGCCGCGCGTCCGTACGCTCCATACGTGGTCACATAGGGCGGCGAATCAAAAGCCCGGTCAACCATCCCCGCCAATTTGCGCACAAGGAAATCCTGCCGATAATAGTTATACAACACGATCAATCCGTCATCTGTGAGCAGGGACCGCGCGCTTTCGAGCGCATCAGTGGTCAGCAGAAAACTTTCTAGCCGCAGGTTTGAATAACTTGATGTGAGCGTCAATGAATCAGGCAGGGCAAAAACGATCAAGTCGTATTTTTGTGTGGTATTGCGCAGGAAGGATCGTCCATCGTCAATATAAACTTTCACGCGCGGATCGTCGTATGGTTTGTCCGGATTGAGGCTAAGCCCAAGCCTGTGGATTACGGGATCAATTTCCACGGCATCCACTTGTTCGGCTCCATTCCGCAGGGCAATGGCAATATCTGAACCGCTGCCGGCTCCAAGCACAAGGACTTTTTTGAACGGTTTTTGACCGAACAGGTCGTATACCCTGAAATAAAACGTTTCCTTGTTCAGATAATGAGCGGTTTCTTGGTGACCAATGTTGTTCACATTGATCACGTATCCCCCCTTGTCGTTTTCATTAACCTGGATACGATAATAGGGTGACCAGTAGCTTTCACGCCCTGCAAAGTAAACAACAACCAGGGTCACGATGATAAATGGGGTCAACGGAATCCACTCGTTGCGAGGCGTTCCTGCGAGGATGATCACAACCAAGATCAAGAACCAGACATAAGGCGGGAAAGAAAAATATGAAACGATAAAAAACGCGGCGATGCCAGCCAGACTGCCAAGAATATCCATCGCATAGGCTTCAAGCGGAGGAAGCGAGCGCAGTAATGTTCCCAATGGACGGGCAAGGAGCATAAACGCGACCCCCACTAGGAAAAACATGACCGGCAAAATGAAACTGTTTTCAGGCGGTGCCGCCTGCTCTCCAGCCACATAATAGAGGACCTGTGTGGAAGGCAGGTACAATTCAAATTTTGACAGTATCGTAACGACAATGAGCAGGGTTAACCACACAAAAAAGTGGGGTAGTCGCAGGGAGTCTCTTCTTGAGATCAGGATGCCAAGCCCGATTCCGAGGAAAGCCGCTAGCAGGATGAAATTCGTTACGAAACCCAGAAAACGTATGTATGACGGGAGCCAGCGAATACAAACAAGCTCGAAGAATAGTATCGCAAAGCTCGTTAAAAAAAGACGCCAGCGTGCATTTGACAGTAACTTGATTGTGCCGTCTGGAGCGTCGCCAGTATCCATGATCAGATTGATCAGACCGTTAATCGAGCTCTTTGGGGTGAGGGTCATTGAAACTCCGTTGAACTGAATAGATTGGCGGGATTATAACATCTGATCAACTGTCATCATCGATAATATTACCCTTTGGGTTTCATGTCTTACGAAGAAAATTCAGATCAGGAACGCTTCGTTGAAACGGCGAGTTTTTGCTGCAGCGTGTTGTTGCCACAAAAACGAAATTCGTATATGTAGGAACAAATCAGACCGGGTTCACTGAGAACATAGCAGAGTATTCTATGATCAATAATTATTCACAACCAATGCAGTTGATGACCAAAAGTATCTGCAATACAATCTGCCGCTCATTGACTTCCTTTATCCATCCATGATGAATATTTCCTGCGAGCGGAGAGTGGCACCTGACACTCCAACTTATGGTATCCTTGCACCAACTTACCCTCTGGAGCGCAATCCATGTACGTAGCCATCGAAGGGGTGATCGGAGTCGGTAAGACCACCCTCGCCCGCCTTCTTCAATCTTCATTTGACGCAGAAATCATTCTGGAAGTCTTTGAAGAGAACCCATTCCTTTCCGATTTCTACAGCGACCGTGAACGATATGCCTTTCAAACACAGATCTTCTTTTTATTGAGCCGCTATCACCAGCAACGCCGCACGGTGCATGAGATAATCGCCACTGGGAAGAATCTATTTGCAGATTACACCTTTGCCAAAGACGCGCTTTTTGCGCAGATCAACCTGAAGGGCGACGAACTCGACATGTATTACAAGGTGCATGAAGCGCTTGCCGAGAAGATCGAGAAGCCTGATCTGCTTGTTTACCTCCAGGCCACCACTGACACACTCATGCAACGCATTGCCCTGCGTGACCGCCCCTACGAACGCCAGATGGAACGCTCGTACATCCATGAGCTCAATCAGGCCTACGAGGAATTCTTCTCAAAACCCTTTGACCATGCGTCCGTGCTGACAATAGATACCAACAACCTGAACGTTATCCAGAACCCTGAACATCTGAAATTGGTGGAAAACCGCATCAGACAAAGCCTGAGCCTGCCTCCGTTTCAACAGGCTTTGCCACTGACCTAGGCTACTCCGCTCTGTGA
>DATIUT010000284.1:0-4701 GCA_035466615.1 Anaerolineales bacterium | reverse complement strand
ACATCATCAGCTATCTGGACCGGACCATTGGGCAGGAAGTCACATGTCATACGGCTGTCGCCTATGTGGAAATGGATGCACGGGAACAATACCGCTGTTGTGACGCCGACGGGACGCTCTCGTGCCTGGAGGGGGATTTTTCAAGTGATATCCCAGCCACCGATGTAGAATGTATTACTGAATTGCGGGGAATTTTCGGTGTGCCCGATACCCTTGCTGGTTCGAAGGAATACCAATTCTACGGAGATTGTTTCGGCGGCAGGTTTGCGGAGTTGACCGTCGTCCAGCTCGACGAAAGCGGAAAGATCCGCTGGAAGTATGTCAAAGTGGATACGATCCAGGTTGTGACCAGTGCTATGCGGTGTGTGCTGGGACCGGTCTTATTATTGGTCATTCTCTATGTACTTTACAAGTTCTATCAGGAGCGGACTGCTCAACCGGTACGAAGGATCTGAAACCTGACCTGTTGGATTACAAAAGACCCCTGTGAATCAAAAATCCCCGGAACTTTCGTCCCGGGGATTTTTTGTCAGATGACAGTCAATCAGTTGACGATGACGACGTCTGCGGCCTGAAGACCCTTGGGTCCCTGTTCAACATTGAACTCAACCTTCTGGCCTTCCTGCAGGTTCTTGAAACCTTCGCCCTGAATGGCGGAGAAATGGACGAAGACATCCGGCCCGCCTTCACGCTCGATGAAGCCGTAGCCCTTCGTTCCATTGAACCACTTGACTGTACCGTTGATACGTTCCGACATTTTTGCCTCCTTGTGGCAAGTAAAAAATTTGGAGGGTACTCATTGGGTATTGCATCGGAGCCGCCTCAACGGCGGTAAAACAAAATCGGCAGGCGGATGAACCGCGTGCCGATCTGGTACTTCCAAAGCAACTACTGGTATCCTACACCCGCAAGGATAACATGATGGGATTTATGCGTCAATGAAAATATGAAAATTGTATTGTGAAGGTGCAACCTCCAAAGGTGTAAAATGAAGCAATAATCGACTTATAAAAAGGATATGAAATGCTGAAACGGACTCTGGGAAAGAGTAAATTGGAGGTCAGCGCGTTGGGCATGGGATGCTGGGCGATCGGCGGCCCATGGACGTGGGATCAACCGGGAAGAGAATCCTATCCTGCTGGCTGGGGTAACACGGACGATGGGGAATCCATCCGTGCGATCCATGCCGCCCTGGACAGGGGCGTCAATTTCTTCGATACTGCCGCCAACTACGGAGCAGGTCACAGTGAAGTTGTTTTAGGTCACGCTCTCAAAGGCAAACGTGACAAAGCCGTAATCGCCACCAAGTTCGGGCACATCATCAACGAAGAAAAGAAAGTTGTGTACGGCGATCCCGATCAGATCATCAAGAATGTGCGGACGGATGTGGAGAACAGCCTGCGCCGTTTACAGACCGGCTACATTGACATCTATCAACTGCACGAAGGCGGATATGATCCCAAACTGGCTTTGGAGTTGCAGGTCATTTTGGAAGAGCTGGTGTCCGCAGGCAAGATCCGCTGGTATGGCTGGAGCACGGATGTCGTTGACAGTGCTCGTGAGTTTGCAGGCGGTGATCATTGCACATCCATCCAATTCCGTTTGAATGCCATCTATGACAATGCTGAAATGCGCAAAGTCTGCGCGGACTTTGACCTTGCAGGCATCAATAAGGACCCGCTCAACAAGGGTGTTTTGACAGGCAAGTTCAATTCAAGTTCCACATTCCCTAATAATGATATTCGCTCACGAGAGGATTTCTCCAATCCTGATGTGATCAATCGTTTAAAGATCGTGGACGACATACGCGATATTCTCACTTCGGACGGGCGAACCATGGCACAGGGCGCGCTGGCTTATATCTGGGCTTTGGATGGACGCATGGTTCCCATTCCGGGATTCAAATCCGTGAAGCAGGTAACAGAAAACGCAGGCGCACTACAATTCGGCCCGTTGACAGAGGCACAGGTGGAGGAAATCCAATCCATTGTCCGGAAATATGAGTTGAAAGGCTGATACCGCTGATGTCGGAACAATCTCAACTTTACTGGTTCAACCCTGTCTGGCAGAAAGGTGCCCACGATTGGATCCGCGCGGAAGCGGAACGCAATTCCATCCGACTCACGGGCGAGATCGAACAACCGCATGCCTATGCATGGTCAACGGTGATGCGTGTTCCATCCGATGAGGGCGTGTTATTCTTCAAAGCCACCGCGGGTGAAACAATCCATGAAATCGCATTGACGGAAAAACTGGCGGGTTGGTTTCCCGATTGCATGCCCGACCTTGTCGCCGTGGACACCGCACGCGGCTGGATGTTGATGCGCGACAGCGGCGAAACCTTGCGCGGCTCCATCCGCCCGACGAAGGATGTGAGACCGTGGGAACCGGTCATCACAAAATACGCTGAAGTGCAGATCGGCCTCGCTGAACATGTGGATGAGATTCTGGCTTTGGGGATTCCCGACCATCGTCTCGCCGCTTTGCCCGCGCTCTACAAACGATTGCTTACAGATGAGGAAAGCCTGATGCTCGACCAGGAGAAGGGACTGACCTTCGCTGATTTCCATCAACTCCAGAACCTGTCCCCGCGCTTCGAGCAGATTTGCATGGACTTGTCCGCGTATGGGATTCCCGAATCTATCAATCACGGAGATTTCCACGATGGCAACGTCCTGCTCAAAAATGGACGCATCACCTTCTTCGACTGGGGGGATGCCTCTGTCACCCATCCGTTTGCCTCGATCCGCACTTGGTTTGTCAGCATGGAGATCGCTCTCGAACTCGATGACTGGGCGCCTCCGACCCCCGAAATGACCGCTCTGCTGAATCGCTACCTCGAACGTTGGGAGCGCTTCGGCGACAAGGAACGCTTGCTGAACATCTACAACCTTTCGCGCCCGGTCGCGTCCATCGTCAAGACACTTCAGTGGCATCAGGGTATCACCCAAATGGAAGGTTCCCTGCGCGACGAATACGCGTGGATCGTGCCGGAGGTGTTGAGGGAGTTCATGGTGTACGAGAAGATGCTCCACACTTAATAGCATTTGAACAATCCAAAACATCATTTGAATATGTCATTCTGAGCCGCGGGGCGACGAAGAATCTCTGATTTGCCCGTACCACTTCAAACAGTGGAAGGGATTCTTCGCTCCCTTCGGTCGCTCAGAATGTCATGAACCATATTTTTCAGGCACCCTCTTCAAGAATTAAAAGTGGAGGCATTATGTCTTACGACGCAATCATCATCGGCTCGGGCGCGGGCGGACTGACCGCCGCCGTCGCACTGGCGCAGGCAGGGAGGAAGGTGCTGGTGCTCGAACAGCATGACCGCCCCGGCGGGTGGACGCATTCGTTCACCTTGAACGGCTATCGCTTCAGCCCAGGCGTCCATTACATCGGCGACCTGCAGGAGGGCGGCGGATTGCGTCGCATTTACGATGGGCTGGGCGTATCAGGCGACCTGACCTTCTGCGAACTCAACCCCGACGGATATGACCATATCATCGTTGGCAACAAGCGCGTGGATTTTCCCAAAGGCAGGGAGAATCTCATCGAACGGTTGAAGGGTCATTTTCCGCATGAGGCTAGGGGAATCGATTTGTACTTCACTGACCTCATCAACATGATGGAGGGATTGCGTCATCTTGGAAACATGAGCAATCCGCTCAAGGCGGCTTCAGGCATGGCGAAAGCGTTCAAGTGGGCGCGTGCCACGGGCGCAGATTTGATCAACGCCCATATCAGCGATCCCGTTCTGCGCGGCGTGCTGGCGGGTCAGTCGGGAGATCACGGATTGCCGCCTTCGCAGGTCTCGGCCTTCATGCACGCGGGCATCACCCAGCATTACCTCAACGGCGGATACTATCCGCTGGGCGGGGCATTCACGTTGCCGCGCGCATTTGTCCGGGCGTTGAAAAGGTCTGGAGGGGAGATCAGGTTGAAGGCACGCGTGAAGCGGATTCTCGTCGAAGCGAAGAAGGTTATCGGCGTGGAATTGGACTCGGGGGAGGAAATCCGAGCGGGCGTGGTCATATCCAATGCGGACCCTGAGGTGACGTTCGGTCAATTAATTGGAAGGGAAAAACTCTCGCCTCGACTCAAACGGAAAGTGGATTCCGTCCGATATTCGACTTCGTGCCTGAGCCTGTTCTTCGCCACAGACATGGATCTCCGCGCGGCAGGCCTCGACTCGGGCAACTTCTGGTTTTATGAAAACGAAGATGTGGATAAGATTTATTCTGACGGACTGACCGACGCGTTACTGCATGAAGAGACTCCGCCGGGGATGTTCCTGACCGTGACGACCTTGAAAGACCCGTCGAAGATGCACACCACAGGCGCACGTAGCGGACATCACACCTGCGAGTCATTTGCCTTCGTGGGGTATGAGGCGTTCGAGAAGTGGGCGCACACGAAATATGGATCGCGCCCCACGGACTACGAGGCGATGAAGGAGGACCTGGCGTGGCGCATGGTGCGCGGACTGGAGAAGCATGTGCCCAGGTTGAGCAAACACATTGTGTATTACAGTCTCGGCACGCCGCTGACGAACGAACATTATCTCAATGCCACGCGGGGCAATCTATACGGCATCGAGAAATCGCCACAACAGGTGGGACCGTGGGCATTCTCGTCGCGTACCGAGTTCGAAGGCTTGTACCTGTGCGGAGCCAGCACCACCAGTCACGGCGTGGCAGG
>DATIUT010000283.1:0-4567 GCA_035466615.1 Anaerolineales bacterium | reverse complement strand
GAGGAGTACATCGCCTGGCGGCAGACAAACGACCGCACATTCAATTTGATCGTGGACAAGGATGCCTATTCACCCGGAGACACGGCGGAGATCCTGATCGCCCAGCCGTTTGAGAACGATGTATACGCGCTAGTCACGTATGAACGCGGCCACGTCTACAAACAGGATGTGGTCTTGCTCAAGGGCAACAGCACGGTTTACAAACTGCCGATCACGGAGGATATGACTCCGATTTCGTATGTCACTGTGACCGTGATCAGTGGCGCCGAACAAAGCGGCTCGCCCGATTTCAAGATCGGCATGGCAAGTTTTAGAGTGGATACGAGTCACCAGACGCTTGATGTGAAAGTGACTGCGAACAAGGAATCCGCGGGACCTGGAGATGAGGTGACATACACGATCGAGACGAAAGATTACAGCGGCAAGCCGGTCTCTGCGGATGTTTCACTGGCGGTGGTGGATAAAGCCGCGCTGGCTCTGGCTCCTGCAAATTCCGCCCGCATGCTGGATGCGTTCTATCCCGATCAGGCATTGAGCGTCCGCACCGCGCTCGGGCTTGTTTCCAGCGCGGACGATTTCAACGCACAATACCGCGAGAGCATACCCGATGGGGGAAGAGGGGGCGGCGGCGGCGGTGAGAATAGTCTCGGCATTATTTCTGCACGGCAGAACTTCAAGGACACGGCGTATTTCGAAGCGCAGATCGTCACGGATAAGGACGGCAGGGCGCAGGTCAATGTGTCCCTGCCCGAAAACCTGACCACATGGCAGGCAGATGTGCGCGCTGTCACACCGGACAGCCGCGTGGGACAGACCACGCACAACCTGCTCAGCACCAAGCCGCTCTTCATCGAGATGCAAACGCCGCGCTTCTTCGTCAATGGCGACAAGGCGACCGTCGGCGCGACAATCCACAACAACACGGATAAACTTTTGAGCGTAAATGTGTCGCTTGACGCGAAAGGCGTGGACCTGCTCTCGCCTGCGGAGCAAGTGGTGGAAGTGCCTTCAGGGGGACAGGCATATGTGATGTGGGAAACAGCCGTCCAAATGGGAGTGCAACGTGTGGACTTCAGCGCGAGCGCGGTCAGCGGCGCCTACCAGGATTCCAGCAAACCTGCGCTCGGCACATTATCCGAACAAGGCATCCCGGTCTATAACTACACCGCGACCGAAACGGTCGGCACATCGGGCATGTTGCAAACCGCGAACTCATCCACCGAAGCGATCCAGCTCCCGCAAACGATGAACTTCACCGACGCGCAGCTTTCGGTCGAAGTGTCGCCGTCGCTCGCCGCATCCATGCAAAGCAGTTTGACATTCCTCAAGGATTATCCGTACTTGTGCATCGAGCAGACGGTCTCACGCTTTTTGCCGAACGTCATCGCGTCACGCGCCTTGAAAGATTCGGGTATTCAGTCATTCGCGCTGCAAAGCAATCTCGATGTGCAGGTGAGAGCCGCTTTGCAAAGAATTTATGCCAGGCAACATTATGACGGCGGCTGGAACTGGTGGGATGGCGAGAAGAGCGACCCGCAGACCACTGCGTACGTTGTGTATGGTTTGATCGAAGCGAAGGACTCTGGTTACGATGTTTCCGGGAAGGCATTGACACAGGGCATTCAATATCTGCTTGAAAATGTGCCCGACCTCCAGCGCAACGATTCAACATGGAAATACAACCGCACCGCGTTCATGCTGTATGTGCTGGCGCGTGCAAAGGAACTGCGCGCCTCGCATGTAAACTTCATTTACGAACATCGGACCTCGCTCAGCCTGTATGGAAAAGCGTATCTGGCACAGGCGATGCATCTACTGGACGCGCAGGATGAACGCGTCAACTCGCTTCTTTCCGACCTGGAAACTGCCGCTGTCCTATCAGCCTCCGGCACCCATTGGGAGGAATCCAGCACGGACTATTGGAACTGGAACACCGACACGCGCACGACCGCCATCGTTTTGAATGCATTCACTCAACTTGACCCGAACAATCCGATCACGGCGAATGCAGTCCGCTGGTTGATGGCTCACCGTGAGAGCGGGCACTGGACCACAACCCAGGAAACCGCCTGGTCGCTGATTGCGTTGACGAATTGGATGAGCGCCTCGAATGAATATGATACGAACTACGCGTATGCCATCGGTTTGAACGGCGAGATGCTCGATCAAGGCAATGCCACAAAGGATAACCTGACCGAGACCGTGAATCTGAAGGTGGAGTTAAAGGACCTGTTGAAGGAAACCGCCAACTATCTGGTCTTCACGCGCGGCGAAGGAACAGGCAACCTGTATTACACCGCCTATTTAAGCGCGGACCTGCCTGTTGAATCCATCGAACCGCTGGATCAGGGCGTGAGCCTGGCGCGGCAGTATTACACGCTGGATAATTCCAAGACCCCCATTACGGAAATCCAGCGCGGCGACCTGGTGCGCGTCCGTTTGACAGTGGTCGTCCCAGCGGGAGTGCATTACATCGTGGTGGATGACCCATTACCGGCTGGTTTTGAAGCGATTGATTCGACCATCCTGACCGATATCGCTGTTCCCAATTCGTACACGCTCACCGACTACAACGAGCGCGGCTGGGGCTGGTGGTACTTCTCCCACATCGAATTGCGTGATGAAAAGGTGGTGCTCTCGGCAGATTACCTGCCCGCAGGCACGTATGTCTACACTTATCTCGCCCGAGCCAGCACCGCAGGGATTTTCAAGGTCATCCCACCCACTGCCAGCGAGTTCTACTTCCCGGATGTGGGAGGCCGAGGCGCAGGGAGCGTGTTTGAGGTGAAGCCGTGACCACCTTTACCGCCTTATTTGCATGGTTTTACGATTTTAGAGGAGAAATGTTGACAAAAAATTGTAAACTCCCGCATATTAGGTTGAGGGCATATAAACACTAAACTCTATTTGATAATTTGGAGATTATTAGTTACGTGGAAACCTTCAACCAAGCCCTAGTTCGGCGGTTCCTTCGATAATGAAAAATCTTTCGTTACTCACACTTCTCGCTATCCTTTTGGCTTCTTGCACGCCAGCGTTAACGCCTGCGCCAATAAGCACGGCGACAGAAACGCCAGCGCCAACGGCAACATTTACACCAGAGTCAACACCAATCTCTACTCTCAGACCAACTGCAACAGTTACGCCTACAGTGACTCCTGACATTGTTGCGACCGTTATGGCCATCAACGAACCAAGAATATCCTCGTCTCTCCTCTCGCCCGATGGCAAATGGCGGGCTGAAGTTTCGACTTACGCTTGCGTCGCGGTCGGCGGTGTGGACGAGAATGCTTACGAGCAGTTGAAACTCACTCAGGTTGATAACGGTGTCGAGAAGTTAGCCGATAACCAGCTACAGTATTGTGGCGGTTTAGGTGCTTTTGGCTTAGAAGGTTTGTTCTGGTCGCAAAACAGCCGCTACTTCTACTACACCAATGCAAGAGAAGGCGTTCCAGGCGGTTGTGGTTACTGGGAGCGTCCAATCATCCGCCTCGATGTGCGTAACCTGGAATTGGATCACATGGGTGGTGGGCCTCGCTCGCCGGACGGAGCAAGGTTGGCGACGTGGCAGGGGCAGGAATTGGTCGTTTGGGACATCAACGAAGGCGAAATTGCCCGTGTTTCAGCAATAGTAACTGAGGTTGGCCCCGGCGCCATTACGTGGTCGCCCGATAGCCAAGCCTTGAGCTATGTACAGCTTGCATCGTATTGTCCTTTATCTGGCAAGTCTTATGTTGTACGCCTCGACCTACCCACACTTAAGCAGACCCTTTTGCTGGAATCTGAAACACCAACGTTTGGCAATGCTGCCTGGGATGTGCAGAACGAGCTAACGCTGTTCGATGAGAATGGGAGGGAATGGCGCTACAATTTCACCACTCAAGAACTCAGGGAGGTGCCCTAACCGTCTGTTCATTCAACAGTGCCCGCCCAACGGTTGGTGCTTCACCTGTAACTGAAGCCGATGTGCTTGAGAAAAACCTTCGGCGAGGTTGTGTTTGCTATGCCTTGCAAAGAGATTTCAAGGCAAAGAAAGGGCAAATCGCGCACCAAGTAGGGCAATCGCATTTGGAATGTGAGAGAATCGCTATGAGCGACGAGGAGGCTCAGAGCGATGGAAAAGCACCCAACAGCCAGCCTGATCAGGCATTTTGAAGAATTACCCGATCCCCGGACTGGGAATGCAAAGGCGCATATCTTTTTGGAAATTCCTGTCATTGCGATTTTGGCGGTAATCTGTGGAGCGGACGGATGGAGTGATGTTGAGTTGTTTGGCAAAACCAAAAAAGCCTGGCTGAAAACCTTCCTGGAACTGCCCAGAGGTATTCCATCGCATGACACCTTTGGCCGCGTTTTTGCGAAGATCAAGCCGGAAGAATTTCAAAAACGCTTCATGGAGTGGGTGCGGGCTGTCGAAACACTCACGGCAGGACAAGTCATCGCCGTAGACGGCAAGAAACTACGGCGTTCCCATGATCAACAGGCTGGAAAAGCTGGACAATAATTTAAAGCCTGTACCAGATCAGATGGGAAAGGTCTATAACATTTCAGAACGTTGATTTTTGGG
>DATIUT010000282.1:0-3154 GCA_035466615.1 Anaerolineales bacterium | reverse complement strand
GACCACATTTCATATCCGCAAAACCCCATCCGTTCGATAGGGGAGTTGAACAGACTTTTGGGGGAAATGCGCACGGCGTTATCTGGGATCACTGCGCCTGTGCTGTTGATCCATTCGAAGGATGATGGGTATGTTGCTTCTGAAAATCTGGAACTACTCTTTGCTGATCTAAAAAACGTGTCAGACAAGGCAAAACTTTATATAACGGGGTCAGGCCACGTTGTCACGCGCGATGCGGCTCGTCATCAGGTATTCGAATCTGCGTTGGAATTTATCCGCGGGGTGGAGAGTCGAATTGAATAGCAATCTTGTCTTTGTCGCCATCGCCCTGTTGTTATGGGGATTGGGCGAGGGCATGTTCTTTAATTTCCAGCCCATCTATTTGAAATCGCTGGGGAGCGATGAACAGCAGATCGGATTGATTCTGGGCGCGTTCGGCGCGGCGATGGCGATCACACACATCCCCGCTGGGCGTCTGGCGGACCGCATCGGGCGCAGACCATTGTTGATCGCGGCGTGGGTCACGGGATTGGCGGCCACGCTCGTCATGGCATTGGCGCGGGAACTGCCGCTGTTCGTGGTGGGAATGCTGGGATATGGATTGACCGCGTTTGTTTCGTCGCCGTTGAGTAGTTATGTGACTGCGGCGCGCGGTAAATGGCGGGTCGGTACTGCACTCTCGCTGACCACCGCGACGTTCAGCACGGGCATGGTGCTGGGACCCATCACTGGCGGGTGGATCGGCGATCACTATGGATTGCGAACGGTCTATTTTGTCGCCGCAGGAATTTTTGTCGTTTCAACATTGTTTATTTTGTTCATTCAAGATCAACCCATTGACCATCACGACCCCGAAGCACCGCCGCCCGCCCTGTGGAGCAACCAGCGTTTTATCGCGTATCTGGGTGTCGTGGCGTTTGCCGTGTTTGCGATGTATCTGGCACAGCCGCTCACACCAAATTTTCTGAATGATGTGCGCGGTTTTTCGCTTGGCAGTATGGGGATCATGTTCACAATGGGCGCGTTGGGGAATGCGTTGCTGGCTGTTTTCCTGAGCCGCTTCAGCCCTTACGGTGGCTACATCGTAGCGCAGGGCATGGTTGCCGCGTTCGCGTTCCTCATCTGGCGCGGGACAAATCTGCCGATCCTTGCGCTCGGATATTTCCTGCTTGGCGGTTTCCGTGCAGGGCGTCCGCTTGCGATGGCGCAGGCGCGTGAACTTGTCCATGAATCACAAATGGGACTCACTTACGGAGTCATGGAGACGGTCAGCGCGGTGATCTTCATTCTGACGCCTCCGCTGGCTGGATTCATGTACAAGAACGATCCCACGGCCATCTACCCGTTCACTCTTGGGCTGATTGCTGTTTCTGTTCTAATCAGCCTGATCGTCCCGAGGAGACTCGTCCATGCTTGAAATCGTTTCATTCACACTCGGTCCCGCACAGACCAATGCCTATCTTGTTGCAGACCCCGGCACAAGAGAAGCCGCCGTCATTGACCCATCGTGGGACGGTCACATCATTCTGGCGGAAGCCCAAAAACGCGGCTGGCGTATCGGTCATCTTTGGTACACCCACGCGCATTTCGATCACATCGGCGGCGCGGGCGCGATTGCAGATGCGTTGAATCCGTTGCCGCTTGTCGCGTTGCATCCCAACGACCATGTATTGTGGCGTGCGGGCGGCGGCGGTGCGTTCTTCGGCTTTGATATTGATCCCGGCCCCGAACCGACGATTGATTTTGTCCATGGGCAAATTTTGAGGTTGGGAAGTTGCGAATTTGAGGTGCGCTTCACGCCGGGGCATACCGCTGGTCATTGCGTGTTGTATGTTGCCTCAGAGAAAATCTGTTTCTGTGGCGACCTGATCTTTAATGGTTCCGTTGGTCGCACTGACTTGCCCGGCGGCAATTGGGAAATTCTTGAGAAGAGCATCAGGGAACAGATCTTCACCCTGCCCGAGGATACGCGTCTGTTATCGGGGCATGGTCCCATAACAACAGTTGGTGAAGAAAAGATGAATAATCCATTTGTGGGTATGTAGGGACAGGTCTCAGACCTTCCCCTCATCTCATCCCTGCGGGAGGGCATATGAAACGTGCAGTCAGCATTAGTCTGGGGAGTTCGAAGCGCGACAAAAAGGCCGTAGTCAATTTCAATGGGGTGGAAATCCAGATTGAGCGCGTCGGTACCGATGGCGACATCCTCAAAGCGCGGCAAATGTACCTGGATCTGGATGGCAAGGTGGATGCCTTCGGAGTCGGCGGTGTGGATCTTTATCTACGACTCGACGAGAGGGAATATCCGCTTCGCGCCGCCCTGAAACTTGTCTCTGGGGTGACACAGACTCCACTCTGCGACGGCCGCGGCCTCAAGCATACCCTCGAGCGCCGCGTGTTCCAGTTGGCCAAACCCCAACTCGGAGAGGTTCACTTCAAACGGGCATTTGTTCCCGTCGCTGTGGACCGGCTTGGGCTGGCGCAGGCAGTTGCGGAGGTCGCAGAAAGAACCGTGTTCGGGGATTTGATGGTTGCGTTGGGAGTCCCGATTCCGATCCATGGAATCCCTGCGTTCAAAAGAGTCGCACGCCTCATGTTACCGATCGTCAGCCACTTCCCGATGAGTATGATCTTCTACGGCAGTGATGGCGCGGAGCAGGAGCCGAAGTATGTCAAATACTTTGAAGAGTCCGATCTGATTGCTGGTGATTTTCTGTTCATGCGCAAATATATGCCAAAGAATTTATCGGGCAAGATAGTCGTGACCAACACAACCACCGAAGACAACATCGAACTGCTCAAAGCGCGTGGTGTGAAGACGGTTATCACAACAACGCCTCGTTACGAAGGTCGCTCATTTGGCACCAACATGCTTGAAGCGGCGCTGACCGCCTATGCCGGGAAAGGGAGACGTTTGACGGATGAGGAGTTGAACGGGTTGATCGATGAATTGGAGTTAAAGCCGGGTGTGGTGAGGCTGTAAATACCCTGTTTGGCAGTTTGGCCGCCATGACAGGCGGCTTTTTTACTTGAGAGTGAATGACAGTGTTTGGAGAAGTTTTGATATTTGTGTTACGTTACACTTGAAATAAATATGGAGGATTCATATGAGCAAACCTGCACTTCTAACGCGAGTTCGCATTTTGATAATCTT
>DATIUT010000281.1:0-2925 GCA_035466615.1 Anaerolineales bacterium | reverse complement strand
CGGCTGTGCAATTTGCGTGTAGGCAATATGAAGAAACAACCCATAATACCACGATCACAAATTGCACTTTTTCAAAAGCTGGATAGCGCAATTGGTGACCTCCCTGGGTATAACAAAGACTTTTCAATCTATGATATTCCGTTTTCTTCCATATTCCATAATTCACGCATTTCTGGGCTGATCGCGAGAAGCTCATCCAGCGTTCCCTCGGATTCGAGTTTGCCGTCTTTAAGAACGATGATATGATCGGCTCGGCGCAGGAGTGGACGGCGATGCGAGACGACGAGACAGGTCATTTCGTTGCCCGACTCAAAGATGCGCTCCCAAAGTTGTCGTTCGGTTTCGACATCCAAAGCGCTGGAAAGGTCGTCGAAGACGAGCAGTTCGGGTTCGCGGATGAACATGCGTGCGGCGGCTGTTCGTTGTGCCTGACCGCCAGAGAGTTTGACACCACGCGATCCGACCATTGTTTCCAGACTGGCATCGAGTTGCTCGAGGTCGTGGTCCATGACAGCGAGTTTGGCGGCCTTGTAGATTTCGTTATCGGTACGGTCCAGGCCGAGCAGGATGTTGTTCCGCAAGGTGTTGCTGAACAGGCGCGGGACTTGTGCCGTGTAGGCGCAACGCGGCGGGATAAAGAAATTGCCGGGTTCGTCAATTTTATTTTTGTTCCAATGGATTGTGCCAGAGTGCATTGGGAGCAAGCCGAGCAAAGTTCGCAACAAGGTCGTCTTGCCGGAGCCGATGCGCCCTGTGACGACGGTCAATGAGCCGCGTTTGAGTTTGAGGTCAATGCCTTCGATGCCGTTGGTTGAATCAGGGTAGTGAAAGGTCAATCCTTCTGCGGCCAGTTCGTTCAGCCGGTCTGAGGCGGTTTTTGTCGGGTAGATCACTTCGGGCAGTGGTCCCTTCAGATCCACTTTGCTGTGTTCGACAAGCGCGTTCAATGGGGCATTTTCCATCAGGCGATACATGCGCTTGACGGAGACATCGAGCTGTTTGTAGCGTGCCCACAACATGCCGCCAAAGGTGGTGAGGTCGCCCATGCTTTGAAGGAGGTAGACGAAGAGCGAGAAATCGCCGAGTGTGAAGTTACCATCGCGCATGGATTGACCGACGAGCACGAGAATCACCCCCGTGCCAAGCGTGGATGTATTGCGGTAGATCGAACTGAGCAACTCGTCGAAAAGTTTTTCGCGGACAGTGAGGAGGCGGCGTTCTTCGTTGATCTTGCGGAAGTGATTGATGATATTACCTTCGGCAGTGGCTACTTTGACGGCTTGCACTGCGCCGAAGAATTCACCAATAAAACCCGTGACATTGCCTGCCGCTTGACGTGAGGCGCGGCGGTAATGTTCGATGCGCCCTGTTGCAATGTTGGCGATGATTCCGACAATGACCAATGGAATAAGCGCCGTTAATGTAACCGACGGACTAATCTGGGTCATCAGCACAATGGAAACCGCGATAATGAGGAGACCAACGAGAATATCGTTGACGAGGATGACGAAGAGCGGAATCTGGTCCACATCTGTTTTGAATCTGCTGACGGCTTCACCGGGCGAGTCGGGTAGTTGCGCCGCGCCAGGGCGTTTGAGAATATGGCGTAACAAGTTTTTTCGCAGTAAGGTATTCATCTCTGCGAAGATTGGTACATCTGCGTAGTAGAAACCATAGCTGGCAAGCACACGTCCGAGCCAGATGGCGAGGAAGAATGCGACTATCGTCCAGATGCCAAATGTCAATTGCACTTTACCCATGAGAGCGTCGAAGAAGGCTTTGAGCACGAGGGCGGGTGCAACTTGTGCGCTAAAGCGGATAAGGGCAACACTGAGAAGGTCCACAACCCACAGGAACGGGCGGAAGTGGATCATTTGATGGATGACCTTCCACGCCGGCAGGGCGGGGATGTTGGGTTCATTTGCGTTGATGGTTGATTCGGTCATTGATGGCTCCAATCGTGCCACTCTGAGCGGATGTTTTTCAGCGAATAAAGAATCTCCCAATTCGTGGTGGAGACCCTTCGCTCAGGATGACATATTGAGGTGTTTATGCGAGAACTTCTTCCATTCCGGTTTGCAGTAACTGATAAAACCTCGACGTTGAGGCGGACGCCAATTGCATCCGATTGCCATATTCGAGGATATGGCCGCTTTCCAGGATCAGCACATCATCGGCGCGATGCAGGGTGTTGAGTTTGTGCGCGATGATGATGGCGGTGCGGCCTTTCAATAACCTGTCCATGGCGTGTTCGAGTTTTTGTTCCGTGGCTGGATCGAGGCGGGATGAGGCTTCATCCAAAATGACAAGACCCGGATTCTTCAAGAAGACACGTGTGAACGCCAGCAATTGCGCCTCACCCGCGGACAGGGATCTTGACCCTGTTTCGAGTTGAGAGTCCAGTCCCTTGGGCAGGGAGCGGAGCCAATCGCCAAGTTCGAGTTCTTCGAGCGCGGCGATGATTCTTTCGTCAGATATCGAGCGGTCGAAGAAGGTCAGGTTGTCACGGATGGATGCCTTGAACAACTGTACATCCTGTGTGACTATGGCGATGTTGTGGCGCAAAGATTCAAGATGTACATCGCGAACATCCCTGTTATTTATTTTTATGCTTCCTGTGTTCACGTCATATAAACGGAAGACCAAGCGTCCGATGGTGGTTTTTCCGCTTCCGGTGCGGCCGAGGAGTCCCAGAACAGAACCAGGCTTGAGGTCGAATGAGAGGCGGGAGAGGACGGAGTCAGCTCCGTTGTACGAGAAGGTCACATCGTCGAATGTCAACTTGAGCGGATGTGAGTCCACATCCAGGCCCGTTTCATTCGTAACCTCGGGCTTGAGCGCGCGAAACTCAGATAATCGCTCCACACATGCGCCGATGGTCTGGAAACTCTCGATCTCATGGGTCATCGCCCAGAAGGGTTCTTC
>DATIUT010000280.1:0-16735 GCA_035466615.1 Anaerolineales bacterium | reverse complement strand
GAATTGGAAAAGGATTCGTTCACGGGCTTGTTGAACACTGAGCATTGACATTTGTGCCTCTAAGCGGCGACATTATACCCTCTTGTCACCATGCTGGCACATGGGGTATCACCCGGGTCTTACGCGGTGCGCTTCCAGGACGTTGGGAAGGTTTTCTATGCGTGTCAAAATGCGGCTGAGTTGATCGAGATTTTTTACTTCCACGATCAGGTTCAAGTCGGCAAGCGTTCGGTTGATGTTTACAGAGACATCGGCAATGTTCACACCTTCGCTGTCGAGCAGTGTGGAGATGTCTCCCATCAAGCCCTGACGATCGTAAGCTTTGACCTTGATCGGTATGGGATATGTGTGTTCCACTTTTCCCCAGTCCACCTGCAGGAGGCGTTCCTTGTCTTTGAGACACAGGATGTTCGGGCAATCCTGCCTGTGGATGGTGGCTCCGCGTCCGCGCGTGATGTAACCAACGATCTGGTCGCCCGGCATGGGCGTACAGCATTTTGCCATTTGTGATAGCAAGCCTTTCAAACCGACGACCTCGATTGAATCGGTGCTCGTGCTTTCCTTGACCTGTGTCCCTGCGACGAGCACATCTGAACTTTCTTCAGTCTCTGCGAAGCGGCGGATCACGCGGCTGATGGACAGGTCGCCGCAACCCAGTGCAATGAACAGTTCGTCGGGCGTCTTGAAGCCCAGTTCGCGCGCCATGCTTTCAAAGTTCATCTCGGTGATGCCGAGTCTTTGCAATTCATGTTCAAGGGAGGCGCGCCCCTGTGCGAGGTTCTGTTCGACCTCCTGCTTTTTAAACCATGTTTTGATCTTGGATCGGGCGCGCTGTGTTTTGACGAGGCCTAAATTGGAGTTCAACCAATCACGGCTGGGTCCGCCTCGTTTCGCCGTCAGGACCTCAACCTGGTCACCGGTTTTTAATTCCTGATACAACGGGACAAGTTTGCCGTTCACGCGCGCGCCGCGGCACCGATGGCCAATGTCCGTGTGGACGTGGTATGCAAAATCAATCGGCGTGGAACCAGCCGAGAGGTCAATGATGTCGCCGCGCGGGGTGAAGACGTAGACGCGGTCCTGGAAGACATCTGTCTTCATGCCCTCCACGAATTCCTGCGCGTCGTTCACCTCCGACCGCCATTCCATCATGCTGCGAAGCCAGTTGATGCGTTCTTCATACACCTTGTTCGAGGATTTCCCACCTTCCTTGTAGCGCCAGTGTGATGCGATGCCATACTCCGCGTTCTGGTGCATTTCCGGTGTGCGGATCTGCACTTCCAGTGGACGCTTGTCATCATAGATCACGGCGGTATGCAGTGACTGATAGAAGTTGTCTTTTGGTGCGGCAATATAATCATCGAACTCGCCGGGGATGGGTCGCCAATGAGTATGGATCACACCTAGTGCGGCGTAGCAGGAGGGAATATCCGGAACAATGAGGCGGACTGCACGCACATCGCGCACAAGGTCGAACGGTTTCCCCTTTTGTGTCATTTTCTTGTAGATGGAATAGATATGTTTGGGGCGTCCGCTGATCTCGGACTGGATGTTATGTTTGGCGAGAAGTTTGACCAGGTTTTCCTTGATAATCTCGATCTTTGCTTCGCGGTCGGGGCGTTTTTCGTTGAGTTGATTTGCGATCTCCTTGTATTTTTCCGGGTTGACATAGCGGAAACCGAGGTCTTCCAGCTCCCATTTGATCTGCCAGATGCCGAGACGATTGGCGAGCGGGGCAAAAATATCCAGGGTTTCTTTGGCGATTCGTCTGCGTTTTTCCTCAGGGACATGGTGAAGGGTGCGCATGTTGTGCAGGCGGTCTGCCAGTTTGATTAGCACCACGCGCACATCGTCACCCATGGCGAGGAAGGTCTTGCGCAGGGTCTCTGATTTGAGGTCCTGTTTGCGTTGTTTGGGATGGTCCGGTTCATCATGTGGTTTTGAGCCGTTGCCGCCGTCATTGCTGGTATGCTGGTCGCCGCGCGAGACACGCGGCAAATTGGTGAGTTTGGTCACGCCGTTCACAAGGTTGGTGACTGTATCTCCGAAATCCCGCCGGATGTCTTCCAGCGTAACGGGGGTGTCTTCAACGGTATCGTGTAAGAGACCGGCAACGACCACTTCCGGCGGCACACGTAAATCCGCCAGGATGCTTGCCACTGCAATGCAGTGATTGATATATGGTTCTCCTGAATGGCGTTTCTGTTCATGATGCGCTTCCTCTGCAATACGATAGGCGCGCTGGATCAACTCCCGGTCTGCGAGTGTGTAGTGCTCGGGGAGTTGTTCTATCAATTTTTCGGGCGGGATGACCTTGGTCGACTCTTTCATTCTGGAATATTGTACTACGCAGATATAAAACAAATCAGCCCTTCTTTGCAGGGAAGGCTGATTTGCAGGTGGCTTTGTTATGAACGATTCTGTTACAGGGTTTTCAGAAGCGCCTGACGGCTGTTGCGCAGGCGGTCTGATATGATCGCGGTAATGCGCAGCATGATCTTGTAACCAGATTCGGGGTGTTTGTCGAGGATTTGCATGAACTTGCCCGAGGGTATGGCAACCAGTTCGGAGTCCTCTTCGCAGACTGCGGAGGCGGTGTAATGATTGGGCGACACAACGCCCGACCAGCCCAGCGTTTGGTGGGGGCGGTTGACAAAGGAAACGGTGACAGATTCTGGCCGTGATGTAAGTTTGACGCGCAGGGCGATACTACCGCTGACGAGCAGGTGCAACTTGTCCGCCTTTTCGCCTTCACGAAAAACAAAGTTATCCTTGTTCACCTTGATCGTTTCACTGATGGCGGCGACCTCTTTCAAGGTGTCTTTGGAAACCTCCTTGAATAAATCGAACTCTGCCAGCATTTCCGGTGTTATCATAACTTCCTCCAAAGCGGTAAAATTTAGTCGTAGATTCAGTATAGCACGGATGTGAATATGCCTGTTGTGAATAACGTCACCCGTTTTTTGGACGCTCGTAAGGTTTCATATACGGTTTTTGAAACACCGCCGGAGAAATTAAGCGCGCTGGAGGTTGCACATCTTCTCGATGTGGAACCTGCCTCCATCTTCAAGACGATTGTCGTCACCCGCGACAAACCTGGGAAACCGCTGCTGGTCGTTGTGCCCGGTCCATCCAATGTGGATTTGAAAATGCTGGCTTCGACCTTGGGTGAGAAGAAAGTCCATTTGCCGACCGAGCGCGAAGCCGAACAGTTGACTGGTTTGCAGGCGGGCGGCATTTCACCGCTGGCATTAATCAACAAGGGGTTTCAGGTTGTCATCGATTCTTCTGCACAGAATCTTTCATATATCCATATCTCAGGCGGGCAGAGAGGATTGAACATCCGTTTATCCCCGACTGATCTTGCCCGATTGACAAATGCGCGCTTTGCATTTGTCTGCTCGAATTTATGAATTTTTTACTTCCCCGAGGAAATTCTTTGCTATAATGCTTGACAAGCTAGTGAAAGGAGGTGGATGACAGGATAAATCGATATATCGGTTTTATGTAAATGTGTCTATTAACTAAATTTCTCTAAAGGAGGAGAACATGCGTAAGTTATTTGCGATTACGGGGATTTTGATGATTGCAAGCCTCGTGCTTGTTGCTTGCGGAGGGGCCGCACCTTCTGGTGGTGAGCCTGTTGTAGTAAAAGAAACGGTAATAGTAACCGTGGAGGTGCCTGGTGAAGCGCCGACGGCCGCACCGCCTCCTGCAGCTGGCGGCGAACGCCTGCAGACCGTGCTCGATCGCGGCAAAGTCATTTGTGGTGTGCATGGATCATTCCAGGGATTCGGTTATATGGACAGCGCCGGCGCATGGAGCGGGTTCGATGTGGAATTCTGCCGCGCATGGGCGGCAGCACTCTTCAATGACGCCAATGCAGTCGAATTCCGTGGCCTTAGCGCGCAGGCGAGATTCACCGCTGTCCAAACCGGCGAAGTGGATGTCCTCAGCCGCAACAGCACATGGACATGGACGCGCGATACCGAACTCGGACTCACTTTTGGCCCTGTCACGTTCTATGATGGACAAGCCATCATGGCTCGCAAGGATATTGTGGGGGATGCCTCCGCCGGTCTCGCCGCGCTTGAGGGCGCCAATGTCTGTGTCCAAAGCGGGACAACTACGGAGTTGAACCTGGCGGATCAATTCCGTGCCGCGGGCGTGAACTACACTCCGGTTGTGTTCGAAGACCAGAATGCCGCCTTCCAGGCGTATGATGAAGGCCGCTGTGACGCGATTACATCAGACCGTTCACAACTTGCCACGCAGGGACAGGCAGTGTTGAAGAACTATGCCGATCACGTCATATTGGATGTAGTCATGTCGAAGGAACCGCTTGCCCCGGCAGTCGCTCAGGGTGATGACAAATGGGCGGATGTTGTTCACTGGGTTGTCTATGGCATGATCCAGGCTGAGGAATTGGGCATCACATCCGAAAATGTGGACTCCTTCCTCACCAGTGAGGATCCTGTTGTCCGCCGTCTGCTTGGCAGTGAGGGTGAACTCGGAGCCAAGCTCGGTTTGAGCAACGACTTTATTTATCGCGCCATCAAACTCGTGGGGAACTATGGTGAAGTATATGATCGTAATTTGGGACCCTTCAATCTGGCGCGTGGCCAGAATGCCCTCTGGACCGACGGCGGTTTGATGTACGCTCCGCCTTTCCGCTAAATCAAACTCGATACATTTGGGTGGCCCGAATCTCTCGAGCCACCCAAAATCGAATCCATGAACATCAAAGCATTCTGGCGTGATGTCCGTTTTCTGCAGTGGCTTGGGCAGGTAATATTTATTGTCCTGCTGGCGTTGATGGCTGGATATCTATATGTCAATGTCGCGGCAAACCTCGAACGGCAGGGATTGGCCGTAGGCTACGGTTTCATGAAGAACCCCGCCAGTTTCGATATCGGTGAGTCGTTCATTCCGTATCAAGCCGCAGATTCGTACCGGCGTGCTTTGATTGTCGGCCTGATCAACACACTGGTGGTCAGTGTGTTGGGGGTCGTGCTTACAACCATCGTGGGAGTGCTGGCGGGCATTGCACGGTTATCGTCCAACTGGCTTGTCAATAAGTTCGCGGCGGCGTATGTGGGAGTGATTCGCAACACGCCGCTTCTCATCCAGCTTATGTTCTGGTATTTCGGCGTTATTGTGCAATTGCCCTCCCCCAAGCAGGCAGTCGAAATCCCAGGTTCCATCTTCCTGACCAATCGCGGCATTTACCTGCCTTGGGCTGAAGCGACCGCTACATTCCCGGCCTGGCGTGTGTATCTTCTTGTTGCACTTATTTCAATTATCGTCGTCCGGTTGCTTTTCCAATTCATTCAACGGCGCTCCAGTTTGCCGATGCCGTTCTGGTGGAACATCGCATACCTGCTTATTCCTGCTGTGATACTATGGGTTGGGGCGGTAATACAGCCTGAACCACCATTCAAGGAAACGATCCCTGAACTTGGAGGGCTCAACTTCAAAGGCGGGATGAGGTTCACGCCGGAATTCATTGCGTTGCTCTTTGGATTGGTGATCTACACAGGCGCGTTTGTAGCTGAGATCGTGCGGGCTGGCATCCAGTCTGTTTCGAAGGGACAGGTCGAAGCGGCGCGTTCGCTTGGGTTGACCACCGGCCAGACGTTAAGACTGATCGTCATGCCGCAGGCGTTGCGCGTCATCATTCCGCCACTTACCAGTCAATATTTGAACCTCGCCAAGAACTCGTCCCTCGCCATCGCCATCGGTTACCCCGACCTGTTCAGCATCGCAGGCACGGTCTTCAACCAGACCGGCGCGGCAATCGAGATCATTGTGGTAATGATGTTGAGTTACCTGAGCATAAGCCTGTTCACATCGTTGGTCATGAATATTTATAACAGCCGAACGCGATTGGTGGAGCGTTGATATGACAGCCATGGACATTCGCCCTCCCGTCCTCACTGTCGGCCCGCTGGCATGGGTGCGAAAAAATCTTTTCAGCACATGGTACAACATTTTGCTCACCTTTGGTGCAGCCTGGTTGTTATTATCCCTGGTCGGACCTGCGCTTGAATGGGCTCGAACAGAAGCGCGTTGGGGTGTGATCGAAGCCAACCTCACGTTGTTTATGATCGGCCAGTATCCTCGAGAGCAATTATGGCGCATCTGGCTGGTCATTTATATACTTGCCGGTTTGACCGGGCTGTCGTGGGGCGTATGGAGGAACGCGGCGCGCGGTTTTGCCATGATCGCGCTTGGTGCGGGCGGCGCATTCGCACTGATTTGTTTGGCGTTGCGCTGGGATGCTTCGACAAACTGGCTGATCGCGGATGTCGTCCTTTTGACTTTCCGCTTCGTCGGACGTTACCTCCCCCGCGCCTCGGTCGTGACAACGATAGGCTGGATCCTGTTTTTCCCGGGCATTTTCCTGTTTGTAGCAGGGAGCAAAAAAATTGCGGTGCTTCCGCCGGTCGAGATGGATGTTTGGAGTGGACTCCTGCTCACACTCATGTTGACCATTGTGGGCAACATTGGTTCACTTCCCATCGGAATTCTTCTTGCACTCGGGCGGCGGAGCAAATTGCCCATTGTGCGCTATTTCTGCATCGGCTATATCGAGCTCATTCGTGGTGTCCCATTGGTGACCATACTCTATATGGCTGACCTTCTCCTGCCATTGTTCCTGCCCCTGGAAGTGGAACGTCCCGCCCGTGTTCTCCGCGCCATGGTTGGCTTCATCCTGTTTGAGGCGGCATACCAGGCAGAGAACGTGCGCGGTGGTTTGCAGTCCATTAACCGCGGACAGTACGAAGCCGCCCAGGCGTTGGGATTGAACGGTACGTTCACTACCACATTGATCATTTTGCCCCAGGCACTTCGAGCGGTCATCCCTGCATTGTTCAACTCCTTTATCAGCCTGTTCAAAGATACAAGTCTGGTTGCCATCATCGGCCTGTTCGACCTGGTTCGCATGGGACGCTCGGTCCTCGCGCAAACAGAGTGGCTCGGCACCCACCGCGAAGTATTCCTGTTTGCGTTTTTTGTTTATTGGGGATTCAACCTTGCCTTTACTTATGGAAACCGTCGTGTGGAGGATGCTCTCGGTGTTGGTAAACGTTAATGGAGAATGTCATGAGTGACGCAATGAAATCACAGGAAATCATCGTTTGCCGTGGTGTGCATAAGTGGTTTGATAACTTCCACGTGTTAAAGGGCATTGACCTGACCGTCCACAAACGCGAAGTCGTGGTCATTTTTGGGCCGTCTGGTTCGGGCAAATCAACTTTCATCCGTTGCATCAACCGTCTCGAAGAACACCAACGCGGGCAGATCTTCGTGGACGATGTGGAACTGACAAACGATATCCGCAACATCGAAACCATCCGGCAGGAAGTTGGCATGGTCTTTCAGCAGTTTAATCTGTTCCCTCATCTTACCGTCCTTCAAAATGTTACGCTCGCGCCGTTCTGGGTGCGCCGCATTCCGAAGGAGAAGTCTCGTGAAACCGCCATGCAATTACTGGAGCGGGTGGGGATTCCCGAACAGGCAAACAAGTATCCCGGTCAACTCTCTGGCGGACAGCAACAGCGCGTGGCAATTGCGCGCGCATTGGCGATGCAGCCAAAGATCATGCTTTTCGATGAACCGACCTCCGCACTCGACCCTGAAATGATCAAGGAAGTGCTGGATGTGATGACCGAACTGGCAAAGTCAGGAATGACCATGCTGGTGGTGACACATGAAATGGGTTTTGCCCGCGCTGTGGCTGACCGCATGTTCTTCTTCGACCAGGGTCAAATCGTAGAGAGTGGTACGCCGGATGATATTTTCAAGAACCCGAAAGAAGATCGGACGAAATTGTTTCTTTCACAGATTCTTTCACATTAGAATCAAAAAGCCGGTATTACAACCGGCTTTTTGATTCTAATGCGTTTTTTATGGACTTAACAGAACTGTTTTATCTGCATAGATTTTGAATTCCCACAAGTCTGTATTATTGATGCACCCATAGCCGAAGGATTTTGATGATTTGTTTGGCTCGGTTACAAAAACGCTGACGTTGTAACAACCCTGGGGGAGGTCTGTGATCGTCGTTGAGTCATTCGGCCCCAGGTTATAGCCTCGGTAGCCGCATTCACCGAAGGGCGTTTTGTTTAAGTAAAGCGAGATGACAAGAGTGCCTTTTGTTTCGTTTGAAAGCCTGATTTTTGTTGGATGCCCTGTGACATCGGCCGCGAGCGGCTTGTTGCAAGGATCACCACCGGTGTTGTTGCTCGAAGTTGCTGGAATGGGCGTAAAAGTGGGGATGAGAGCCGCCTCAAGCGTGGGCGAAGGGACCAGTGTCTCTGTGGGAGTTGGGGAGGGGACGGGCGTCTCGGTTGGCGGAATAGGTGTGCTGGTCGGGATCGCTGCCTGGGTTTGGGCCACAATGGTAAAGGCGGCGGCAACTGCCGTGGATTGAATATCCTGTGCGCTAATGGTTGGTTCAGCGGGGGTCCCGCCACAGGCGCTGATGACCAATGCAATGGTCGTGATCAATGTGACTATAAATAGATGTTTCATTTCAATCAATGTTCTCCTGAACTAAATTAGCAAGATGGATAGCAACTGGCTAATGCGATAATGGCATCGTTTCTGATGGCGATATCCCAGGCCGCGTCGGTGATGCGGAAGCCACCGAACACTTTGAAATCCTTTTTGCCATCCACAAATGCTGCCACGGAATACTGTCCAACCGGTCCTGTTGACAGGCTGGCAAGATATCCGCACTCACCCAAGTCGGTCATAACCCACATGGAAACAACAACCTTGTCGTCCTTTGCTTGTGGGCTGTATTCATAAACTATGTTGAAATTTGCCGATGGTCCTTGCCAGGCTGTGAGGGGTTTGTTACAGGGGTCGGCACCTGACGAAGACGTTGTAGGCTGCGAGGTGAATGTGGGGACAATAGTGGGGGATGTGTTTACCAGTTCCACAGATGTCGGTGAGGGGACGGGTGTATCGGTTGGGAGGGCGGTGGGGAGCGGAGTGTTGGTTGGTGGAACGGGGGTGTTGGTTGGGATCGCCGCTTGTGTTTCAGCAACCACTGTGAAAGCTGCCGCAACAGCAGTGGCTTGCACGGCTTCTGCACTTATGGTTGGTTCAACAGATGTGCCGCCGCACGCGCTGAGCAGCAGGCTCAATATGGCCATACCAGCCCACATATTTTTTTTCATTTGATCTGAATTCCTTAATTTGAGGTTTCAACTTTGGTTTTGTAGATGGTGATCGTAAGATCGTCGGCGTTGTGTAGCGTGAAATCACCCACGATCTTCCTGCCGCCAACCCAGACGACATACACGTAATACCCAAGCGGTGCATCGAACCTGACCTGTTTCTCCACCGGATACTCCAGGATCGCGACTTCCTTGTCCAGCGGATAGTTTTGCAATGAAATGTAAGCCTGTGCACCGGATTTGTTTATTACCTTGATCTTGGCGGAAGGCACAGCCGGAGGCAGGGTTCCATACTTGAGTATGCCCAGTGTCGGCGTCAATGTTGGCGCTCCGGGCAGTGATGCAGCCTGCGTTGCAGTCGCTATGTTTGAGTCCGTTGGTCCGCTGGTGGCGGTAGCCGGGGTGGTTGTTAGGTTGGGGGCAGGAGTGGGTGAGGGCGCGTCGGAAGTTGCCTCTGCTGTGGGCGAAGATGCCACAACGGGTGTTCCAGTGTTGGTGGGAGGGGCGGTTGTCGGTGAGGGTTGAGCCGCCAAAGTCCGTGCCGCAGAGGTCTGTACGACTGCGTTAATCGTCGCTTGTGTATCGATACTCGATGCAGGGTTTTGTTCCGTTTGCAAGGCTGAACATGAACTTGCGAGAACTGCCACCAACGTAAGAACAAGGATCTTTTTCATCGTGCCCTCCTTTAGGGCTAGGACTCGTTGACAACCTCCAGAAAAGTTGTGACAACATCACGCAACATACGTTCGGGAAGTGCACCAACCTGACGATTAATGATTTTGCCACGAGAAAAGAACAACATAGTTGGTATACCTTGAATCTGGTATTTATTCATCCACTCGGGATTATCGTCCGTGTTGACCTTCGCAATGAGGACCTTGCCCTCATATTCCTTCGCAAGTTTGTCGAGGATCGGAGCCACCATTTTGCAGGGTCCACACCACGGCGCCCAGAAATCCACGATAACGGGAATTTGGGATTGGAGTACGGTCTTCTCGAAAGCGGCGTCGGTGACGTGAATGGGTTCGTTTGACATTGTGTTACACCTTTATTTCCTGAATTTAGGCAATTTATTTATTGCCCTTGAACGGTCAAATAGTATATCACAATACCCCATGTTATAATCCGCCCGTTATGGCTGAGATATTTACAAAATGGAGAAGCGGACTTGCAAAAACCAGTAAGACTGCCTTTGGCAGGCTCGCTTCCATTCTTGGTGTGACGGAGATCACGCAGGACACATGGGATGATCTGGAAGCATTGCTGATTCAGGCAGACCTCGGGATCGAAACCACAAATGGGATTCTGGATTCGCTTCAACGCCTCGTGCGGACCGAGGGCCTGACCCGCTCCGAAGAGCTTAGAGAGACACTTCGAAATGAACTTCGCTCGAGACTCGAAATACCTCCTGTCCTTATGTGGACCAACAAACCGTCCGTCATCATGATGGTTGGGGTCAATGGTTCCGGCAAAACGACCACCATCGCCAAACTCGGACAGCGTTTTCATTCTGAAGGCAAATCGCTCCTCTTCGGCGCGGCGGATACCTTCCGTGCCGCGGCGGTGGATCAACTTCAGGTTTGGGGTGACCGGCTCGGAGTCGATGTGATCACAGGCGCGCCTGAGTCGGATCCTGGTGCGGTGGCGTTCAACGCTGTTCAGGCAGGCGCGGCTCGCAACGTTGACTTGATCCTTGTGGATACGGCCGGACGTCTTCATACCCGTTTCAACTTAATGGAGGAGTTGAAGAAAGTCCATCGTGTGATCGGTAAGGCGCTCCCCGGTGCGCCTCATGCGGTATGGCTTGTGCTCGATGCGACAACCGGTCAAAATGCAATGCAACAGGCAAAAGCCTTTAAGGAAGCGGTCGGCATCAGCGGCGTGGTTTTATCCAAGTTGGATTCATCCGCTCGCGGCGGTATGGCTTTTGCCATTCAACGTGAACTCGGTTTACCCATCTTGTTTGCTGGCCTTGGCGAAAAGCCCGAAGACCTGGCTTTATTTGATCCCGACGCGTTTATCCAGGGGATACTGAATCAGAATTAATGTACCTCGCTGGGCGGGTCGCCCCTACGGCTGATAAAATCATTCGCGTTACAATAATTTTTAGGAGACAAAATGCAAGACCTTGTGAATCGCTTGACGTCCGCACAGGACCTGACTCAACAATTACTGGTGCGTCTTTGACTTCTCTGGCAAAGAACAGCAACTGTCACAACTTGAAAAAGAAATAGAAGCGCCGGACTTCTGGGGGAATCCTGCTGAAGCCCAAAAGGTGATGAAACAATACAACAACGTCAAGAATGAGGTCGAGTCGTGGCGTAATTTTTCGCGCCGACTGCACGACGCCCTCGAACTTGCTCAACTTGACGATGAAAGCCTGCGCTCGGAATTGGAAACCGAGATCAATTCCATCGAAACCGAACTTGAAAAGCGTTCTTTCACAGCGATGCTCTCTGGCAAATATGACCATGACTCCGCCATCCTTGCCATCCACGCGGGTGCGGGTGGAACTGATTCGCAGGATTGGGCGGCGATGCTCGAACGCATGTACCTGCGCTGGGCGGAAGCGCGGGGATTTTCAACCGAAATTTTTGACTTAACCGAAGGTGAAGAGGCTGGCATCAAGAGTGTAACCATCGCGATCGAGGGTGATTACGCCTTTGGTTATCTTCGTTCAGAAAAAGGCGTGCATCGTTTAGTGCGCCTTTCCCCATTTGATGCAGCCCACCGCAGGCATACATCCTTTGCATTGATCGAAGTCCTGCCGCAAGTTGCGATGGGCGATGCTGATATCGAGATTGACCCAAGCGAAATCAAGATGGATGTGTATCGTTCGTCCGGTGCGGGCGGGCAGAACGTTCAGAAGAATGCGACAGCTGTCCGCCTTACGCACATCCCAACGGGCATCGTGGTCACTTGTCAGAATGAGCGTTCACAAACCCAGAACCGCGAATTTGCCATGAAAATATTGCGTGCGCGCCTGCTCGAATTAAAACAGGCTGAAAAAGAGGAGGAGCGTGCCGTCCTGCGCGGCGAATACACAAAAGCCGAGTGGGGGAGCCAGATCCGCTCGTATGTTTTACATCCCTACCAAATGGTCAAGGACCATCGCACTGACCACGAAACCGGCAATACCCAGGCCGTTCTAGATGGCGATCTTGATGAATTCATGGAAGCGTTCCTGCGCTCCGCAAACTAAGGAGGACATGTGTCCGATCTCATCAAAAAACTTTCCACTTTTCTTGCAACTGATATTTTAAAACAACCCAGCCGCGCCATCTCTCCCGATGAGCCTCTCATCTCCAGCGGCTTGATCGATTCATTCAGCTTGATGGATGTTGCCTTATTTGTTGAAGATAATTTTGGCGTCCGCATCGAAGATACCGAGCTCAATGCGGATACCTTCGATAATTTGACGCAACTCGCCTCTTTGATCGAATCCCGCCAATCATGATTTTCCCCGAACGACTGAAAGTGCTTCACATGCGGACTCCGGAGCGGGTTGCTGTTACCCTGCAGTTCTCCAACGCTGACGATTTACCCGTCACACTCAATCAGCTTTTGCGCGGCTCCCAGTCCTTCGCACGGACGTATGCCCACGAGGGGATTCGACCCGGCGAAGTCATTGTGCTGATCCTTCAGCACGGTGAAAATTTGCTTTATGCGTTCTGGGGTGCGATCCTGCACGGCGCGATTCCATCCATCATGCCATTCCTCACGGAGAAACTTTCCCCCGAACGTTATCGTGCAGACTTGTCGTCATTAATGTCTGTCACGAAACCTTCTGCAATTGTGACATATCCCGAATTTGAGAATGAAGTCTGTTCGGCGCTTCGGGAGGGGGATTCGGTCCGTTCAGTGATTGTCACCGATCGTATTGAACCGCAAACAGAGTTGGATTTTGATTCGCTTGCCGGTTTTCAAAGAAAACTTGATGATATCGCCCTGTTGCAACATTCCTCGGGGACAACAGGCCTGCAAAAAGGTGTTGCGCTCTCGCATCAGTCCGTTTTCAATCAACTGGATGCTTACAGTCGCGCTCTTTCGTTGAACGATGAGGATGTAGTTGTTTCCTGGCTTCCACTGTATCACGATATGGGTTTGATTGCCGGGTTCATCATGCCCATCCTCTCCGGGATTCCGCTGGTGCTGATGTCACCGTTCGATTGGGTGCGTGCGCCATACAAGTTGATGCAGGCCGTTACAAAGTATCGCGGTACGTTGAGCTGGCTTCCGAACTTTGCCTACAATTTTTGCGCACAAAAGATTCGAGACCGTCACCTTGAAGGCGTGGATCTATCTTCATTGCGGGCGATCATCAACTGCTCCGAGCCGGTCCGCTGGGAAAGTCATAATGTGTTTCATGAACGTTTCAAGGGATTTGGTCTTAAGTTGGAAACACTGCAAACGTCGTATGCGATGGCTGAGAATGTCTTCGGTGTAACTCAAAGTTCATTGGGGAGCGAACCAGTTGTTGTTGAGATTGACCGGGAGGCATTCATGGTGGAACGCGTGGCAAAGAGTCCGCTCGATGGGCGTTCGTCCATGAAGATGATGTCGTCCGGGCGGCCGCTGGAGAACGTGGAGATCCGGATCCTCGATGAAAAAGGAATGGATGTTTCGGAACGTACCATTGGTGAAGTTGCCTTGAAGAGTAATTGCATGTTGACCGGGTATTACAATCGCGATGACCTGACCGGGAAGGCGTTTGTTGATGGCTGGTACCTGACGGGCGATTACGGATTTGTCATGGATGGCGAGGTCTTTGTTTCGGGACGCAAAAAGGATATGATCATTGTGGGCGGCAAGAATGTGTACCCACAGGACCTGGAGGCATTGACCTACGAAGTGCCCGGTGTACACGGAGGGCGATCTGTGGCATTCGGTATTTTTGACGAAGCGCAGGGCACGGAAGATGTTGTGGTCATTGCGGAAGTGGATTCGGAAGATGCCGCCGAACAACAGAAGATTGCCGACGCGATACGACTGCATGTGACAAAGAATTCAGCGATCGCTTTGCGTTACGTCAAAGTGGTGGATCCGAAGTGGGTCATAAAGACATCGAGTGGAAAAACCGCCCGTTCGGCGAACAAGGAAAAATTCCTGAAAGAATTGCAAGAGGCACAAGGGGGCGGAATGATTATGGGGTGAATTTGTCCGATATTTTCCGCCATGCTGTTGAACTGGCGCGTGCTGGGAAAAAAGATGCGGCGCGCGATGCTTTTTTGCGCGTGATCGAGGAAGATTCCCGCAACGAACTGGCCTGGATGTGGCTGGCCGGGCTTGTGGACTCACTTGAAGACAAGATCATCGCCTGCGAAAATGTTTTGGCGATCAATCCGTCTAATGAAAGGGCGCGTGCCTACCTTGATAAACTGACCCGAAGAAAGGACCTGGGTAATACAGCGGGGAATATTGAAACAACGAAGAAGACTATTCCGAGGAACATTCGAAAAGACCCTATGGTCGAGGCGAAATATCTGGAGCAGGAAGGGAAGTTTGACGAAGCCCTGACGATCTATAAAGTCGAGGCGGCAAAAGCCGACAGTACCGAAACCTTCGGTGAATTGTACGAAAGGATCGTCCACATCGAACAAATGCAGGCAGAAAAGATCCGGTACGTGTCACCGCGTGCCTCGATCATACGCCTGTCGTTTACATGGCCCCTGTTGTATTTGAGTCTTGCACTGGTCCAGGCGGGATTGAATCCCCTGAATCTTCCAACAAGCTATTTGTGGTTTGCGTTTCCGTGGGTAGTGTTAGGCAGTTATCTGATTGCAGTGTCGGAAGTCCGTTCACGGCACATGATCTGGAAACGGTTGTTTTTGGAAAGCGGTGACGGGACGCTCTTTGCCCGTATCACAGTCGGTGCCATTGGCTGGCTGATGGTGCTGGTTCCGTTGATATTGATCTTTATCGATTCGCTCAATCGGCTGTCCGATTTTCAAATCCCTCCGCGGCTGCTTTAAGGTGAGAAAATGCTCCCGCTGAACGATACAGAAAAGAACCGCTATTCCTTTTTCCCCGTGATCACTGTCCTTTTGATCCTGATAAATTGTTTCATTTACTACATTGAGCCATATATTGTTGATAGTTATTGGAATTTTTATATGAAATTTGGTACAACACCAATCCTCATCAGGGACAGGGTTGGCGGTGGAACAATATCGAACATCACCACGATGTTCCTTCATGGCGATTTGTTCCATCTGTTGGGCAACATGCTTCCGCTCTGGGTTTTTGGCAGGCGCGTGGAGGACGCATGCGGTCCCTGGCGCTACCTCGCCTTCTATTTATTCGCCGGGACCTGGGCGAATATTCTATACATTGTTGTCTTGTATGATTCGCCGATACCCGGGATCGGGGCAAGCGGCGCGATATTCGGTCTGATGGGCGCTTATTTATTGCTTTACCCGGGCGGACGGATTCGCACTTTGGTGTTCGTGAGTTTTTTCCCGCTCTGGCCCCGCATCCGTGCTTTATGGATCGTGCTTTACTTTTTTGGTATTCAAATAATCCCTGCCATCGAGATCCTGTGGGGATATGCGGATTATCGAGTGAACTATTGGGCGCATCTGGGTGGGTTCTTTTCAGCGGTGTTCATTCTTTTGTTTCTTAGACCAGAAGCGTATGCAAGGTATATGAGTGACGTTTCTGTCTGAATCAAAAAGAGCAGGTGTTAGATCTGCTCTTTGTTGATCCCTCAAAATTATCCGCCGGTGGGGAGGCGCTTTTCCAATGTGCGGTTTAGTAACTCTTCCTGTTCCTGTGAGACCGCGGCTTTGTTCTTTCTAATTTTGAAATCCTTGCTGTCACCGGATCGGTTTAATGCTTCCTGCCAGGCGATTTGCATGGCGGTGAGTTCCGGTTCCTTGGGCTCTTCCGGTTGGACGGCTTCCGCCGCTTCCTTCCTGGACCCGGATTTGCCAGCCTTTCTATTTTCCTTTTTCGCCGGTTTGAACTCTTCGATCTCCGGTTCCAAGGCCTTGATGCTCAACTTGATCTGTTTCTTTTTGCGATTGACATCCAGCACCTTGGCTTCGACCTCATCGCCTTCTTTCACAACCTCGTTCGGGGTCTTGACATATCCGCGAGCCAGTTCACTGACGTGAATCATGCCTGGGCGTTCCGCGCCGATCTCGATAAATGCACCGTACGATTCGATGCGGACAACCTTGCCCTTTACGACCATATCAGGTTCGATCTCTTTCCATTCCAACGCCAAAGGCTCGATCATGGTGAGTTCGATGCGGTCTTTCTTGACCCGGCGGACCCACACATCCACCATCTGACCTTCTTTCACCACATCCTCAACCTTGTTGACGGCATCCTTGCTGAGTTGTGAGATATGAACCACGCCGGGCAGGGACTGGCCGACATCCACGATCGCGCCTGCGAGGGTGGTCTTGATCACCTTGCCGGTTAACTTGGTTTTTGGTTCCAACACCGTTTCCGGTGTGTTGTTGATTGTTTCCATAATATACTCCTGCGTTTGGGATAATGCCGACGGGTGATTATACATGTTAGACAAATATCAGTCA
>DATIUT010000279.1:0-9528 GCA_035466615.1 Anaerolineales bacterium | reverse complement strand
AGATCCGAAACGGGAATGTCACCCCGAGCCTTTCGACTTCGCTCAGGATAAACCCCGCGAAGGGCCTCCCTGGCGAAGACAGAGACTCTTTGGTCGCTTCGCTCCCCCAGAGTGACATTAACAGAGTAGACCAGTTCATCGAAGAACTCACCAAAGTCAACGGGCAGATTATCCGCGCGACGGAGAACGAAGTAACAAACAAAGTCATCGAATTTTTGAAATCGCGAGGTATCAGCCACATCCATCTTGAGCCGAATGTATTGGAGGAAAATGCCTTGCAGAAAGCAGGAATCACCATCAGCCACGGAGTTGACGCCGCGATACGCGCCGGGGTGACAAAGGCGATTTGCGGGCTGGCAGATACCGGATCCGTGTTGGAGGCGGATGGAGATGGTGGCAAGTTGTTTGCGTCCCTTCTGCCGGAAATCCATCTGGCAGTCCTGCATGAGTCGGATATTTATCCATCGCTCGAAAATGCAATCCAACTGACGCGCGGGACCAGATCGGCAGTGTTCATCACGGGGCCATCGCGCACCGGCGACATCGAAATGTCGCACACCATCGGCGTGCATGGACCGGGCGAGATCATTATCTTTTTGACACCGTGATAAAATCCACAAACATGAATCGGGAAAAAGCGTTTACGTTCTATCTGCTGGGGATCACATTGCTTGGGATGTCTTTCGCGTTCCTCGTTACGTATCGATACGGCGCAGGGCTGGCGACCGATGGTGCAAGATATTTATCCACCGCTGAAAACCTGATCAACGGAAAAGGCTTTTACGAATATCTCGGCGTGCCGTTGACACAGTTCCCGCCTGTATATTCGATCATCATCGCGGGTATTGGCTGGATCACGCAAGCGGATGTTTTTGTCGTCGGGCAATATCTTAACATTTTGACATTTGGTTTGACCATCTGGCTGGCGGGGAAATTCTTTCGCAGGTTATTCCCGGAGAATGTTTTATATGCCTACATTGGCAGTGGAGTATTCGTCACCTCGGTCTCATTGCTTCGCATGGCTTCGAATACGCTTTCGGATCTACTATTCCTCGCGTTGACAATTACTTTCCTGATACTCGCCACAAACTTCATCGAAGAACCAACTCGAAAAAATCTGGTCTTGCTCGGCTTGTTATGTACCATTACGCCATTATTGCGGTACGTTGGACTCATCCACGTTCTGACGGTCTCATTGATCATTTTTATTTTGCACCGCAAGAAATGGTTCAAAGGGTTGTTTCAAGCAGGGGTATTTGGTCTTTTGACAAGCCTCCCGACTCTGCTTTGGGTCTACTTTCATAATTTTTTGCAAACAGGCATTTTGTTTGGCACCCGCCTGCCGCCCAACCCACAAGGTAATCTGGAGACAACGATTGAAAAAACTATTCATTGGTTTGTTCCCTACAGTGTTACAGATCGGATTCCCGAATGGCTGATCATTGCCCTTCTTCTGATTGTTTTCATAACAGGCAACCGCTCTGTCGATTGGAACAATTGGGTAAAACAAATCGCGAATTCGAAGTTTTTGCCCAGCCTGATATTTCTCATCTTTTATCTGAACGTGCTGGTCTTCAACGTCAGTTATTCCGAAGTGCGCTGGCCCTTCATGGACCGCATCCACATCATCATCCTGCCATCGCTGATGGCGCTTGGATTTATGACGATTCGGGAGTTGATGCCATTTTACCTGCGACGAATTCCAATCAACATTTTGCACAACGCGGCTGTGATCGTTTTCGTCGTTTGGCTGGTATATCCTTTGAACAACATCCAAAAAACTCTTCGAAACGCATATTACAACGGGGAGATCAGCGAATACAACCTATATAATACCCGCACCCAAAACGAATCAGGGATAAGAGAATTCGTCGGGTCACTTTCCATCACCGCCGAAGACAAGGTCTACAGCAACTATGAACCCATCGCGTGGCTATATGCACGCCATACGATCCTTAAACTCCCGCAGGGACCTGTCCGCCCGGAATCACCAGATCCCGAGGAAGTGCTGACAAACTATCCAGATTGGCCCGGAGAGGACGGTGCAGGCTATGTGATCTGGATGAAGGAACTGGGCTTCAAGGAATATGTCCTTGCCCCCGAACAACTGACATCCAAGGCGAATTTCGAATTACTCTTCTCCAGTAAACAAGGAGACGTATACCGGCTCACGCCCAAGTAGTCATTGATTGACGTTTCCTTTTTGGGATGATACAATCTCGCCCGCTAGTTCGCCCCCATCGTCTAGCGGCCCAGGACGGAGCCCTCTCAAGGCTCAAACAGGGGTTCGAGTCCCCTTGGGGGCACAAAAAAGACATACGGCATGCGTATGTTTTTTGTTTATCCTGATTAATAAGCGATGAGACCGCCTTACCAGCAGTCTCATCGCTTTATTTCTTTCCTGCCTATTCATTCAAATGATATGTGTGATATGCATTCTGGCAGGGGTTTCCCCACGCGATGTGCATCTCGCGCGCCGTCAGGTCAATGACCAGGGCGCAGATCGTACTTTCGCGGTCAAGTGGATCGATCCCCTCGATATCGTGATTGCAAATCGAGTTCGGCAGGTTGACATGATCTTTTTGGATCGCCTGTAATGATTTGATCGTATGTTCTGAACTCTGCCGCAACAAACGGTCCGCCCTGAAATAACGCACACGGGAAGAGATCAATTCTTCCGGCTCGTGTTCGATACTCTTCATGGTCTGGGATAGATAATGATTGGTATGGGTCATGTATCCATCCGTGCCATGCAGGATATCGAATTTGCGCGCCGAAACCTCCACCGAATACAACTCTCCGCTTTCATGGGCGAGTAAATGGTTATATCCTGCGGCGCGATGCGGGATAAGTGTGCGACCAATGGCACCGGATAAACGTCTCGCCGCCAGCACCGCCCGCGCCACAACCAGGCGCGGAATACCCATACGCGAGTCGTTTGGGTACACAGAGTCGATGAGTTGCGCAATGCCATAGGCGTTGAATCCCACATTGGACAGGAGGCCTCCATAGGTCATGGCAAGAAACGGAGGTTCCTGCGCCGGTTTCGCGCTGACGACGTACACGTCATCTTCGTCCTCGGGAACCCAATCTTCATTATGTGCGACAAGCACATGCCCATCCGCCGTGCGTTCCTCGTTTACTGCGAAACTGGTGCAACGCGTGAGGTGCAGGGCGTCCACAGTGACCGCTTCCATGACGTTGAGCGTCACGATCTCATTAAAAGGGACGTTTGCACCCTCTGCAATGCCGCGCCACTCCTCCACATATTGAGGGTACCGTTCCTCGGCAAACGGCAGGTACTTGCGCGATTGTATCTGCGCACCCTCCCAGGTCAACTCAAGTGTGTCATATGCCTGCTCGAGCAACTTACGCGCGTTCTCCACACTATGTTGCACCTGTTCGCGGCGCGCCTCGCCGACCTGCTGTCCCATCTCGCGGTGTGTACCGGAGACTTCAATCAGTGGCGGTGGGGACTTGTGGATGATCGTATTCGGAACAGAAACTATCTTAAGAGCCATTTATCCTCCAAAACCAAAAGCCCGCCCCAATTTTTCCAGGGCGGGCGGAATTATATCACGCAGGATTTTACGGGAGGGTTGCCCCTCCTGTGGTATCCTTTGGAAGTTCAAAGGAGTTGACCATGACTATAGCCGTCGAATTTAACGGTACAGTAGCAAGCATCGTCCTTTCAAGCGGGACGGATTACTTGCGACCGGGTGATCAAGCATGAAACTCGAATACACCGAACTAAAGGATGGAATCCGTTTGATCAAGCTCGAGGGGAGACTCGACTTGAATGGGACGTACAGCATCGAGGTCCAGTTTGCGAATCACTGTGCGGGGGATAAAGTCCGCGTATTGGTGGACCTGTCTGAGGTGAATTACATCTCGTCGGTGGGAATCCCCATGCTGGTGAACGCAGCCAAATCGGTCGCGAGCCGGGGCGGGAAGATGGCATTTCTCAATCCGCAGGATAACGTGGTCAAGGTGCTGGAACTGGTCGGCGTTTCGCAGGTTATCCCGATCTACCAGGATCTGAAAACAGCGGTCAAGGGTTTGGAGTAGTCCAAGGGGAGATCACAAAATTATATATAATTTTGTGGTATAATGGCGGCATAGAAATAGGAGCTTACCATGTATACCGCGTTACTTTTCATACTGCCCATCGCCTTCATCCTTTGGGCTTTGTCCAAGACGACCGAGAGAGTGCTTGCAATTCGACAGAGCGAAAGAGAAGAAGGCAGAGAGCCGTCCGTTTACCTGTAAAAGTCTGGCAAACGTACAAAACTTAAAAGGCTTCGGGTTTTCTCCGGAGCCTTTTTATTTTGGATGAAGGCCCGCCTCCCGCCCCGCCGACCGTTGATCCAAACATCCAGCGGTCGGTGACCTCACCCGAACCGCTTCGAATTTCACCAACCGCGTTGTTAATGATATCAAAGAGTTCACCCCGACCATGGATCGGGGTGAATGGCTCTTCCGACGAAGTTACACGCAAGGTTATTTTATTCCTACGCAGTAACCTTGCTTTTTGCCCTGTAAAATGCCGCCCAACGCCTGTTGACCTCTTCCGTGGCTTGTTGACGCGTATACCCATATTTGACCTGGAGCATGGTGAGGAACTTATCCTGCTTGTCCTCCGCCTTATCCACTTTTTTCAGGTCGTGCTCAGCCAATAGACTCCACCATTCCGTGGATCGGCCGCGAATCGTCTTCCATTTTTCATCGAATTTAGACTTATTTTTAACCATAGTATCTCCTCAAAAAGAGTATAAAAGTGACTGGACTCAGTTTGGAGTTTTCGAGATTTCGTTTCCTGATGACCATCCATTCCCCCATGAATAGGCAAAAACAAAATTGTCAAACTCTTACACGTTTATTGTACTACGTGATGGGCTAAAAATCGGGATTTTCAGATACGAGTTGCAGAATTAAAAACCGGTCCCGCTGACATCCCATCCGATGCCGTTTTTCATCCTGTTTCTCCCATGCTATACTTGCCCAAATTTCACAAAAGCAGATGATGAAAGGAAGCCATTATGAACAGGGAAATTGTCCTTACACTAACGGGACACGATCGAGTCGGGATTGTCGAAGAGATCACAAATTTGCTTGTCAAACACGGAGGGAACGTGGAGACAAGCCGCATGGCGCGCCTCGGCGGGGAATTCGCGATGCTGGCATTGATCTCATTGAAGGGGAAGGACATGCCCGCCCTCGAAGCGGGGTTTGAAAAACTGCGCAGCGAAGGCTTCCAGGTCACGTTCCTGCAAACAGAGGACGACCACACAAAGAAATATGCGGGCTGGCTCCCCTACCAGATCGAAGTGCTGGGCGCGGACCACGAGGGAATCATCTACGAGATCGCCCATCATCTTGCACAGCGGGGGATCAATATCGAAGACATGGAAACTACAACCGCCCCCGCCCCAATGAGCGGCACACCCCTCTTCACCATGAATGCGACCGTCCTTGTGCCGCCGCAGTTACCCTTCCACGCATGGAGTGATACGCTCGAAGAAATCGGCGACAAGTTGAATGTGACCGTCGAAGTCACCATGATAAAGTAGCAAATAAAAACGGTCCCGTTGACGTTACGTCCGAGACCGTTTTTATTCAAACAAAGTCTTCATCTTCAATTTAACCTTTCCAAATACTGTTTAAGGTGTCATCTTTTTTTGTTGCTGCCGGATCAAGCGGATATATTGCTCAATGATTTCAACAGGGCGGGGGCTTAACCCATGAATGAGTAAATATCCTTGTGCCCAAAAATCGGCCGGGTCTTTCGTCTCAAATTTCCCCTTGAAATTAATGAGAATTTGCTCGGTTAACTTTGAACGCACCTGCTGAATGATCTGCCCGGTGGCGACAACAGCAGGCACCGACAGCGCCCATTGGATGTATTTGGGGTCAACCGCAACGAATTCCAGCTTCCACCCATTTGATGTACAAATCTTTTTCAAACTTTCCGACAACAATTCAGCCAATTCGCCCGTTAACTGGCAGGAAGCAATTTCAGGAATTAAAAAGAACGTATAACCCAGCACATATTCACCAGGATTTACCAATTCAAGGAGCACTTCCCCGCTGGAATCAACAACTTCATCATCCCTGTTCGGGACCGCGTCTGATTTCTTGTTCTTACCACCTATATCCATTGACACGTTGACTTGACCTTTTATGAATAGAAGATTAATTCCCCACATTTTACCAGAAACAGCCGAACTCAGGTTTCCAAAATTGCAAGCGACGGGGTGCATTGATTCAACCTCTCCTGCCTTTGCCCGCCATAGCCATGTCTCCAAAAATTGAAATGAAGTGACAATGTCTTTTTCCGACAAAATGATTATTCTGGGTGTATCGTTGCCTTGTCATTAAGGTTTTTTGAAAAGGAAACAGGATATGACCAAAAAAGTCACATTTAACGGAATCGAATTAACGTTACCCAAATACGACGAAATCTCCCAGACCATCTTCGACTATCTGGATAACGTCATCACCGACCTTGAAAAAGGGCTGGATAAGAATGACGGAATTTTTCAAATGTCAATCAATGTGGATTTTGCGGCAGACAAACTGCCAAAACACAAAATTTATGCCAATGGAACGACCAAAAAGAGGACCAAGGCAAAGGTGGCAAAGATCCTGAAAAGCACCGCCGAACAACAGTTTGACCATGTGGCAGGTTCTGTGAAGGTCAATTTGATGGTGGGAGACCGATAAAAAGTTCAAGCAACCGTACAGGCAAACCCGGAGGTATTTCCTCCGGGTTTTTCTTTCCCTGTCTTCTCCACACATCCACAATGCATAACATAGCGGCCTCGTTGACATAACATCCGAGACCGTTGTTCATTCCACCCCTCCCAGCCTCCCCCGAAAATTGGTCGGTAAGAATGCACATTTTGGCAACATCGTAAATTCGTACTTTAAAGGAGATAGAAATGAGTGACATGAACGAGGGAAACAAGAAGATCATCGATGAGTTTCGGGCCAATGACGGCAAAGTCGGCGGATATTTTGAAGGCAAGACACTGCTCCTTTTACACACAAAAGGAGCGAGGAGCGGACAGGAACGTATCAATCCGGTAGCCTGCATCAGGGATGGCGAGCGGCTGGTGGTGATCGCCTCCAAAGGCGGAGCGCCCACCCACCCCGATTGGTATTACAACGTTGTGGCGAATCCACTGGTGACTGTTGAAGTGGGAACGGAGAAATTTCAAGCCCAGGCAACGGTCGCTGAAGAACCAGAGCGGACACGCCTGTACGACCAAATGGTTGCCATGATGCCCGGCTTTGACGAGTACCGCCGCAAGACGGCGCGCGTGATTCCCGTCATTGTATTGACACCCACCAAATAACAGCCGCGCCCAAAATCGAAAACGGTCTCGCGGACGTAACGTCCGCGAGACCGTTTTTCCATCACAACACTGATCCCTACAGTTCAGCAGACTCCTTTGATGCCCCAGGCCCTGGCAGATAAGTGAATCGAACCATCCGGCTGAATGGGCAAATCCGCACGGATTTTTTCCCGAAGACGGACTCGAACCTCCTCATCCAGCGACATGGCATAACTCGGTGCAGGGCCCTGCCCGCCTAAAAACGGCGACCAATAATCGTCGAAGTCGCGAAAGTGAGTTGGGACATCCACAGGTATTACTTCCACGTGGTGAAAGCCCGCCCCCTGAAAAAGTTCTTTCAAAGGTCCGGGCCTGGAATGGGGAAAACGCCTGACTTCATCGATATCTTTCACCTTTGGGTCCAACGCGACCGCCGCATCCCAGAAGTGGCGCATCAATTGCATACCTTCGGCGTAATCCCAGACGTATGCACCCACAACCCCGCCTTTTCGTGCAACGCGTCTCATCCCTGCGAGAGCCTGATCGGGTTTTGGGATGAAGTTGAGGACGAGTCCCGATACGATGGCGTCGAAGGGTCCGATATCGGAGCGAAGAATCTGGGCGTCTCCCACTTCGAACCGTACTCTTTCATCTGTGATCTGACTGCATGCGAACGCCACGAACGCTTCCGAATGATCCAGTGCGGTGATGCCCGCAGGCTCCGATACTTCAAGGATGGTTTGGCTGAGCGCGCCTGTCCCACAACCCACATCCAGCCATTGACCACCCGCAGGGACCGCCAGCCATTGCAGGAACTCGCGCGCTACAGGGCGGCTCCAGCGGCCGACGTAACGTTCATATAATTCCCCATTCGCCCAATTATCTTTGGGCTTTTTCAAACCTGAGTTGTCTTTCATACGCTACTCCTAAAGTTAAGACTTCAATTGGTTCGATGATGAATTTTACACCCAAGCCGTTTCCATAAACCAGGACGGTCTCGCGGAGGCGTTGTGGCGTTTCGAAGCGGTTTCCCCTATTGACATACAAAATACCATATCAATGTTCTTGTGATTTTATAAACATCCGAGTACGGTAAAATAGCGAAGATGGGCACGGTACCGGTTAAGAGCTTTTTCTATAATGCCCAGGGTATAACATAAGTCCGATATTGGAGGCGACATGGAAAGTTTACTTCAACAAGGTATTAATGCCGCAAAAGCCGGTGACAAAGCCCGCGCGTTTCAATTGCTCACAAGAGCAACCCAGGATAACACGACCGCAGAAAAAGCCTGGCTATGGCTCGCGGGTGTCGTGACGGTTGATGCGGAACGCTTATTTTGCCTGGATAATGCGTTGCGAATCAACCCCAATAACGAACCTGCCAAAAACAAGGCGGCCGAATTTCGCCAAAAAGGGATCTTTCCGGCAGCTCCCACTCCTCCGCGTTTTGTATCACAGACTGACAGCCCTTCCGCTCAGGCTGTAACACCGAAGTCTATGGCATCATCCCCGGCGGCTTCAATGGATTTGAAACCGCCTCAGCCGAAAGCGGTTGAACCACTCCACCGCGCCGTCACAAACAGTCAGCAGGATCTCTCGGGCTTGTTTCGATTCGCCGCACAGGAACTTGCCAGGAAGCAATCCCCGAAAGTTGTCGCCCAAAAATTGACCGATCAGGGCGTCACGCCTGCCGCGGCAAATCAGATCGTTGTCGAGACTCAAAAAGTGATCAAAAAGGCCCTTGCCGAAAAGAATAAAAAGCGGATGACCCGCGGCTTGATCTGGGCTGTCATCGGTATCGTGCTCACGTGCGGGACCATGGCCATTGCCAGCAAGGGAGGTGGAAGATATGTTCTGTTCTACGGCGCGGTCATTTATGGGATCATCGACTTTATAGCGGGGCTAATCGGCTGGCTTTCCAATCGGTAAATGTTCATGCAAATCAAGACGGTCTCGTGGACATTACGCCCCGAGCGTCTTTCATTCCTCACACCAAACGTCCGCTTCCGTCCGTGAGTCCGTGACAGAGTCCGTTGACAACCTCCCCCCATCCCGCCCGAGATCGTTTTTCGTTACGAGTTCAAATTCTCTCTTATCCAGGCAAGGACATCACCTGGCGTTCCAATTTTGAGGCCCGACCTTTCTACAACTTTCGGGTCATCCAGGAAATGCTTGCGATTATGCGTGGCAA